>WQZG01000032.1 GCA_009780855.1 Treponema sp.
ATTTGTTAACCCGGACGGTGTTTTTGCGGGATGGCCGAACGATACTACCATGTCCAAGGATGATCAGGGGCTCGATATCCCCCTGGTGGATAAATACTACATACGCGATATGATAGAAAAGGAACCGAAATACGCAAGATTTCCGGCATACAGCGAAGTAACTGGATTGAATACGGTAACAGGTCTTCAGGAAACATATTTAAATATAAGGTACTATGATAAATCAAGCGGCCGCGAAACAGACGCCGGTAATTTATTCAGTACATGGTGTCCGGACGGAACGATTAACATAACCCCGACAGAAAGCACCAACAAGTATAACAAGAGTATTTATGACGGATCATTGAACCGGGTTCAACAGTATTATAACGTAAATATTACCAAGGATCTGACATTAAAAGCTGGATGGCCCGACAGGGACAAAAGGGAACAATTCGGTCTGTCCCAGGGCGATGTCTACGATATCTGGGATGATATGCCGCCGCAGGATTGGGAAAATTTTACCTATAAATACTTTGACGGTTTAACTCCGGATCCATATAACAACAACATCATACCCAAACCTTCACTTACCTTAAGGTTCTATAAAAATTTCAATATTGACAGTATTAAACCGGATTATTTCAGTGAAGCCTGGGAAGCAGTAGACTCAACTGTCCAGACTAACAACATCAAAGATTATACAAGGGGCGGTTTTAGGGCGTCATTTAACGAAACTAATTCGGGTACTTACCATTACCATGATATAACCTTTACGGAAAGGGACGATTGCAAATTAAAATGGCCCGGCATTGATGTAAGGACCAAATACGGACTTATCCAGGATTCTCCATGGCTGGATCCTCCGACCAGTACAAAGTATATGACATATTCAGACAGCGATGATTATCCAAGCACCGGAAAACCAAGCTCGTTGACGATCAGGTTTTACGGAACTACAGATCCGGATATTGGTTCGGGAAGAGATTTGGAAAATAACTATTTCTATGACTGGTTTGCGGAAGGACCGGGAACATACAGCAGAAGCGACAATAACCTGTCTTATTCAATGGTGGACCCGGCGGCGGCAAATACATATTACCAGCTGGTATTTACAAAAAATTCAAAGACAACGGGCTGGCCCGCAAGTAACATTCTAGAAAGTTACGGCCTGCACGGAATGACTACAACCATGCCGGCGGATGTTGACTTTGTTACATATGAAATGGTACCGGGAAGTACAACCAGAACCCTTAAAATCAGGTATTATGCAGGTTCATCGGTAAATGAAGTCAGCCAGTATTTCAGGGATGACAGTACCTACAAACCCGGTAACAACTGGGTCTTTAACATTGACGAAAACTCCCTGGATTTAAGAAGAGGTTACGCCAATGCGGTAATTACCCGTTACCAGCCCAGTTCCCGCAGTTATTATGATTTGGATGTTACATTCACAATTCCGGGTACTCAAGGCTGGCCTACAAGCAATCTAACTACATACGGCCTTGGCAATATGAGCCAGTTTACGAATGTGCTGTATCCGTCCTATGTTGTCGAACCAACCGATAAATATGGACAATATCTGACATTAAGATTCTACAGAACCTTCGGATCAACAGATACTGCAATTGAAACGGCAATTACAAATTACTTTAGCACCAACGGCTGGGTATTGAATGACAGTTCGACAGCGGACATCCTCAATTACACAAAAGCATCCAGCGGATTATCCAACAGTGTTAACATCGACTTTACTTATAGACCGTTCTACACGATTAGAATTTCCAATTCCTGCATAAAGGACGGCTGGCCGGACGCTACAATAAGGGGAGATTTTGGATTGACCAACAGCTGCTGGACAACAGTACCTTCAAATTTCAGCAACATTTCCTATATTTACTGGGATGGTAATACCCCTGATCCCTATAATAACAATGTTAAACAACCCAAATCCCTGACCATACGGTTTACAGCCTCGGCCAATACCCAGGCAACCATTCCCGCCGACTATTTTTACGGAGCATGGGAAGTTACAGGAACCAATACTCAAACCTTTACAAGAGGTAGTATCAAAGCAGTATTTGATGAAACTGATTCACTGAACGGAAACTTCCAGTTTATCTTTACACCAAGAACTGACTGCAAACCAGGCTGGCCGGATTCGGCAACAATGACCGCGTTTGGCTTGACAAATTCCGCATGGGCAAGTGAGCCAACAAGTGAACCCTATACAGTCTATACTTATAATCCCGGTACATCCCTAAATATAAGGTTTTATGGATCCGGTTCTGCCCAGACTGATGTTACAGGCTACTACTTTGATGACACATGGGAACTGACATCGGAATCTACATCCACCAAGTTCGTTTATACCAGAGGCGGTATTAGAGCTATTTTTGAAATATTTGATACAGCAGATCCGTCATACTTCTACTATCAATTAACATTTACACCGAGGCCTGCTACCGAATGTCAGACCGGCTGGCCCAGCAGTACAATATTGAGTAATTTTGGGTTAACAAACAGCGCGTGGTCAAGCATTCCGACTAGTTATCCATATATAACCTATGTTTATAACAGCACCGGAACCAAAACCTTGACCATACGGTTTTATGGATCTGCAAATTCCGGCAATGATTTAACAACCCAATATTTTGACAGTTCCTGGACAATAGCATCAACACAGCAGGGTATAACAACCTATACCAGAGCCGGTATCCAGGCTACCTATGAGGTAATTACGATTTCAACAAGTCCTAATTATTATTATTACCAGCTGACGTTCAAATAAGTTTACGGCAATGGGGTTATCTGAAGAGTTCAGATAACCCCATTATAAGGAAGATATAATATCCTTATTTGAAACATTCTTTATGGAAAAATTGGCGGAAGGACTGGAATAAATTATTCAACTACGTTTTTTGTCATTTATTATTGCTTTAATTAATGATTCAGTATTGGGCGGTAATCGGAAACCAATTTCCTGCAAGTATGCGACAATTGAATCTATATCACTTATTATACCTTTTCTAAAAGCTTGAATAAGCAGACCTAATGTTCCGGTTATTTCTTGCTCAAAACCAAGAGCAACCTGCCTTGCGCGTTTATCATCCATTATTAGCAAGGTATTTTCAATTTAAGCAAGCAGTATCCGAAATAATTACCCTATCGGGAGTTTAGGGTATTTTTAATTTCCAGTTTTACATCATCTTCGGTCATACTTACTACAGGGATTCCATACCTTACCAATAATTCATAAAAAGCTCTGTACGAAAGACCTGCAACTTCAGCAGCTTTTCCCAGAGATAATTTATCTGTTTCAAAAAGTTTCATCACAAAAAGTATTTGAGCATCTGTTTGGGACACATTGGCAGTATCAGAGACTTCCAGTGTTAACTGCATATTTTATCTCCATATAACTGCAAATATTTTTCAATTTGCATTAATTATACGATACCGTAATATCGGTGCTGAAAGTAACATTTACCTGTGAACCTGATACACTCCCGATTATGGAACCGGTTCCGCCTGTAATTTTCCATGTAGCTCCGGCAACCGGAGCGATTGCTGTTAATGTAATTGCATTTTTGCCGTAATATCTTCCGGTCCAGCCGGAGGAAGCGGTAATCGTATTGATTTTGATGTCTCTTGAACCTGCCGCTATCGTAACATAGTGCAAATCATCTTTGGAAACATTTGTCCAATTTGGAATTTGCATACCGTAATTGGGAGAAGCTGCGGAAGCGGTATCATTAAGAGTGTAAGGGCCGCCGCCCTGAAAAGCGCTGAGAGGTTTATTATACCCACCAAAATAATACGGTAAATATGTTTCTACCATATAATCCGGCATTTTATCCAGAAATTGACTGATTACATTGACATAATATTCAAAAACTCCTGTCCAGGGTGAATAGGGATCGGGTAAACCCCATCTTTGATAATAACTGGGCTGTTCGCTGTAATTATCTACGCCGGCTGTTATGCCGTCTCCCATTAAGGGGTGCATCAAATTGATATATTTACTTAATACTGCCCTGCTGTTGGTCTTGTTAAAATTAACATTATAAAGATCCATCATTACATTGACAAAACGCCTGCAGAATTCCTGGTTGCAAAGCAAGGCCTGGAAGAGCCGGTTCTCCGATCCGCCGGCGCCGTCTGCATACACACCGCCGTTAAAATTAAGCAGCCTTTTTATGGAATCAAGGGTAGTAATATCTATAAGATGAGTCGGGTTGTATGCGCTCATAAATACTTCGAATCCTAAAGTATCATCACAGTCATACATCTGGTAACGCCACCTTGTGTCGCCGTAAAAATCGTTTTCTTTTGTACGGGTTCTCCAAATCTGATTATTATTGGCCGGCCAATCCTGGTTAAAAAGGAAAATTTGCGAAGCCCAATAATCTATATAGTTATCAATATCGACAATATTACAAAAGCTATCAAAGACGTCGGGATCTGTCATATCAAGATCACTGTAGCCCATATAGTCATACTCATAAAAAGGAAAATCTTCGGGCAGGCCTGAGGATAGCAAACTTGTTTTAATTATTATAACGTTACTATTATTAACTCCGAATTTATACCCAACCTGATTATCACTGTATTTATCAACAAGAATCATTGGGCCCCAATATTCACCGTTAATAAAAACAACACAAGGTACGCCGGTCTGGGTATCAAAATTGCGATCCCTTACTATCTCCTCCGCTACAAGATCAAAAATCTTGGTAAATTCAGTATCGTTTCCGCCATTCCGCAAAGTAAATTGTTTGTATTCGGTCATCGGCATCCCGTTCGCTTTCTTTGAATCTGTGATCAAGTTCATATTTTTTATTGAACTCAAACCGTTTGGAGCAATACCGTACTTGCCTCCCCTTAAATAAATATTTAACCCTCTTTGCGGAAACTCCCGTGAATAACCTCCCTTGACACGCATACCTGCTTCTGTTGCGATTTTAAGGGTCCGGCTCGTACCTGAGCCGTCAAATATTTCAAAATTTACATCACGTTCCCAATCAAGCCCGCTTTGCCTGAAATTATAGGATACCAGACCCGGCGGAAGATCTTTACCGGGATCCGCTGTCATAAAAGTATTACCCACTCCCCTGACAAAAATTCCTTTCTCATCATCAAGCAGGTTGGATGGATCGGTAACCAGGGATATAATGCGGGTATTTCCGAATTTATTTAAACTGTACCAGCCGGGAGCGTCTACGAAAAATGTCCTGGTGATTACACTGCTTCGTTCTCCGTTTGAATCAACATACATAGCGCGGACTACAGTTGCCTTGGGAACCTGATCATCATTGGGAATATAGTTGGTAGGTACATATTCAGATCCCGGATCGCCGTCGTCTTTTAAACGGTACATCTTCATCAGATTTTCTTCCGATGATAAAATATTTTTTTTGCCTGCGGGATCCGTACGGTTGGTAATGCGGATGGGGCCCTTGTATAAAAATATGGTTTTATTATCGACTTTTTCCGGAGACGGAATACTTCCGTCATTTAACGAATAATATATAACACTGCCTTCCGGCGCTGTTATGGTAAGGTTAAAAGGCGCCGGATACGATCCTGCCGCCACGGACATAGAGAAAGGTCCTGCCTCATGGATGTTCCTTAGATCTGCCGGATTCGGACATGACGAAAAAACCATAAGAATTAAGAAAGAACAGGTTGTAAAAATTAGTTTTTTAAACATAGTACCTCCTCCAGAAATTTGAACCGGTAATACAACTCCGGCCGCACCGCAGAAACGAGCGGTATGCCGGAGTGTTTAAATCATTATTCAATATACAAAATAATACTAATAATTTTCACCGGTAATGGGATTCCACGGGCCGGCAGCTTTATTTCGCGGCCAATATTTATACAACTGTGCGTCACCCATACCGCTTACTGTGGGAATTCTTCCCCGGTAATCAGCTTGTTTAAAGTCAACGCTGTTATTGTCAGTATCGGTAAGGGAAATACGCCGCGGCGGCTGGGGAGCGGAAATGGAAGCACTGGCAGTCTCGTACCCTGTTACCCCGGTCCCGGCGCCGATCATGTCCACATAAACATCGGTCAAGCTTGCGTCTGCAAATGGATTATTTACAGTAAGTAAAGTGGGGTACTTTAAAATCGCTACTTTAATCTGATTGGGGACTGTTGTAAAATCAAATGATATGTCAGGAGCAGGAAGCGAGGCTCTGGGAGTCGCGTTCACTTCCGCAAAATTACTGCTTGTAATCAGGAAAGAACATTTGGAAGGAATGGTCCCAGATAAGGGGAATACATTGGTCCAGGCGACATTGCTGCCTATATGCAAATAATAACCTGAAAGATTAATTGGACTGTTGGTATTATTATAAAGTTCTATCAATGTAACAGGGAAACCGCCGCCTGTAGGAGCAGCAGTCGGAGTAGCATCAAGGCCATTTCTGTTACCAATTCTGCCCATCTGCAGGATCATAAGTTTTTCTGATCCTGAAGAATGGCTGGGAGGTGTCCAGGCTCCGTATTGAGTTCCCTTTGGCCTGTAAGACAAAACCTGGTTGTCGCTGAGTCCTGTCTGCCTGTAGTCCATATTTTTAAAATCATCACTGTTGTTATCGGTATCTTCTACAAAGACCCTGCAGACAGATTTTTGTTGGGAATATCCGGAATTCGCCTTGCCTTCAAATCCGTCAATATAAATAGGCGGGTTTGCCGTCGGATCAGGATTTATGGCTCCCACCATATCTATATAGCCGGGAATCGCATTTTTGGTTGTTCCGTCTCCGGTCATATCGAAGGGATTCGCGTAATTCATCTGGCTCACGCCGAAAGTCAAAACCACCTTAAATTGGTTGTTGCTGATTCTCATTTCGGGGCGGTACATATCTGCGGCAAAACTCTTGCCCCCGATTGTATCGTATGACGGCTGATAATTTTTTTGCAAGAAAGGCATATCCAATGGTTTAGACGGATTATAACCGGGATAAGTGGCCAAAACCAATCTGGCGGCGCTGCCCGGAACTCCCGGTACATTGGGCTCGCCCATATCACCGGCTGCTCCCGGCTGTCCAAGAATTAAAAATGAACTATAAGCGGGTATTATACCTTTTAGATCGACTTTATCCCACTTCCAGTCCGCCGGAGTTCCGTTTCCGCTGTACCAAACTGTATAGCCTTTTAACCCTATATCTTTATTGGTGGGGTTATAGATTTCTACAAAGCTGTGGGAAATGGCTCCGTTCCTGCCTGCGCCTACCTGCCAGATTAACAAATTTGCTTTTTCCCCCGGGGGATCCGGTTTATCAGTGCCGGGACCTCCAGGATTATCACAGGCCCCGAACAATAAAAGAAGTCCCGCCAATATAGCAAGGCCTGCTTTTAACGAAAAGAATTTTTGCTTTTTTTGAGTCATAATTTATATCCTCCGTTGTTTTTGGAATTTTCTATATAATTAAAAAATACCATAATTACCTGTTTCTTTCAAGCTTTCCTAGTTTTTGGATACCTGATATGTATCGAATGATGCTATTACACCGGTCATCATATCAAATGTATACGCACTAAGTGTAAGGGTGGTTCCGGAAAAATTTATTTCGGTAAACATGGGAAGCTTGGGCTGCTTGTTAATAACATAGTAAGCCGGTTTTGGAGAAGGCAGATTATTATATTTGGTACCGGCAACATTCGGAATAGTCCATACTGTACCATTTAATTTATAATAACCAGCCATATCCATAGGTCTGGAACGCATATAAAAATGTTCATGACCCGCCAATACCAAATCCACATTATAAGTATCCAACAAAGAGGTTATATCATTTTTATTACCATAGCAGCCTTCATGCATCATGGCTACTTTCCAGACTTTATCCGTATTTTTCAAATCATTTCTAAGCCAGTCTATCTGTAAATCTTTAAGATCTGTATATGAATCTATGTTTATAAAATGCACGTTACCGTAATCAAATGAATACAGAGCGCTCTTAGTATCATCTCCCGCATCATAATTATTTTGGGGAACTGTAAAATATTTATTATACCAATCCACGTTATCGTTGTTGCCCATTGAATATACAAAAGCGTAATTTGCCAGTACTTTCTGTGCGTAATCAAAATAATATGGAATTGCGGTTTCTGCGGCATTGTTAACAATATCACCGGTATTGACAATAAAAGCCGCATCCGGGAATTTTTTTACAGCAGCTTCTATTAGAAACCTCCAGACCTGGGAATCGCCCTTTAAAGTACCTGTACCAATCTGGGGATCTGTAATGTGCAATATGGAAAAATTATCCCCGGAGCTCCCTGTTGTAAAACTGTATACAGGACTGTAAGCGCCTTCGGTACCAACAATATAACTGTAGGTTTTTCCCGCTGCCAGGCCGGTTAAATCTACCCGGTGGAAAAATTGACTGCCGTCCTGTACAGTAACAGCCTGGTAATGGGTCTCCCCGATTATAACTTCTCCTGTATCCAGAGTAGACTGCCAGCTTATAGTGCGGGTAGTCTGCGGATCGGTCGTATTTGTTTGCGGATTTATCCAAAAGGTGTTGCCTATATTATACGGTATGCTGTCAATGATGGTTCCCCATGATCCGGAATCTTTGGGATCGCCTGCCAGACTTTTTATATAATCGATATTTTCCGGAATATCCAGGGCGCCCGGAATGGAACAGGAAAAAAATATAAAAATTAAAATACAAACAATAGCGAAACTAAATTTTTTCATCTATATTCCTGATTCAGCTTAAATACTGTATTTCCCCTATGGATAAATATACCGCAAACCATAAAAAAAACTAACTTTTTAATTATTTTTTTACAGGAAAAAACGTTACAGCTGCACATCTTCAAAAAGATCCGCATTGCCGCTGTCTACAGTATATGCCCTAAGGCGAATGCCTGTTTGAGTAAAATCCAGTTGGGTAAACATGGGCAAACCCGGCTGCTCCGCCCTCTCCCAATAATCGCGGACCGCAGCGGGTACATCATTCAGCTTGGAACCTGATGCATTGGGTATAAACCAGACCGTACCTGTACCGTCGGTAACTTCATCGCCCGTTGCCAGAATGGATTTGCTGCGCATATAAAAATGATAATGTCCTGCCAAAACCAAATTGACATTGTATTTTTCAAAAAGTTTGGCCAGATCGGTATCCGCGTTCTCAGGGGTTTTCTTGCCAAAGTCAGGCTGGTGCGTCATAACAACAATCGATTTTATGGACTGGTCTTCGGAGGCGGCTTTTAGGTCATCTTCCAGCCAGGCCATCTGGCTGCCGGATCCGTAAGAAAGACCTTTCTCGGAATCGTCATCATCATTCGAAGAGGAGAAAACTTCGTTTATACTAATAAAATGCGCACTGCCGTAATTAAAAGAGTAAAGCACTCCGCTGGTATCAACATTTTGGTTATCATTTGCGTAAAAATATTTGCCAAACCAGTCAAGCGTATCGTTATTCCCAAGCGCATATATAAAAGCGTTATTGGCAATTGATTTCTGGGCATAATCAAAATAATACGGAATGCGGTCTTCCCTGGGAACGGTTGCACTGCTGCCGGTATTTACAACATCGCCGGTATTAACGATAAAAGCAGCGTCAGGGCATGTTGTCAGAGCTGCTTCGATAACCCGTTTCCAGGCTCCGGCGTCGGTAACCTCGTCAGATTTTCCTGTATCGGGATTATTGGAGGTTCCTATCTGCGGATCTGTAACATGTATTATCGAGAATCCATTAGGCAGATTATCATTTTCTGTTTTAAAAGTATAAATGGGACTGTACTTGCCGCCGGATCCAACTATATAACTGTAGGTTTTTCCGGGCACAAGGTTGTCCAGATTAACATGGTGGAAATACCAATCGCCGTTTTTTATACTGGCTGACACTTTGGTATCATTGCCCATTATTACTTCGCCGGTTTCTGATTTTGACTGCCAGCTTATAATACGGGTGGTTTTGGGATCATTATTAAAAGTATTGCCCACGTTATTGGGGAAATTATCATCCAGTTTTCCCCATTGCGATTCTTTCTTGGGTTTGCCCTGCAGAATGTCCATGAGCGTTTCGGTGTTCTGGGTCTGGCAGGAAGCCAGCATCAGCAGACCGACTGCAGCCAATAAAAAATTCCGTATTTTCATGCTTGGCCTTCTTTAAAAATTTCCGGTCAGCTTTAATAAATTACCGTAGAGATTCGCGCATTGCAGCTCCAGTCCAAGAGCGTATTGGGAAGCAGAGAGCCTGTCATCAGTTAATTTATAATATGAATCCAGATCAATAATATTATCCCGTGATGGTTCGGGAACAGTATCATATACGGCCCGGTAATCAGATAGTATTTGCAGAAACCCCTGCAAATTGGTGACTATATCGGTTATACTGCCGCGGATTCTTTGATCCGTACCCGTTATCCCCTGCGAGGCTGTCTCAACTCCGATTATGGCAGCTTGCTTTTCGGCGCTGAACCATGCGAACACGGGCAGATTTACGTTTAATCCCATTGTAAAATTATCTGATCGTTTATGGATATATAACGGAGGACTTACAGAGGTATCAACACTCCTGGAAAAGGCCGGACTGTAAGTCAGGCTAAAGTGCCTAAACCAGGGGATCTGTTTTGCCTTTGCTGTATCCAGCAAAGCGCAGGCTTTTTCGTAAGCGGCCCAGGAAGCAGCGAGTTCGGCGGAGTTGGTAACTGCGGTTTCGATAAACTGATCGTTTGCCAGGGCCGCCTGCACCGCGTCCCAATCAACGGAAACTGTATTTAATACAAGCTGTTCATCGGGAATCTGTACCAGTAACGCCAGGTCCCTGCGCGCGGTTTGAACAGAAGACTGGGCCTGCAAAATATCGGAACGCAGGCGCAGACGCTGAATATCAAACTGCAGCATATCGGCCTGGGTGGCAACACGCGAATCGTACCGTTTTTGCAGATTATCAGCGCGATCCGAATTTACCTGATCCCTTAAGCGCAGCACCGAAAGCGTTTTTTCGCCAATGAGGATCTGCTGTACGTATTTATAAACAGTTGATGTAATTTGATTCTTAAATGTTTCCGCGTTCGCTTCCAGTTCGCGCTGCGCGGCGATGCCTGCCTTGTTTACATTGCTGCCGATAAAGGGATTGGGAAAAGGCACCTGGATTCCCGCGTTAAAAGGATTGTTATCAAAATTGCTTGAAAAATACGAGGATTCAAAAGAAAGCTGTAAATCATTGGGATCGTTTTTGGATTTTTGACGGTAGTATTCCGCGCGGGCATCGCTTAACATGGCGGTATAATCGGAACTTGCCGCGACAGCCATATCCGCAAGCTGCTGCCATGTGTACCCGCCGGATGGCGCGGGAGCGGTTTTGCGCGCCGGCAAGGCCGACGGCAGTGAAGATGACAAGGCAGAAGATGTAAAATTTTGCGGAGCCGGATATGTGGAGCAGGCTGAGTTAAATATCAATACCGCAGTTATGACTGACAGTAAGCTTAAAAAACCGGCCGGCCTCATTCGCGCTTTTACTCCCATAACGTTTTTTTCTCGCTGATGTTCCACTGTATCTGGCTGATTAACTGCCCGATTTTTTGCTGGAAAGTCGGAGGCGGCAGCATTATGGTAACGCTTTCGCCGGGAATAAAATCGTGTTCGTCATCCTGTAGCGTAAGAATAATGCGGCGTCCCCGGGATGGAAATAAACTGCGGGAAAACGTAATAAAAGGGTCATCCAGGGTCATTATCTCCGGTTCTATGGTTGTGACCTCGGCGTAATACCGTCTGTAGGTTGTGCGGTAGGGCCTTACAACCGACAGGACCATCCCTTCGTGGACAAGGTCAACCTGGTAAGGCCGCAGCAAACCCATAATTTTTACCGTGGACATGGAAGTGGAACGTACTATCGGGGTGCCGGACGGAACAATATCGCCGACATTGTACGGAATGTGCGAGATTATTCCTTCGGAATTGGCAAAGAGATAGGCTACCTTTCCCTGTTCAAGGTTATCGATCGTATCGCTTATCGAACCCAGCAAATCCTGCTGCGCGTCGGTGAGCGTTGTCTTTTGGGAATCCCTGAATTGCGCTATCTGCGCAAGTTCATCCCTGGCAGAGGCCAGCCGTGTGTTAAGGGTACTGATAAGGGCAGGATAACTGGTCAGCGTATCGGTGAGCGCGGTAATCTGGGGCCGAATCCTGGTCAGTTCAATATCTGAAATAAGGCCCTGCGCTACCATCGGTTCAAGGTGAGCCAGCTCCTGTTTAAGCCCTTCGAGCGTGGCAGTATCGCGGGTCTGATTCATCTGTACCTGGGCAAGCTCTACACGGGTATCTTCCATAAGCTGACGCGTGCGCATTTCCAGCGAAAAAATATTTTGATCCTGGTCCTGCGCGTTCTGCTGGACGCTTAGTTTCCTAATGGTGTAATCAAGGGCATTAAGTTTTTCCTGCTGTTCGGCGAAGCTTTCTGTTTCGACAAGGACATCGCCCGGCTCAACATGCTGCCCTACAGTGACATAAATGGAACGTATGCGCACCGTTTGCATGGCGCCTACATTCTCTGTCTCGGTTGATACATAACCTGCGATAGGATTTGAAAGGCGTTCCAGAGGCAGCATGATCCATATAACCGGCAGAAGTACGATCCAGAACAGCCATATCCAGTTGCGCAGCAGAAACATTATGCGGATGCGGAACGGTACATGCTGTTTAGGTTTACCTTTCACAATTATTAATCTCCCTAAATTTCAACGGTCGAACGCTGCATAACCAGCAGCGGCTCCGAGATCCCTTCGATTTCTGACATCTGCTTGATTAGGTCTTTTTGATAACTGGCGTCCCGCAGCTTGATCTGGTATGAATATTCAAGCAGTTCACCCTGAACCGCGTTGCGCATTGAAACCAGCGTGTAGGATTCGCACATCATCATCAGCAGACGGTCAACCGCGTCTTTTACAACAGCGTCCTTGGCCGTAGTAAACCGCAGCATTCCTTCGTAATTGCGGCGGGACACAAAAGGCGCCGCGTATAACAAAAGGGCAATGCCGTTAAAGATAATGGCCATCGCGATAGCGATAGTTATCATGCCGGCGCCGCACGCTATACCGGTGCCCAGACAGGCAAAGAGAAACATCGCGTCCCTGGGATCGCGCACCAGAGTCCTGAACCTGATAATGGTTAACGTTCCCATTACCCCAAGACCGCGGGCAAGACTGTCGCCGACAGCCATTACCAGGCCGGCGCATACTATGCTTCCCAGAATCAGGGACTGTAAAAAAGTCCGCGAATAGGAAAACCCGCTGAAGGTCCGCTGGTAGACAAATACATAGATAAATGTAAGCACAAAAGTCATCAGCAGGGTTCCGAAAATGGACAGAAATGAAAGCGGGCTGTTTGCCCCAAACATCATGTTAATATAATCATTTTGCATATATCAGACGCTCCATACCAAAGATTCCATAATTGAATTGCGCGGGGTTACTTTTCTGCTGAACAATGAGTCCTTCCACATTCCGGTTGAATATTTGCAGTTGCCCCTGTTCTGCAGATTGAACTTTTCTACCATATCGATAATCCAGGCCGGCACTTCTTCCAGTGTCTTTATTTCCAGAACAACGCAGGAAGTTTCTTCATCCTGTGCCTCTCCGGAATCCATAGAATACCACGTCTCTCCCCTGCCAAAGTTGGTCCAGGTCGGGCGCGGACAATATTCCAGTTTCCTGTCGAATGTCACGCGCAGGTACAGTTCGCCTGGTCCTACATAGGACTCCCGTGTATACCTTAGTATATTGGCCGGTGAAGCATCGGTTTCCCAAACAAGACGGCGGAATTTTAAAAAATCTGTTTCCTGCTGCGTACTTTTAAAAATGTAGGGCAGATCTGTGGAAAAGATCAAATCCGGGCCCCATTTGTCAAAAGGAACCATTACACGGGATTTTACAATAATATCCTGGATTTTGGACTTTACCTCGGCAAAAACCGGAGACGTGCCGGGTTCGTTATAGGTCCGGACGCGGAGCTTAAATCTTTCGTCATATTCCAGTTCCTTTGCGTAATGGAAGGCATACGAGGGAGTATCAAGCTGTAGGGTAGTAATCATATACTCGGGAGGATCACCTATACCGAATTTATCCGGGATTACAAAAGGGGTTATGTATTTCCTGATTTCCGGTACAAGCTCCGGTCGAATTCGGTATTTTTTTTCGTAACGCTTAACAAGCGCCAGTTGCCCGGAACCAGCCATATAAAATAAATTATCACAAACCTTTAATTGTTAAAAGGGGATCTGCGCCTTACCTGAATGAATATGTATCAAACAGAACCGCTGCGCCGTTTTTATCAACTGTGTATGAATTTAACTCAATGTTAGCACTGCTGAATTTAACCGTACTGAACATCGGCAGATTGGGCTGTTCGTCCCTGGCCAAATAACTTTTACCGGCTTTGGCGTTGAATTTGGTGCCTGCCGTATTAGGTATGGACCACACAGTCCCGCCAGCCTTATCCATACCGGCGGCGTTTATGGGCCTGCTCCGTGCGTAAAAATGATTGTGCCCCATTAGCACCAAATCGACATTGTATTTGTCAAAAAGTTTTGTCAGCGCTGTATTCCTGCCGCTGCGGCCGTAGTCGCCTTCGTGAGTCATGGCCACTTTCCATTTTTGGGCGGTTGTGCCAAGGTCGTTTTCCAGCCAGCCAAGCTGGGCGGCCGTCAATTTTATATTGGAATCAATACTGACAAAATGCGTATTCCCGTAATCAAAAGAATATAAAAAACCGCCGCTGCCGTTTGCCGGAGTATAAAAATAACGGTTATACCAGAGCGCCGAATCATTATTGCCCATGGTATATATAAAAGGAAGCTGCGCGATTGTGTCCTGGCTGTAATCAAAATAAAAAGGAATATTGGCTTCCCTTGCGTTCTCTACGATATCTCCGGTATTGACCGCGAAAGCCGCCTGCGGGCATAAATTAACGGCAGACTCAATGACGCGTTTCCAGACTGCAGCGTCGGCGGCGTTGCTGCCGCTTCCAATCTGGGGATCGGTAACGTGTATAATGGTAAAGTCTCCGGCCGTAAAATCTTCTGTTTTAAAATTATATACGGGGCTGTAAAAACCCGGCGAACCGGCAACATAACTGTAAGTCTGGCCCGCCTGCAGACCGGAAACATCTACCCGGTGGAAATACCAGCTCCCAACTGAAGAGACCGTTGACGGATAATGATCATTGCCGATTATTACTTCGCCTGTCCCGATGCTGGATTCCCATGTAATGGTGCGCGCCGACGCCGGATCGCCGGTAAAAGTATTGCCGATATTGTTGGGAATACCGGCGGCCAGCACGCCCCACTGTCCGCGCGGTTTTGCGGCGCCGGCGGGCAGGTCAACAGTAAATGATATTACCAGGAAGAAAAACAGCGCGGTAACAGCGCAAAAGCCTGTTCGTCCAATCGTATGTTTAATTGCACGTCCAGTCGGACGTTTAGTTATTCGTTTGGTCATTTTGCTGATCATAACGTATAAAAAGTATAAATACCAAACAGAGGTTACACAAGTACTTTTAAATATCCAATATCTCCAATCCGCAAATACACTATCAAAATCATTGATATAAAGACCAATGTGTGATATATATTTTTATATGAAAAAGACATTTAAAGTTTTAATGGTATTAATTTTTGCAGCTTTTTGTATACTTCCGGCTGCTGCCCAGACAGCAGAATATTACTATATGCGCGGGCTTATTTATTCACAAAAAGGCGATACGGATCTGGCCATTGCGGATTTTTCAAGGGCAATAAATTTAAATCCCTATGATCCGTATTACTGGCTCGATAGGGGAAACGCGTATATGGACAAAGATGACCCGACCCGTTCCATCGAAGATTTTAACAGGGCGCTCGCCCTGGATTCCCAGATGGAAGAAGCCTACTACAGCAGGGGAACCGCTTATAGTGCTCAAGGCAATTATGATAAAGCCCTTGATGATTACAACAAAGCAATTTCCCTCAATCCAAGTGAAGCTACGTACTGGAGCGAAAGAGGTTCCATTTATTTTGAAAAAGGCGACATTGACAAAAGTATTGCCGACTTTACCAAGGCGCTGACCCTGGATCCCAATCTGGATTCTGCGCTTATATCGCGCGGTGAGGCCTATCTGGAAAAGGGTGATGTTACCAACGCGATAAATGACTTAACCAAAGCCATAGATTTGGATCAAACCCAGGAATCCAGCTGGATTGCCAGGGGCGAAGCCTATACTACGCTTAATCAGTATGATAAAGCGCTTGCGGATATCAACAAGGCTATCTCCATTAACCCGAGCAATCCGGCTTCATACAACAGCAGAAGCAACATATACCTGGCAATGGGCAATTATGAACAGGCAATCAAGGATTTGGACAAGGCAATAGAACTGGATCCCAACGGCACTTACGATTGGTAAAAGACGCTGAACCGGAATTCACATTTTATCAATAATTTTATGTCCTGGGATGTAGCATGAATATACTGATTACCGGAAAACTTGATTCCATAGCAATGAATATAATTGCCGCCGCGGGCAGCAGCCACAGAATAATTATGGCGGCAAAGACCATCCCGGCCGGCGATCTCCCCAACAACGTCCGGCCTTTTAACATCGGGCCGGGTGACGCATTATTCGAAAGCGTTACAAGGGTAGGCAGTTTTGATTCAGCAGTTTTTTTTATGGCCCGGGGAGAACAGGAAGACAAGACCGAAGGCGGTGTAACATCGCTGCAGGCAATGCTGGAACATTGCAAAAATTCCGGGGTTGACCAGGTAATTCTGGTATCTTCCGGGGAAGTTTTTTCCGGTCTTGCGGACAGTGCAGGTATAGGCGAAAAAACTCCGGCAACACCCAAGGGAGTACAGGGTCTCCAGATTAAGGCCGCGGAAGAAATGTGCCTGCAGTACAGCCAAAGTACAAAAAAAGCAATTACCATAGTACGGCTGCCTTTCGTATATCAGGTAAAGGACGCCTCGGAAGGCAGCGGCCTTCTTTCGGAATTGTTCAGGGGTGTTCTGGAAAACCGTAAAAAATTTGAACTTCCCGGCAATCCGGACACAAACTGTGATTTTTTAAACGTTACAGAAGCCGCCGGTCTTGTCTGGCAGATTATTGACGAAGGTATTTCGGCCAAATCCATCTATGTAAACGCGGGAACGGGAATACCGATTACAATGCAGGATGTCGCGAATCTTGTAAACAGGCATTTCCCCGATCTTTCAATCAAATTTACCGGGGATACTTCGGATATATCGCCGCCCATGCGTACAAATATCGCAAAAAGCGAATACGGCTGGACAGCGCTGCACAACCTTACCGACGATTTTGACGAAATGGTCAAATCGGTAACTGTAAAACCTATAAAAAAACACCTGCAGCTTGAAAAAATATACAATTCGATAAAGGCTTTCTTCCAGGGATCAAAAGGTTTTATTGTAGTCGAGTTCGCTGCCGCAACCGCGATTCTGCAGCTTTTAACGTACGCGCTGCGCGGGTTTTCGTTTGCTTACTGGCTGGATCTCCGCCTTATTTTCGTTGTTATTCTAAGTACTTTACACGGTACAATTTCGGGAATCGCAGCGGGCGTTATCGGAGGAGTCGCGCTGTTCTTTACCATGGGCGGCACGGACTGGCGGCTGATTGTTTATAATCCGGAAAACTGGATTCCTTTTGCGCTGTACATTATTATCGGCGTTGCTTTGGGAAGCAGGGCGGACAGGCAGGTCGATACTTTAAATTCAATAAAAGACAGACTGGACCTGGCCGAACAAACCAATGTATACCTGGTTGAACTTTACGACGAAGCGGTGCGTATAAAAGACAGCTACCGCGATCAGATTTTAGGTTACAAGGACAATTTTGGCCGGATTTACAGCATAGTCAAAAAATTAAATTCAGAAATGTCCGAATACGTATTTTCCTCGGCCATTGAGGTTCTGGAAGATGTTATGGAAAATACCACAATAGCCATTTATTCAATGTCCACCAGGGGAGATTACGCGCGCATGACCGTTTGTTCCAAATCGCTTTACAGCGAAGCGGCGCGTTCCATGCGGCTGCACGACTACAGCCAGATTATGGACAAGGTGGAACATCACGACATCTGGTTCAACAGGGATTTGATATCGGGCATGCCCTCCTACTGCGCCGGTGTTTACAACGATGAACAGCTTATCGCCCTGGTTTTGATCTGGCGCGCCGGAGTAGAGCAGATGACGCTGCATTACAGCAACCTGTTCAGAATACTCACCGGTCTGGTACAGGAATCCCTGGTAAGGGCCGTTAAGTTTAATAAACTGCGCGAGAGCACTTCATTCTATGCTGATACGCGCATTATGCAGGACAAGCCTTTCTGGGAAGCGTACAGGGCCAATTTATTATTAACAGAAAAAGAAAACGCGCAGTTCGGCCTTGTTACCGTAACAAGGAGCGGGGACATGATCGAACAGGGCGGCCTGCTGGAAACCTGCATAAGGGAATCCGACATAATGGGAACCATAAATAAAAATCTCTTTGGAATCATATTAAAGAATGTTTCCAGTGATGACATAAAAACCCTTCTGAAGCGTTTTAAATCCAAAAATATCAACGCGACACAGGTAACTGTCGCAGATATGAATGATTATATGAAGAAAGCAGGGTAACGCGGCCATGGTTTCGGTTGTTATCCTGATTGTATTTGCGGCGCTGCATTTAGCGGCCTGCGGACTCTGGTTCTTTTTGGGGCCGGCCCTAAGGGAAGACAGCTTTGTAATGCTGCCGATTATTCTTTGTATACCCGTTGTTGGTCTTTTGTGCGCCTGGGTCGCGTGCAAAAAGACTGCGAGCGAACTGGAAACTCCGGTCAGCAAGCTGTACAAGGTTGTGGAAAAAGACATTATGTCCGTAAGCGCGGGCAGACCGGAACTGGACACGGTAGTGCCCTTTGACGAAGTTTTGCTTCTTAGCAATGACAAGGCCAGGCGCGAGGTTATGATGCATATCCTGCGCCGGGATCCATTTGCGTATCTTGAAATGCTCAAAACCGCAAAGGTCAGCTCGGATGTGGAAATTACGCATTATGCTACTACAACCATTATGGAAATACAGCGTGATTTGGACATCAACATGCAGCGTACGGAAGCGGAATACAATCAAAACCCGGACAACATTGACGTGGTAAACCGCTTTATAACGGCATTGCAGTCCTATATAAACACAGGCCTGCTTTTGGAAAACAGGATGCTGCAGCTGAGGCAGCAGCTCAGCCAGATTCTGGAGCATAAACTTGTAATATTTCCCAATTCCAGGAGCGCGCATCACCTGCTGGTTGATAACGAAATAAGCCTGGGCAATTATGTACGCGCAGGCGAGGTTGCGGCGATGATGCGCGCCAAATGGCCGCTGGATGAGTCTTCGTGGCTTAAAAGCCTGCATGTATGCATGATATCCGGGAACTCGCAGGAAAAGACCGATATAGCGGCGCAGATGGTAACTGTTCCGGTAATCTGGTCAAAGGCCGGCAGGGAAGAATCTGAATTTTTGTGCGGTTATTAATATATTGAAATTATTAAAATATTGACAGGAGAACTGATATATGGCAAATACTGAAAAGAAAATTATCAAAAAGAAAAAATATGCAAATGCCCTCTGGATTATCCTTTTGCCCCTTGCAGTTTTTATCCTTTTGGGCGCGTTTGTCGCCATCGAACGTGCCGGCATTCCGTTGGATCCAAATACAGACCCGGTAGCCCTCCCCTATCTGCCCGCGGATTTAATAATACCAAGGTCAGAACAGGTAAAGGATCTGCGCTGCCTGTTTGTATACAACTCCGATGATCCGGAGAGCGAAGGCACAATCCCGAATATCACTTTTATTCTAAATCAGATGAGCGTCGGTTATGATATTGTGGACATGGCCAAAACTGACATACCGGATCTGACTCCGTATAAAACAATGGTCATCGGCGCAAGCGAAACCGAACCAATGTTCCTGGCTCTGGACTCCGTCATAAACTGGGTATTCGGCGGCGGCGGCCTTCTGTTCGCAATAACTCCGGATGATGAAACCCTTACCACCATCTTTAACAGACTGCTGGGAGTGGAACGCGGCACATATGATTATATCCCGCAGGTAACAGCCAAACTGGAGACGGATTTTCTTACAGGCGGCAAGGGCGTCCAGTTAGTCTGGAGCGAAGAAAACAAACCTGATGATTACCGCTACGGTCTTAATTTTAAACTGACCAGCGACTGCACCCTGCACATGAGCTCAACGGGCCCGGAAGGTCCTACCCCCATGCTTTGGGAGCATAAGTTCGGCAACGGCAGGGTGGTGGTAAACAACAATGACGCCATTTATGAAAAATGGTCCAGGGGATTCTTCGCTGCTTCCTACAGCATGACCGAACCCGCGGTCGCCTATCCGGTAATCAACGCGTCTGTAATATTTATTGACGATTTCCCGTCGCCTGTTCCGGAAGGATATAATCCGTATATAAGGCGTGATTACGGTATGCAGACAGAAAACTTTTTTGTCCATATCTGGTTTCCTGACATGCTGGCATTTTCGGATAAATACGGATTCAAGTATACGGGTTTATTTGTGGAAACCTACGATGACAATGTAAACAGCGATTTTGTTCCGGAACCGCAGTACGTATCGGAACGCATGAAGTACTTCGGCACACTTTTCCTCAATCACGGCAACGAGATTGGCATGCACGGTTATAACCACCAATCGCTTGTACTGCCGAACTTCGACTACGGAGATGAACTGGATTACAACAAATGGCCGTCCCTGGCGAACATGAAAACATCCCTGGACGAATTGGTCCGCTACGATGAGGAGATGTTCCCGGGCACAAAAATGAGGATTTATGTTCCTCCCTCAAATGTTCTGTCACACGAAGGCCGTACAGTCATCAGGGACGATTTTAAGGACATTAGGGTTATCTCCGGCCTTCTCGTCGATGATCTGTACAATCTGGAAGATGAGTTTGGTCTGGGCGAAGACGGCTTAATAAACTTCCCGCGCATTACTTCCGGTTATTTTCCGTTTGATGATCCGGATGACATAACCGCTCTCTGGTCCATGCTTTGCGAAATAAACCTGCATTTTGTAAATTCACATTTTATCCATCCGGACGATACCATGGACGATGAACGGGGCGCGGCCAGAGGCTGGCGTTCGCTGTCAAAATCATTTGATGAATATCTGGCATGGCTTGGCCAGTTCCCGCTGCGGCACCTGACCGGACACCAGGCAGGCCCCGCGACTGAACGCTGGGACAATCTGTCGGTAAAGACAACATTGTCAAGCGATCAGATTGCCCTTGAATTAACAGGTTTCTATGACGAAGCATGGCTGTTGGTCCGCATCAACGAAGGAACTCCGCTGGCGACCGACGGCGGCAGCCTGACCAAAATGAGCGATACATTGTATCTGCTTAAGGCTACAATGCCGGAGGTTACCATCACCCTGGAGCCGGCCGAACAATGAAAGTTTGTCTGCTTCTTGAAGGCTGTTACCCCTATGTCCGCGGCGGCGTATCTACATGGACGGACAGTTATATCCGTTCATTCCCGGATTATGAATTTGTACTTTGGACTGTCGCGGCCGACAGGAGTATGGCGGGAGTTTTTAAATATACCCTGCCCGAGAATGTAACGGGCGTAAAAGAAATTTTTTTAAATGACGCGTTTATATTAAAAAAGGAAACCGGCGGCGAACATTTTTCTTCCAGGGAACTGGAGGCGCTTTCTTCCCTGGTGCGCTGCGAAGACATAGACTGGGAAACCATTTTTAACGTATTCAACAGCCGCAAGGTCAATCCGCCGGCTTTTTTGAGAAGTGAGACATTTCTGGATCTGTTAAATGAACTGTGCATGACCAAATATCTCTACGCGCCGTTCTCGGAAGTTTTTTATACCGTCAGATCAATGATTCTGCCTCTGCTGCATATTCTTACCCAGCCTGTTCCCGAGGCAGAATGTTACCATTCAATCGCGACCGGTTACTGCGGCATTATGGGCGCGCTTGGTTCAATGAAAAACAAAAAGCCGCTGATCATCACCGAACACGGTATCTATACAAGGGAGAGGGAAGAGGAAATTCTGCGTTCCAGATGGACGGTACCCAATTTAAAGGATCTTTGGATTCAGTTTTTTAACATGCTTTCCTTTGGCGGGTACAGATACTCTACCTTTGTAACGTCACTTTTTGAACACGCAAGGGAAACCCAGATTAACCTGGGCTGCCCGCCGGAAAAAACATCGGTTATCAATAACGGAATAAAGCTTTCGCGTTTCCAGGATATTCCGCTCAAGCAGGAAGACGGCTGGATCGATATAGGCGCGGTGGTTCGTATTGCCCCGATCAAAGACATCAAGACGATGATCTACGCGTTCTCGGAACTTAAACATTCGGTAACCAACGCGCGGCTGCACATATTGGGCGATACCGACGACAAGAAATACGGCGAAGAATGCCATCAGCTTGTTGATTATTTAAAGACAGAAGATATTCTGTTTATAGGCAACACCGATGTTGCCGAATATTTCAAGAAACTGGATTTTACCATATTGACAAGTATTTCCGAAGGCCAGCCTCTGGCTGTACTGGAATCCATGGCCGCCGGGCGTCCGGTGGTCAGCACCGATGTCGGTTCCTGCCGCGAGCTGCTGGAGGGAACAACGGAAGACAAGCTTGGACCCTGCGGGTTTATTTGCCCGCCCATGGATCCGGGAGCCCTGGCCTATTCAATGAAGCGCATGTGCTCCGACGCGGAACGCCGCGTAAAGATGAGCGCTGTCGGCAGGGAAAGAGTCAAAAACGGTTACACCCAGGAATATATGATTTCAAAATACAGGGAACTGTATGATAAACTGTAAGCGGGGGAAAGCGGATAATGGCCGGTATAGGATTTGAACTTAACAAGCTGTTCAACAGAAAAAGCATAGTAAATTATATTGGCGCCTATACGGCGGCTGCAATGGTTTTTACAGGCCCGGTGCTGCTGGGTATTGTACTGCTGCTGTTCGTGCGTATTTTGAGCGGCATGGGAGGCGCCGTAAAACACGAGCAGGACATTATAGTAGTAATCATTACTTATTCATTAATCGGCTCCATGTTATTGAACAATGTTTTTTCGACAACGGTTACGCGCTACATCGCGGACATGATGTACAGCAAAAAAGAAAAACGGGTAATGCCGGCCCTCCACGGCTGCATTTCCTCACAGCTTGCAATAGCAGCGCTGATCTGGGGGCCGTTTATGATTTTTTCCGGAGCAGGCCCGGTTTACAGTTTTATGGGTTTTATACTTTTTTGCGAGCTGGTAGCCGTGTGGACATTAATAAGTTTTATTTCGGCGGTAAAGGATTATATAAGGATAATCATTATATTTGCCGCAGGGGTCGGTTCGGCAATTCTGGCCGGCCTGGTACTGGTGCTGTTAACTCCGTTTGATACCATCGCGTCCATGCTGGTCAGCGTATACATAGGCTACGGGGTTATGGTGTTTGGTTATTATGATACGCTCAAACGCTACTTCCCGGAAAGTGAAGGCGGGGCTTTCAAATTCGTTGAATACTTCTTTTTGAATCCCCAGCTTTCAGGCATAGGACTGGGCCTTTCAATAGGAACGTTCTCGCATTTTTTGGTTGTATGGCTAAGTCCCTTTGGCGAGAGAATAATCGGCAATTTTTTCAGCGCGCCGATGTACGACGTCCCCGCGCTATTCGCATTTATTACGACATTGATCACCACGATAAATTTTTCCACCACTACCGAAGTTTATTTTTACCCGGCATACAGGAATTATTATAATTTATTAAATACAAACGGATCACTGCAGGCAATTGAACTTGCGGAAAGGGACATGCTCAGAATTTTACGGCGCGAGCTGCTGTATCTGATCTTCAAACAGTTTGTAGTCACTTTGCTTGTCTGTTCAATAGGGTCAGCGTTTTTGGGCGAATCCAGTTTCGCGGGTTTTAACGCCACATCGCGCGGGCTGTTCCGTGTATTAAGCGTCGGTTACGGAATTTTTGCCTCGGCCAACGGAATACTTATGTTCCTGTTCTATTTTACCAGTTACAAATTTTCACTGGTAAGTACGTCGCTGTTCGCCGCCGGTACTCTTGGATTTTCGCTGTTTTTCCTTCTTACCGACGCCAATATTTCGCTGTATGGTTTTTCCATTATGGGGGGCGCGGTGCTCATGTACATCTCCGCCCTGTTCTTTCTCTGGTATTATACGCGCAAACTGCAATACCATATATATTCCAAGCAGCCCCTGCTGGCAGAGGCAAAGCACGGTAAACTTTATTATAAATTAAACTGGGTATGGAAAGACGCGGAATAGGAATTATGTTAAGGAACATCAAACGCAACTTAACCATGTCATTGCTGGTTATAATAATTTTTTTTACCCAATGTATGGCGACCCAGGTAAAGGATAATCCAACGCCGGCCGCCGTACCCGCGGCCGTACCTTTTGCCGAAGACATGTCGGTTTTTCCAAATCCGGAGCGCGGATGGTACCGGAGCATGGAGACAAACGATCTCTCCATAAATGAATTGATGCACTTCAGGGACTCTGGCATTACTTTGGTCGCATTTGAGACTAACCTGGCCGCTTACCTTAACAAGCCGCTTGACGCCGTAAAACTGAACGAAGTAGACAGGGCATTCGCCGCCGCGCACATGGCAGGCCTGGAAGTTATCTTCCGCGCGGCCTACGATTTTAACGGCAGGGACTTCCCCGATCCAAAAGATATCAATATCGTACTTAACCATATTCACCAGCTGGGCCCGATCTTTCAGAAATACGCTGATGTGCTTTTTAACATTCAGGCCGGTTTTTTGGGTTCCTGGGGTGAATGGCATACATCGAACTTTGGACCGCATGTAAAGTGGACTCCTGTATCGCCGGAATACCAGCGCATGGTCGTTGACGCCCTGCTGGAAGAGGCGCCGGTTACAACGACTGTTTCCGTAAGGCGGCCCGAGTATGTGCGGAATATCGCAGGAAAAGAACCGCTTACCGCGGAAGAGGCCTTTAGCGGATCCAAATTGTCCAGAGTCGGCTTCCATAACGACGCGCTGATGAGCGAAAAAACCGATATGGATACCTACATTGATCCGGATTATCCGCTGGAAAAAGAATTTGCCTGGATAAACAATCACACCCGCTACACTCCTTTTATCGCCGAAACCAACACCGTTTCAAGTTACAATGACATAAAAAACGCCGTACCCTTCCTGGATCTTATGAACGCCGATTCTCTCAACTACGAATATCATCCGGGCGTACTCAAAAAATGGCACAACTCCAGTTATAACGGCATGAATGCCTACGACTACATTACCCTGAAGCTGGGATACCGGATTGTATTAAGGAAGGCTGAACATGGCGGTGTTTTGGCGCCGGGCGGAAATTTACATCTGAACCTTGAACTGGAAAATACAGGGTTCGGCCATATTCTAAGAGAAAAAATATTCGAACTTGTATTGAAAAAAGACAATGAGACAATCCGGATGCCGATTAAAGAAGACGCCAGGTTCTGGAACAAAAATGAACCCATAAACCGCGCATATGATTTTAAACTGCCGGCGGACATGAGCGCAGGTAACTGGAATGTTTACCTTGGGCTTTCCAGTGCATTTGATACATTGCGCGATAACCCTGCTTATTCTGTCAGATTTGCCAATACCGATGTGTGGGACGGAAACCTGGGACTTAATAAGATCGGCGTTATCAGCGTGGGAATAGGGCAGAAGTAAAAAAATGTATATTGATAAAAAATTCAGAATAATGTAGATTTTCTCATTACAACTTTATCCGCTTTATATGAAAAAAAATATAAAAGTTGTAATGGGTAATATATGAAAAAACAGGAAGAAATAAAACGTATTGGCTTTTAAGATTCTATTGAATGATCTATCAAAGATAAATTTTGAGATTTTGCTGCTTCATATATATTAACTAAAGGAAATAAAATTGTCCCAAAACCTGCATTGGATAAGATATTCGTCATTGTGGCTCTTAAATAAGGCATCAATAGAGCCGGGAGGTTAAATTTTGCAAATTTTTCCTCATCACTTTTATCAACGGTATTTTTTGATACAAATATCCCGCTTATACCAAATTGACCATCCAGTATTATTGAGCCATTTACATCATTAGTTATTTTAATTATAGTCATTAATCCGCCAATTAATGTTACTTTATCATTAATAATAAATTTTTCGGTATTTCTGAGCTTTATTGCCAGTTTTATACAATCCTGTTTTATAGGGTTGGTATTTATGAGTGAGCTGATTTCATTTCCCATCTTCATTGAAATCGAATCTATTTTAAATGAAACAAATTCAAATTCTGCTGTTATGCCACTTTCAGCCATAAATCATCTCCTTCCGGAAAATTCCTGGGATAATTATTATACAAGGTTGATATTGATATTTTATTATCTGTAATAAAAGAACGATTTAAATCAATTAATTGAGAAGTATCCATTTCTATCGGAATAAAATCAGTATCTTCAGGATAAAAATCCATTAATTTTTCAGCTTCCCTGAAAAGTGACCAATATTCATTTGCAGACATTGAATCTATTTCCTGCAGCATTTTTTTAAATAATTTATTATCCATTAATTTCTCCGTCCTCTTTCCATGTTAGTTTTCCGATACAACTTGATTTTGTAACACAAATTTGGATTTGAGGATACCCTACAATGAAATTACTGAATTTTTCAAGTCTCGCAGCATCAACAAGTCCACGGATTACTTCAACGTTTCTGGATAAATGTAAAAATACAACTTTTAATGTAAAATTTTCTTCTTTTCCTCCGGATTTTAAATGTTTTTCCAAAAGATGTTTCTTTATCTGTCCAAATTTTACCCTGTCTTCAAGGTTTCCGAACAAATCTAAAACATTGTTGGAAATTATTTCCGCTTCCAGAATTACCCATTGCGGATATTTTTTATATATTTTTACCCACCATTTAGAAGCCTCCAGCCCATTAAAAACTGATTGTGTTTCAAAAAAATAAATACCAGGACCTAACCAACTATCGGATGATGAATCCTGGAACCCCACATTTTCAATTTGACGGGCTCCCTGTAAATCTGTTCCATGAAAGCCAATAAACTTCATATTAAACCTTATCAAAGTTGTAAACTTTATTTTCTTTACCTTTTAAATATAACATCCAATTTTGCATATGTCGATGATATTTAAAGGAGAAATGCTGCGATCTATTTACAATGAAATGGTCGTTGACATTCGATTAAAAATCCCTGATAAAACCCCACTTGACAAAAATATTCAGGTTCCTGTAATATTTACCAGTAGCAATAAGGTTCAGCCTTTTGCGGGAATAGCTCAGTGGTAGAGCGCGACCTTGCCAAGGTCGATGTCGCGGGTCCGACTCCCGTTTCCCGCTTTACGGATTTATGACAAATTTTCAATCTGCCAAAAATATTAGATATTTTCCGCATAAAATATCATCCGCTGTATTTGCTTTTGCCATAATCCTGGCAGGTCTGTTCTTCCAGACGGGCTGTTCCCATCTAAGCAGTATTTACGCACCCAATGATTACAGTCTTACAGATTTAAAGATAGATATAGATGAAGCCAGGACCGAGGTCATTAATGGATACAAAGGCTACGCAGGCAAGGTAATTAAGGTTTCGCCGCTAAACGGAACCAACTGGGCCGATTACAGCCGGACCATATATTGGGACTGGGAGTTCGAAGATACCGGATATCAGCTTATTACGGTAACAATGTCTGTGCTTGTTGAGTCCCCGAATTCCGGCAAAGCCCAGACTTCCGCATACAAGCCCGGCAGGCTGGCTGCTCCTGCAGCATCAGCCATAAAATGGAACGGGCCTGCCAACATAGGCTGGACAGTACAAATCGGCGATGAATATTCCGCGCAATTCGGCGGGAAACCTGCGCAAATACCCGAAGGAAAATGGGTGGATCTGACTTTTTCCCAATCGGTTGACATAACCAACAGCACAGGCGGACAGGTATATCTGGACGGACACAGCGACGAACAGGGATTGCTGGATATGAACCTGTACGTCAGAAATTTCAAGGTTACAATGAGGCCTGTAGCCAGTTTTATCGCCATGACTTTCAACGAATGCCCTTCGGATTTTACGGAAATTCTTATTGACAAACTTGACGAACAACAAATCAAGGGGACTTTTTTTGTTCTGGGCGCGGCGCTTGATGCCATGCATCCGCTGTTTGACAGAACATTGACCGCGGCAGACAGGACTGTGGCCGCGTCCGAACGCAAAGATATGGTAAAATGGATGTTTGATGACGGCCATGAAATCGGAATCTATACTAATTTTAACGCGTCTGCGGCCGGCCAAACCCTGACCGAAAATGACGTCAGAAAAGAACTGGAAGACACAAGAATTGCCGTGCAAAAAGCAATTTACGGCGACAGAGATTACACAAACTATCCGTGGGTGGCAGAAACCTTCAGGGATCCCAATGACAGCGACCCGGCTACTCTTGATATTCTTAAAAAAGTCTCCATAAGCACCGGTCTGGTTCTTGTCGGCGGGACACCGAGCCCCTCCGATCCCCAGGCAAGCGCGGATGACATTACCGCCAAGTTTATTAATGATATAGTACCGTGGGAAATCAGCGTAAATAAAGATCCCAGATCGGATCCGGCTATTGTAAGGGTTCTGGATACCCTTATACCAAGATTAAAAAGCGAAGGATATATTTTTACGTCCGTCAGTGAAATGGCCGAAAAAAGTAGAATTCCGCTGGTTACAGGCAATCTCTATACCAACCTCAACCCGGATCTGCGTTAATTTAATAACATTTAACGTCTTAACTGACACAAATCCCTTAATTGACACTAATAATTCTTTCAGATAAACTAATTATCAAGGGATAACCCTTCTCAAAGGTGTTCTTTATGGAAATAACGCGAGAGTGGTGGAATTGGCAGACACGCCAGACTTAGGATCTGGTGCCTTTGGCTTGAGGGTTCAAATCCCTTCTCTCGCAATACTTTGCGAAAGAAGGGATTTGAAGGTTTTGCCCGCCGACCAGAGGGAGGAAAAGGCGCCATGGATGGCGCCGAAAGGGCTAAACAGCGGCCTGGAGAACCGAAGCACGATGCTGAGGTTTGGAAGGCAAGTACCTTCTCTCGCGACATATTCAGGCAATAAAGTCCTTCAGACTATAATTCATACAGAAGAGGAAGATTGTGACCATAACAAAAGAAATCAGCCGTCTTGAGAAATCGAATGTAAAATTGACCCTTACCGTCAGCAAGGACGATGTAAAGGCCGAGTACGATCTGATGCTGTCAGAATACCTTAAAACACTTCAGATACCGGGATTCCGCAAAGGTAAAGTGCCGCGCGATGTGCTTGTAAGGAAATTCGGGGATACGCTCAAGCAGGAAGCGTCCGCGCGTATTGTCGAGAAAAGTGTGGAAGAGGCGTTTAAAACAGAGGGCGAGAACGCTTTGGCAAAAGAAGACCGGCCCCTGCCCTACTCCCAGCCGGAGGTCAAGGATGAACCGAAACTTGATTTTGACAATGATCTGCAGTTCTCGGTTGAATATGATGTTTTGCCCAAAATCGAAGTCGGTAAATGGGAAGGACTGGAAACCGAAGTACCGGATGTCGCGGTGACAGACGAAGACATAAACAGGGAACTGGAAACGATACGGGACAGGAACGCCATTGTCCAGGATAAAGACGAGAGCCAGGAAGCCGCAAAGGGCGATGTTGTAACGGTAAATTACTGCGAACTTGATGACAACAGCCAGGAAATCGAAAATACCAAACGCCAGGATTTTGTTTTTACCCTCGGTTCCGGGCTTAATTATTTCCATTTTGACGATGAAATCACCGGGATAAAAAAAGGCGAATCAAAGGACATTACAAAAATATATCCGGCTGATTTTGAAGAAAAGGAACTGGCAGGCCAGACCAAAAAACTGCGGGTTACCCTTACTGCACTCAAAGAGAAAAAACTCCCGGATCTTGACGATGATTTGGCGCAGGATGTGGACGAGAAATTCAAAACTCTGGATGACCTCAAAGCCGATATCCGCGGCAGACTTGAAACAACCATGAACAACAGGATTACAACATTAAAAAATAACGGACTCCTGGAAAAAATCATGGAGACCACTCCGGCAGTTATTCCGGAATCGATGATCAGGATAGAACTGGATTCGCGCTGGAGAAATCTTGCCAGGCGTTTCAATACCGACACAAATGGGCTTTATAAAATGCTCAGCCAGAACGGACAGGCCGCGCAGGGTATTCTTGACGAGTGGCGGCCGGACGCGGAAAAAGCAATCCATTCAAGACTGATCGTGGAAACTTTGATGGACAACCTTAAGCTGGAAGCATCCGACGACGAAGCGGACAAGGAGATTGAAAAACTGACAGCGGAATCTCCGGACTCCGCCGACCAGATAAGGCAATACTACCAAAGCGACGAGATGAAACAGTATCTCAAGGAAGATGTACGGGAACAGAAGCTTTTTAAAATTTTATGGGAGAAAAACACTGTAAAACCCGGCAAAAAACTGAATTATGTAGAACTTATTTCAAATAATAACTAAATTTAAGGTAATGAGGGAAAATATGAGCAACCTGATTCCTTATGTTATTGAACAGAGCGGAATGGGCGAAAGGTCCTATGATATATACTCCAGACTTCTAAAAGATCGTATTGTATTTATTGACGGCGATATTACAGATTTAAGCGCGGATCTCGCGGTAGCCCAGCTTTTGTTTCTGGACGGCCAGGATACCGAAAAAGACATTAATCTTTATATAAATTCTCCGGGCGGTTCGGTAACAGCCGGACTCGCGATCTATGATACCATGCGGTACATAAAATGCGATATCCAGACCATATGCCTGGGCCAGGCCGCCAGCATGGCTGCCCTGCTTTTGACGGCAGGGACAGCGGGCAAACGTTCCATCCTTCCTTCGGCACGGGTGCTGATTCACCAGCCGTGGGGAGGCGCCCAGGGACAGGCCCGGGATATAGGCATCCAGTCAAAAGAAATACTCCGGTTAAAAAAACTGATAATCGAATATTTTTCGGTACATACAGGACAGGCCAGTGAAAAAATAACAGCGGATATGGAAAGGGATTTTTATATGTCCGCGCAGGACGCTGTTAATTACGGAGCGGTTGATAAAATACTGGTGAGGGAAAAAAATGGCAAGACTTCGTAACGGCCAGGGCGCCTTTGTAGAACAGATTTGTTCATTTTGCGGAAAAAACGAAAATATAGTCCGGCGGCTTATTGCCGGCCCCAATGATATTTTTATCTGCGATGACTGCGTAGAAGTCTGCAGAAAAATTCTTACGGAAGAAGACCACGATCTTTCCACCCAGTTTACCGGAGACATACCGGTACCAAAGGAAATCAAAAAATACCTTGACGCTTTTATTATAGGACAGGACGAAGCCAAAAAAGCATTGTCAGTCGCCGTTTATAACCATTACAAACGCATAGCCAATCCGGCCAAAGATCCGGACGATGTTGAAATTGAAAAATCCAATGTCCTTTTGATAGGGCCGACGGGAACCGGCAAAACCCTGCTCGCAAAAACACTGGCCCGCAAACTCAAGGTGCCTTTTGCAATAGTCGACGCCACCACCTTAACGGAGGCAGGCTACGTCGGCGAAGATGTCGAAAACATTCTTTTAAAATTAATCCAGAACGCGGGCAATAACATTGCCGCGGCCGAGCGCGGAATTGTGTATATCGACGAGATCGACAAAATCGCCAAAAAAGGAGAGAACGTTTCGATAACACGGGATGTCTCCGGCGAGGGAGTCCAGCAGGCCCTGCTAAAAATCATCGAAGGCACAATCGCGTCGGTTCCTCCGCAGGGCGGCAGGAAACATCCCAACCAGGAAATGATCCGCATTGACACGACCAACATTCTTTTTATCTGCGGCGGCGCATTTATCGGACTGGAGAAAAGCATTGAACGCCGGGTGGTTCAGCACCCGATGGGATTCGGAGCGGACACAAGGGAACATACGGCAAAAAGCCTCAAGGAGCTCTACGACGCCATACACCCCGACGATCTGATTCACTTTGGCATGATACCGGAGTTTATAGGCAGGCTTCCGATAGTGGTATGTCTTGAGGAACTCAAACGCGACGATCTCAAGCGCATTATTGTCGAACCCAGAAACGCGATCATCAAGCAGTACCAGGCTTCCCTGGCCTACGATGATGTCAAGCTTGACTTTACCGAGGACGCCATCAACGCGATAGCGGACAGGGCCATCAAACAAAAAACCGGCGCAAGGGGACTGCGGGCCATTGTAGAAAAACTCATGATCGATATAATGTACGAAATTCCATCCATCCAAGGAAACAAGCAGGTTGTAATCACCAGGGATGTAGTCGAAAAATCCGAGAGCCCGGAGATTCACCATCTGCAAAAGAGTGCATGAAATTTTTCAAAATTTCCAATATAGTCCCGGAATCCATCAGGGAACATAAAAATACCGAAGAAGAATTCCCGCTGCTGCCGCTGAGAGACTTGGTAATTTTTCCGCAGACCATAATATCAGTATTTATTACCTACAAGTCCGGCATTGCCGCGATAGAAGAGGCAATCGCAAGAAGCCTTTATATGTTCGCGGTATGCTTAAAAACCAACGATCAAAACTCAACGGAAACCTGGGACACCGGCACAGTCGTACGGATCATTCAGCATCTCCGTCTCCCGGACAATACATTCCGGGTTGTATTGCAGGGCGAATACCGCGCGGTGCTGGCGCCCGGCAAAAACCACCCCGGTTCCGCGACGGTTTGGGTTGAACCGCTTCACGCTCCGGAAAGCGGATCCGATTCCGCTGAAGGCGCAAATGCCGCGGCGGTAAATCCGCAAACGTCAGCCCTGATGAGGGCCGTGCAGAGATCATTTGCCCAGTACGCCGAACTTTCAAAAAAAATAAACACCGAAATTATCGCCGCGGTAGAAAAAACCGAAAACGCCGAGCGCCTTGTCAACATCATCTGTAATTCGATTTCGGTCAGGACCGAAAAAAAGGCCGAACTTATCCGCATTACCGACACGGCCGAAAGGCTGGATACCCTGCTGAACACCCTGGAAACCGAAAATGAAATTATCGGAATTCAGAAAAACATAAGCGGCAAAGTTAAGAGCCGCATGGACAAAAGCCAGAGGGAATACATCCTGCATGAACAACTCCGCGAAATCAACAAGGAACTGGGCAACGAAAAAACCGACGACGAGTACAGCGAACTCGAGCAGGCCATAAACGACAAGAACCCCGGCGAAGAAGTTTACGCAAAGGCCTGCAAGGAAATTGCCCGCCTGCGGAAACTGCCGCCTTTTAGCCCGGAGGCCGGCGTATTGAGGGGATACCTGGAATGGATAATGGATCTGCCCTGGAGCGAATATACCTCTGACGCGGGAACGGAACCCGGCGCGCTGCAAACCGCCGAAAAAATCCTTAACGAAGATCATTACAACATGAAGAAGGCAAAAGAAAGGATACTTGAGTTTATAGCGGTAAGACAACTTGCGGCCGGAAATTACGCGGTTAACGAAAACCCGGCAGACACTGCGCAGGAAAATACTGTGCAACTAAATACTGCGCAGGCAAGCATTGCGCAAGTGAGCACTACACCGGCAGATATTGCTCCGGCAGACGCTGTACCGGCAAATGTTATACCGGCGGAAAACAAACCAGCCGGCGCGGAACGGGCAGGCACGGAACGGGCAGGCATCAAAGGCCCAATCCTGTGTTTTGTCGGCCCGCCGGGGACCGGCAAGACAAGCCTTGGAAAATCGGTAGCCAGGGCGCTTGGAAGACGCTTTATCCGCATTTCGCTTGGAGGAGTCCGCGACGAGGCCGAAATACGCGGACACCGCAAAACCTATGTTGGCGCGCTTCCGGGTAAAATAATTCAGTCCATGCGCAAGGCCGGAACAATGAATCCGGTTTTTCTACTGGACGAGATCGACAAACTTTCCACCGACTTCCGCGGCGACCCGGCTTCCGCACTGCTGGAAGTACTGGACCCCGAACAGAATTTTGCTTTTACCGATCACTATCTTGAAGTGCCTTATGATTTATCAAAGGTGCTTTTTATAACCACAGCCAATTCCCTGCATACCATTCCGTATCCGCTGCTGGATCGCATGGAAATAATCGAAATACCCGGCTACGGTGAAAACGAAAAACTTGAAATCGCCAAAAATTTCCTGGTACCAAAAGAGCTTAGGGAGAACGGGCTTGAAAAAACCAAGGTAGTCTTTAAGGATGATGCGATTCTGGAAATAATCCGGCACTGGACCATGGAATCCGGAGTGCGGAATCTGGAAAGGGAAATCGCGCGCTGCGCCAGGCGCATTGCGAGGGACGCGGTGGACGGGGAATACGGCAAAACTGCGGACAAACCTATAGATTCATACAAAAAGACAGTTAAAAAAGAAAACCTCGAAAAACTTCTTGGCCGGCGCAAGTACAAAAACGATGTGGTCTTCAAGGAAGCAAGAATCGGTGTGTCATACGGCCTTGCCTGGACAGAAACAGGCGGCGCCATGCTGCCGGTTGAGACCATTGCTTTTGCGGGCAGCGGCGAACTGGTTATTACGGGCAACCTCGGCGATGTAATGAAGGAAAGCGTCCGCATAGCGCTGTCTTACCTGCGCAATGTAAGGGATAAATATAATTTCCACGTAAAGGATATCGGCAAGACCGATTTCCACATCCACGTCCCGGAAGGCGCAATTCCCAAGGACGGACCTTCCGCAGGCATAACTCTGGCCGCTTCCCTGCTTTCCACTCTCTGTCTGGCGCCGCCCAAATCCGGTACTGCGATGACCGGAGAACTGACCCTGACAGGCAGGATATTGCCCATCGGCGGCCTCAAGGAAAAACTTCTTGCAGCAATCCGCAACGGAATGAAACAGGTGCTGCTGCCGGAGGACAACCGCGAAGACTGGGACGAACTGGACAGGGACATAAGGGATTCCCTGCATGCCGATTTTGTAGGAAACGCGGAAGAAGCTTTTGCGCTGCTGTTCGACAATAAAATCCTGAAAAAGCCGGAGACCGGGAAACCGGCGGAGAAACTGGCAGGCAGAAAACCGGCAGATAAAACAGCGCGTAAACCAAAGGCCGCTGCCAACCGTTAAACCCGTGCCGGGTGAAGGCAATTTTATTTTCCCGGACTTAATTTTTTAATCAGCGAAATTTCATCCGGCGAATAGGGCTGCAGATCTTTTGTAAAAATATCATGCTGCCAGATTTTGGGCATAGCTTCGGTATTTTTACTTTTGTCCCAGTTTAGATGAGTCTGTGTTTTGCCGTTAACCAGGCCCCACTGGTAGACGCCTAAACCTGCAGATTTATATACCGGTAAATGGGATTCAAAAGTATTGACGTTGAAACGGTGGAGCCATTCGGTGCATAAAACAGGCCGGCCGAATTTTTTTAACATGGCGATGCGTTCCTGTGTTTTAATAATGCCGGTGTAATCATGGAAACTAATAATATCGCAGACTTCCGGAATAATATTGTTGAAATCTTCGTTAAAGGCCCAGAGACCGGCTGTAAGGGGCTGGATTGGATTACACTCGCGCGCCCAGACAAAAACATTGCGCAGCAGGGGCAAGCATTTTTCATTCCTGCCGCTGTTGCCAGGCTCATTGTATAAATCCCAGGCAATAATCCTTCTGTCATTTTTGAATCTATCGGTGATGGTCTGTACATAGGCTTTTAGGTCGTTCTGCGCATTGGGATCATCGGCGGCGGTAAATCCGGGGCTGGCTGTCCAGCCGCTGTTGTGAATGCCAGGCACCGGATCGTCCTGTTTGCCGCAATACGGCTCACGGCCGGAGAACGCGCAGTCGTCAAAGAATATGGGCATTACGCTGATATTGTTTTTACCACAGATTTCCAGGAATTTGGAAAAGTTTGCCAGGAACCGATCCCCTTCGTTTTTCCAGACAAGGTACTGTAAAAAAACCCTGCACGAATTGTAACCGGTTCCGCAAGCCAGCGCCATTTCCCTTTCGATAACCGGCGCGTCAAAAGTTTCGGACTGCCACATTTCCGTAGAGTTTACCGCAGTTGACGTTACGTAATTAAAACCAAGTATCCAGGGTTTTTCCTTATACCACCTGGCAGCTTTTTCGGCAGACCACCTTGCACATTCCTCCATAAACCAGCGCTCCCTAACATCAATATTATAAAAATTCAGTGTTCGATTGTCATGACTATTGCCTGATTATAATCCCCGGCTTTTTCGCCGAATATGTTTATGCCGCCGCAGTACTCGGAATCTTCCCTGCTCTCAAGGCGCATCAGAATGTACGGCCGGTTTTCAATATTGAATGCGCTGACAACGGTATCTGCAACCTTGTTCATATTTACAAACACTCCCTTATCGCTGATCGTCCAGGTTACAAGTTTGCCGTACTGGGTAAGTCCGTTCTGCCAGAATGCCGGTGTGTAGATTCCGCGGCGCTGCCCGTAATCTCCGTTGGATCTGTAGAACCCACAGGAAATGCCGTTAACTGTAAGGTAAATATCAGACTTGAAATTTTCGTCATAACCGGGAGCCTCTGAACATATTTCCATAGAAAGGGAAAACTGTTTGCAGATTTTATTGTTGGGCAGAATGTTGGGCAGCTTATATTCCAAAAAACCTTTCTGCAGCCAGATAAGCTGGGCGTCTTTTCTTTCCAGCAGGTAAAACGACCTTGGATCGTCTTCCACCCCGATATAACCGGAATCCGAAATTATGCCGCACCATTTTCCCAGGGATTCGCAGGCGGTATAACTGCCGATTGGTATGTGAACGGAGGCTACCTGGTTCATGTTGGGAGTTGATGTGCGCAGGATCATGTGAATCAGGTACTTGTCCAGACGGCACATCTTGACGTTCACCCCGCCGGAAGTCAGGCGCTGGGTGGAAACAATGCCGGCTTCTTCCAGTATCTTTACATGAACGCCGGCCGAAGAAACCGGTATTTTTAGTTCGTTTGCCAGTTCCAGAATCGTGCAGGGTTTGCGGAACAGAAGTCCGGTAATATCAATACGGTCAGGCACGGACAGCGCGCGGGCGACAAGGCATAATTTTTCCTTGTCATCGGCGTCAAGTTCATATAGATAATCCAAATCTACTCCTTGAGCGAACCCATCATAACGCCCTTCATAAAGTAACGCTGGGCAAACGGATAGGCAAAAAGTATGGGGACAGTTGCAATGACTATGGTGCAGTATTTGATCAGTTCGTCCAGGAAATGCACGCCGCCTTCATCGATGGACATGCTCGCGTCAACCGTATTGCCGCCGCCGGTGGACTGGGTTATCAGTATCTCGCGCAGCAATAACTGGAGGGGCCACAGTTCCCGTTTGCGCAGGTAGATCATGGCATCGAACCAGGAATTCCAGCGGCCTACAGCGTAAAAAAGAACCATTACGGCAAGTGTCGCTTTGGCCACAGGCAGGACTATTCTGAACAGTACGATAAAATCATTGGCCCCGTCAATTTTGGCGGATTCTTCAAGGCTGGACGGTATTTGCTGGAAAGCTGTCTTCATTATTATCATGTTCCAGGTCGCGATAGCGCCCGGAATTAAAATCGCCCAGCGCGTATTGTTCATCCCCAGCGCCCTGACCAAAAGGAAGTTGGGAATAAGCCCGCCG
>WQZG01000033.1 GCA_009780855.1 Treponema sp.
CAAGCTTGATGAATTTATTACTTTTGCGATGAAAATTGATTTCTTGATCGATTCAGCTATATTGATTAAAAGGTATCATTTCTACTGGTCAGAAAATGGTATCATTTCTACTGGTCGCCGACAGAATTCATTTCGTGACGTTGCCTGAACAAAATTTAAAGGGTATAATTAAGCGTTAAAACATGAAAATCCCGGAAACTCTTAAAAAAGCGGTAACTGCTTCAATTATTATTGTAATTCTTTCCCTGGGTTTTATACTGACGTATCTGGGCGGTCTTTACGACTTTCTTGAATATAAGCTTTACGACTTTAGGGTAAATTTGTTCGCGTCCGCTGCAAGAGCCAGTGACGATATTATCCTTATATTGCTGGATCAGGACAGTATTGACTGGGCGCAGCGGGAACGCGGCTGGGGATGGCCGTGGCCGCGCGAGGCTTACGCGGAAATTACCGATTACCTTAACCTTGGAGGCGCCAATTCCCTGGCATTCGATGTTCTATTTACAGAACCTTCTATTTATAACACAAATTATAATACGAACAATAATAACGATAAAAATGACGACGAGGTTTTCGCATCATCGGCGCAGGATTTTGGGCGGACCATCCAAATCGTGGTTTTTAGCGGTCAGACAGGCAGTACGGATCAATGGCCGGGAGACTTAAACAAGCCTTTTTTTGAACTGCGTAATTTTGAAACAATAAGATCCGAATTTGAAAAATTAAACCAAAATGCAACGAATACCGGACAAATAAAGGCCCTGTTTCCAATCAGGGAACTGCGCAACAGCGCAGGAATTATCGGCAATGTAACAGGCTGGGCGGATTCGGACAATATATTCCGCAGAAATAATCTTTTTACGATATTTGACGGGAAGGCGGTTCCCGGGCTTTCGGCGGCTTCGCTCATAATGGGAGGCGCTTCAACAGAAATTAATTATAACCAGAAAAAGAACCAGATCGAATGGGGAGACCGTGTTATACCGGTGGACAAAAACGGCAGGAGCATCCTGCATTTCAGGGGAGATCTTGACAGGTATCATCCTTATTGGGCCTGGCAGATTCTGCAGAGCGCACAGGACTACAAAAATAACAGGGAACCGCTTCTAAATCCGGAAGACTTCGCCGGCAGGTACGTTTTCTTTGGTTTTTACGCGCAGGGTCTGTACGATGTATTCAGCAGTCCGGTAAATTCCCTTTACCCTGGCGTGGGAATACATGTTACCATGCTGGACAATATTCTGCAGCAGGATTTTATAAGGGAAAGCCCGCTGCCCGTAAACATAATCCTGATTCTTGCAACGATAATCCTAATCGTCATGCTTGCCCTAATCAACAGCCGGATCGTCCTCAACGTCGGCGGCACGGTAATAATTTTTGTTCTGTTAATGGGCTCCGGTCTTGCGGCCTACAGGTACTTCAACCTGTGGATCCCGATGGCCGCTCCGATGTTCGCGGCCTTAATCTCGTTCATTACAACGGCTGTTTACAATTACGCGACAGAAGGCCGCAAAAAACGGTTTATTAAATCCGCGTTCAGCCAATACCTGTCGCCGGTGGTAATTGATGAAATTATCGCCGACCCAAAAAAACTTAACCTGGGCGGCGAGACAAGGGACATGACCGCGATATTTACGGACATACAGAAGTTTTCTTCGATATCGGAAATTTTGCAGAAGGAATACGGCGAAGAAAACGGCCCAAGGGTTTTGGTAAATCTGCTTAACCTTTACCTTACAGAGATGAGCAATATTATTCTGCAGAACAAGGGAACCATAGACAAGTACGAAGGCGACGCAATTATTGCTTTCTTCGGCGCGCCGGTCTGGTCGGCGGACCACGCGGCTCTGGCATGCCGCAGCGCGATTGCGATGAAGAAGCGCGAAGCCGAGATCTACGATCTTATAATGGACCCTGCAGGCGAATTCCACATCCCGCTATTTAAACTTATGAACAGCGGCGTGATCCGGTCCGGGCGCCCCCTCTACACAAGGCTTGGAGTAAATTCCGGGAAAATGGTCGTCGGCAATATGGGCACACCAAACAAGATGGACTACACGATCATGGGCAATTCTGTCAATCTGGCGGCCCGGCTTGAGGGCGTAAACAAACAGTACAATACCGGCGGCATCCTGATAAGCGAATATACAAAAGATAAAATAAACGATGAATTTGTATGCCGCCCCCTTTCGCGGGTAAGGGTTGTCGGCATCAACACACCCCTGCGGCTTTACGAATTGCTGGACCTGCGGGAAGAAGCGCCTGCGGAAATACTGGATATGGAAAAATCCTGGAAGCAGGGTTTTAACGCTTACGAGAACCAGGATTTTATGGCTGCCAAAAATATTTTTACGGTTATACTGCAAAAAAACGCAAACGATTCGGTTGCCAAACTCTATCTGGATCGCTGTAATAAATTCATTGCCAATCCGCCGGCGCAGGAAGCCTGGGACGACGGAGTAGACAGCCTGACGGAAAAATAAATATATAATATATTGATAATACGCATAATTTTTACTGGAAATTTAATTTCAAGAGGTATATATGAAAAAAACACTTTGTTTTGTAATTGTAATCCTGTGTTTGACAACTGCCGTCTTTGCCCAGATTGCAAAGGGAGGCACAGCCTGGGTTTCTGTTAAATCAATCGCATTAAAATCATCCAGCGGGGTATTTGCTTCCAGTTTGGGAACTGTCGTTTACGGAGATCAGGTTACGGTCTTGCAGGTGTCCGGCAGCTGGGCCGAAGTCCGTTCAGCGGCAAATACCGGTCTTTCAGGATGGATATCAACTGCCAATCTTAGCGCAAAACGCATTGTCGTATCCGGCAGTACAAGCAGCGCAAGCGCCAGCGAAGTAGCACTGGCCGGGAAAGGCTTTAACCAGGAAGTCGAAAACCAGTACAAAACCGAAGGAAATCTTAATTACGCCGCGGTCGACTGGACAGAAAACATAACCATATCCGACGATGACCTGCTTCGCTTTATAAACGAAGGCGGTCTTGCGGCAGGAGGCAATTGATGAAAAAGAAAATCCCGGCAGTCATTGCCCTTGTTTTACTTGTTCCGCTTGCCGCGTTATTTTTTTCCTGCGGTTCGCTTTCCGGCAGCCAGATCGCGAATATTCTGATAAAATCTGCTCCGTCAATAATGAAGGCGCTGGAAGACATAACCCCGGAACAGGAATATTATATCGGCCGCGCTGTCGCCGCCAACATTCTTACCATGTATAACATCTATGACAAAGACTGGAACCTTATTCTGTATCTCAATAAAATCTGTAAAACCATTACGGTAAATTCAGATAGACCGGAAATTTATAACGGGTACCATGTGGCCATTCTGGATACAGATGAAATCAACGCTTTTGCGACTTCCGGAGGCCATATCTTTATTACCCGCGGCCTTATAGCGGACGCGCCTTCAGAAGACGCGCTGGCCGGAGTAATAGCCCACGAGGTTGCCCACATCCAGCTGCAGCACGGCCTTAAGGCAATCAAGAACGCGAGGGCCACCCAGGCCCTGGTTCAGACCGGAACAGCGGTAGCGTCGGAAAAAATGAATCTGGGCGAACTAACCGACGCATTTACCCAGTCAATCGGAGACATTGTAAATACAATGGTAGTAAGCGGATATTCGCAGTCCCAGGAATTTGACGCAGACAACAAAGCTCTTGGCCTGATGGCAGCTGCCGGTTATGATCCGCAGGGACTGGTCTTAATGCTACAGAATCTGGCAAAAAATTATACGCCTTCCAGCGGTTTCGGCAAGACCCATCCCAATCCAAATGACCGGCTCAAGAACGTTGAAAAAACAATTAACAATTACAATGTAGCGGACACAACATCTTACCGCCAGCAGCGGTACAGCGCAACGGTAAAATAAGGCAAAATAAATGAAGAATAACCCCTGGTCAATCGAGATTGTAAATCAGGACACCCCCAGGGGGATTTTTTGCTTTGCCCTTTTTGATTTTGACGGGACAATAAGCCTTATACGCGAAGGCTGGCAGAAGATCATGATCCCGTATTTTACGGAGGAACTGGCCGCCTGTCCGGACGCCGCAAAAATTCCAACCGATGAAATAACAAAAACCGCCCGTGATTTTATTTATAAACTCACAGGCAAACAAACCATTTACCAGTGCATTGAACTGGCAGAAAGAGTCGCTCGTCTGGGCGGGAAGCCGCGCGAGCCGCTTGAATATAAAAACGAATACCTGCGCCGCCTGGATCTGCGAATCGCGGATCGAATTGCAGAACTGGAAGCCAATCCATCTGCGGCTGCCAAACATGTAGTTCCCGGCAGTTTCGATATACTGCGGGCTCTGCAGGAACACAACGTTAAGATGTATCTGGCAAGCGGCACTGACGAAAAATACGTGTTTAAAGAAGCCGCCCTGCTTGGTGTAGATAAATATTTTACAGGCATCTATGGTGCAAGGGATGACTATAAAACCTTTTCCAAAAAAATGGTAATTGACCGGATAATAAAAGAAAACAATCTGCACGGCAGAGAGCTTTTGGGATTCGGCGACGGTTACGTGGAGATCGAAAACGTAAAAGAAGCCGGAGGCTTTGCCTGCGGAGTGGCCACCGATGAAGTAAACAGAAGCGGAGTTGACCAATGGAAACGCGGCAGGCTCAAGGAAACAGGCGCCGATATAATAATTCCGGATTTTACAGGAACACCGGAGCTTGTTAATTATTTATTCGCGGATTGATTAACGGATTAAAAAAGACGGAGGCAAACATGCCCTTTGAAAAATTCGACCGGAGTAAACTGAAACTGCTGCCGATTTCGCAGCGCGTCCATGACCTGGATCTTTCGGTAATGTTAAATCCACAAACCCACAAACCAGGGTTTTCCCACCCTGCAATTGATATACTGCGCGAAAAAATAATAAGGGCCCGCGAAAAAAACGCCGCCGTAATCATGATGATGGGCGCCCACGTAATAAGGGCGGGAACAGCGCCGTACCTGTTAAAACTTATGGAACAGGGAATAATAACTCACTTCGCCCTTAACGGCGCAGGCGCCATTCACGATTTTGAATTTGCCGAGATCGGAGCCACTACCGAAAGCGTAGCAAAATACATAAGTGAAGGCCAGTTTGGTCTCTGGAATGAAGACGCAAATTTTAACATCGCAGTAAACGCCGGCGCTGCGGACGGCCTGGGGCTTGGAGAAGCAATAGGCCGCCATATAGAAGAAAATAAATTCCCGCACAGACAGTACAGCCTGCTGGCCGGCGCGTACAGGATGAAGGTTCCGGCAACAGTACATGTAAGCGTAGGCTGTGACATTGTCCATGAGCAGCCCAACTGCGACGGCGCCGCTGTTGGCAGGGCAACGTACACAGACTTTTTAATATACGCCAAATCAATTGAAAACCTCGAAAACGGCGTCTTCCTGAATTTTGGCTCGGCGGTAACCGGCCCGGAAGTTTATTTAAAGTGCCTGGCAATGGCCCGCAACGTTGCTCACCAGGAAGGCAAAAAAATTTCAAAATTTACCACTGCCGTATTTGATCTGCTTGATCTGGAAGGCAAAAACTTCCATGAAACCCCTCCCAAATCAGATCCGCGTTATTATTACAGGCCCTGGAAAACCATTCTTGCAAGAACCGTAGCGGATGGCGGGGAAAGCTTTTATATTTGCGGCGATCACAGGGAAACCGTTCCCGCGCTTGCGGCAAAACTTTTAATTAAATAGAAGAGTCTCTCACGGGGCTCACAGAGTTCACCAAGGTGCACGGAGGAAGAATTAAAAGAAAGGAGAAATGATAAGTTAAAAGTTAGAAATGAAGAGAGAGAAATGAGAAATGAAGAGGGAAATGAAAAAAGAAAAGTGAAAAATTCTTACATTCATTTTCTCATTCCTAATTTCAAATTTCTAATTTTTATTTTCCTCCGTGAGATACTCTGTGTATTTGTTCGTGTCTGTTCGTGTTTTTCGTGGTAAAATTCTTGATTCAATAAAGGAGCATTATTATGTCAGAGTTTAAAAAATTTACTGATGATTATACTGCCGCAATAAGCAGGGCAATGGAAAAAATTGATCCTGCGCGGTTCGGGAAGATCATTGAGATCCTGGCGGAAGCTTACAAAAACGACAGGCAGGTTTTTATCGCCGGCAACGGCGGGAGCGCCGGGACCGCGAATCACTTTGTCTGCGACTTTGGGAAGAACGCAGTGCCGTTCAAAGGAACCGGGCCGGGCAAACGCAGGTTCAGAATAATTTCGGTCTGTGACAATATCGAAAAAATAACCGCGCTTGGCAATGATATTTCGTTTGAAGAAATTTTCCGCCAGCAGTTAATCAATCTGATGAGGGAAGGCGATATATTAATCGTAATAAGCGCGTCCGGAAATTCTCCCAATATTGTAAGGGCCTGCGAATACGCCAGGGAAATAAAGGCCCGTATCATAGTGCTTGCAGGATTTAACGGGGGAAAAATAAAGGAATTTGCCGACGAAGCGATAGTGGTTCCGCTGGAAAGTTACGAACAGATAGAAGATGTACATATGGTATTGATCCATATGATAGTTTATTATTTTAAAAACCACCCGGAAATAACAGGCTGAACAAAAATATGGAACGCAAAAGGCTTGAAGATATTCTGAATAATTTTCCTAAACTTCGTATCGCGGTGGCGGGAGATTTTTTTCTGGACAAATGGCTGGAAATCGACCGCAGCCTGGATGAGCTATCGCTGGAAACAAATCTTACGGCTTATCAGGTTGTTGCCAAACGCTGTTACGCCGGAGCCGCCGGTACAGTGATGTCCAATCTTGCAGCCCTTGGAGCCGGTAAATTATCCGCAATCGGTTTTTTGGGCGATGACGGAGAAGGATTTGAGATACAAAGATTACTGCGGGGTCAGGGCATAAATACCGAAAACCTTTTTGTAAGCGGCGAAGTAATGACACCGACATATACAAAACCGGTATTCCGCACGGACAGCGGGCCGGAAGAAACCAACAGATTTGATCATAAAAACATAAAACCTACACCGCGGGATCTGGAACAAAAAATAATCGATGCCCTTTGGAATACCGCGCCGCATGCGGACGCGATAATCGCGCTGGATCAGCTTACAGGCGAAGGCTGCGGCGTTCTTACCCCCAGGGTGCGGCAGGAATTGGCAAAAATCGGGGAGCAGTATCAAAAGCTGGTCCTGTACGCGGATTCACGCGCATTTATAAAGCATTTTCATAACATGGTAATAAAATGCAATAACATTGAAGCAATTAAATTGTTCAGCGCCGCCGGTGATCCGGATATACAAAAAAAAGCGGCGGATTTTGATGAAGTAAAAAAATGTCTGCTGCGTCTGTCCGATGCCAATGGCAGGCCGGTATTTATTACGTGCGGATCAAAGGGAACACTGGTCAAGGACAAAAACGGCCAGCCAATTCTTATTCCTGCAGTAAGGCTGCCTCCCGAAACAAAAATCGACATAGTGGGCGCCGGAGACGCGTGTACATCAGGTATTGTAACCGCTCTGGCAAGCGGAGCGTCCGCGGAAGAAGCGGCTTTTATCGGAAACCTTGTTGCTTCGATCACAATCCAGGTAATTGGTACAACTGGTACAGCGACTCCAAACCAGGTATTGGCGGCTTTTCAAAGTTATAATGTATGAAAAATATTTTAGCTGAACCCGTAAACACGTCAGGGCAAACCAAAGCTCTGCTGGGCGGAGAGCCGGTAATTGCCGTAGATATCGGCGGATCTAAGTTCATTACCGGACTTGTAAGTCCCGGCGGGAAAATAATCTGCGAACAAAAATATAACTGGACAGAACTAAATTCCAACGGCGTCATAAAAGACATCAAAACTGCAATACAAGCCATGCTTAAAGCAAACCCGCAATACCGGCCGGCAGCGATGGGCGCAACGATTCCGGGTCTGGCAGATCCCAAAAAAGGCCTGTGGGTGGAAGCAAGTTTTTCCGGCATCAGGGATTTGCCTTTTGCTTCGATAATGCAGGCTGAATTCGGTCTGCCGGTAACGATCGACAACGATGTCAACGCGTGCGCCGCAGCGGAAAAACTATTTGGATGCTGCCGGGGAATCGATCACTTTATCTGGGTTACGGTCTCTAACGGAATCGGCGGAGCAATTTTTACCAACAGCGGCCTTTACGCAGGCAGCCTGGGAAACGCCGGCGAGATAGGACATGTTGTGGTGGAAGAAGGCCCTGACGCGCGTCCGTGCAAATGCGGACACAGCGGCTGCGCAGAAATGCACGCCTCCGGGCCTGCGCTGGCTTTAAATTATATCGCCATCGGCGGCAGGCAGGAAATTGACGGCCAACCTGTATCGGCCAAAACAATAGCAGGTCTGGCACAGGCCGGAGATAAAACAGCAATGGCCGCTTTTGAAACAGAAGGCCTTTACCTTGGACGGGCAATAGGAGCCGCCGTCAACCTGCTGAATCCGCAAAAGATCGTAATCGGCGGAGGAGTTTCGCTTGCGTTTGATTTATTTTGGCCTTCGTTAAAAATAACTCTGGATACCCATGTATACCGGAACGCTAATCCAGGTTATACGGTAGAGCCAACAGCGCTTGGATATAACGCGGGGCTGCTTGGAGCGGCTGCGCTTTGTTTTGGAGGTTAAGCATGAACACAAACCGTTTTTCGGTATTTACTAAACCATGGAAAACCCAGTCCCTGGATGAACTGGGCGATTTGGTACGCGGTATCGGATTTGACGCGGTTGAATATACTTTTAGGGACGGCTACCAGGTCCAGCCTTCTGACGGTATAAAAGGCATTGTAAACCTGGCCAAAACCCTGGAAAAACACGGGGTAGCGGTTACCAGCCTAGCCGCCGGAATCGACGTGCAGACCGCTGACGGCAGGGAAGCAGGAATCGACGAGACGGTATTTGCCGGCTGCGGCGAAGCAGGAATTCCTATAATACGGATCTGCCAAAGTTATGACCGCAATCTGGGCTGGCACCAGAACATGGACGCCTTAAAGAGAAAATACAATTCAATAGTTTCTTACTGTAAGAAATATAATGTAACATTGGGCATTCAGATGCACCAGGGCTCTGCGGAAGTTAACTGTTCGTGGGACAGTTTTACCCTTCTAAAGGAATTCGATCCCAAATACATCGCAGCTGTCTGGGACGCCGGCCACGCGGGATTGGCAGGCGAGGCTCCGCGTTACGGCCTGGACTGCATATGGGATCACATGTGCATGGTGAATTTCAAAAACGCGTACTGGTACAGGAAGAACCCGGCGTCAGAGGCGGAACAGGCAGAATGGAAGCCCTACTGGGTTACCGCGCGCAACGGAATGTGCAACTGGAAAGACGCGGTTGATTACTTAAAAAAACGCGGCTACAGCGGCACTGTCTGCCTGCCTGCCGAATATACCGATTTACCCAATACCGAGACTTATGCCCGGCAAGATTTAAAATACATAAAGGAACTGTTCGCAAAAGATTAAGCGGATGAAAACATTAAAAGTTGTAATGATAGGCGCGGGCAGCCGGGCCAATGCGGTAATTTACCCGTCGTTCAATAATTTACAGACGCAGGGAAAAGTTGAAATTACCGGCATCTGTGACATAGATCAGGACAGGCTTAACAAAACCGCGGATCAATACAATATTAAGAACCGTTACGGCGGAGGAGGTGTCTTCGATTTTCAGAAGATGATCGCCGAAATAAAACCTGACGCCGCCGTTGTCATCGGCCAGCCGCATATTATGTATGATATCTGGATGTATTGCCTGCAGCAGGGACTTCATCTTTATATTGAAAAACCCATGGGCCTGACAATGCACCAGGCACGGAATCTGGCGGCTGCCGCCCAGCGCAATAGAGCAGTAACCCAGGTAAGCCTCCAGCGGCGCTATTCCCCGATGGTAACCAAATTGCGTGATCTGTGTCTGGAACGCGGCCCCATAACACACGCGGTCTGCAGGTTCTACAAGTGCGAAATAAAAGACATGAAAGGCGCCCGGGATCACATGATGGACGATACGGTACACGCGATAGACACCTTGCGCTGGATGGCCGGGTCGGAGGTTGTAAAAATTAACAGTATAACAAACCGCATCGGCGGTACAGTCGACATCAATTTTATAATGGCGCAGCTTACGTTTGCCAGCGGATGCGCCGGCCACCTGATGAACAACTGGTCTTCCGGGAAACGGATCTTCGCCGTGGAGATGCACGCTCCGGGAATCTTTGCCGAGGCGGAACATGAAGGCAAAGGTTACCTGTATAAAGACGGTAATCTTGTTCCGGAGATCTTCGATGCCGCCGAAGCTGCCGGTTCAAAAGAGAACTACATACTGACCGGCGTTCTCGCGGCTGCGCAGGATTTTGTGGACTGCTGTCTGGACGGCGGCGGACGCCAGCCAATGGCCTGTTTTAAAAATACGTTAAATACAATGAAAATCGCAGAAATCATTCTTGCCCAATCTTTGCTAGAGGAAGGAATATTAAAGACCGGGTAAAAAATCACGGAGAACTATTAGTTTTTATGAGTGAAAGAAAGCGCATAAGATCATGGATGGAAATTAAAACCAACTATAATACCGGTGAACGCAATTCCATTGCCGATGTAGCGGGCGTCAGGGTCGGCCATTTTACAATACACGACAACGATATACATACAGGGATTACCCTGGTCCAGCCGCATGAAAAAGACGCATACCAATACCCTGTTCCATGCGCCGTATATACCGGCAACGGTTACGGGAAACTCGCCGGAAGTCTGCAGATTGAAGAACTGGGCATTCTTGAATCAATGATCGGCCTGACCAATACCCTGTCTGTACCGATGGTCATGCAGGGATTAATCGAACATTATCTGGAAAAAGACAGCAGCATTACATCCATCAATGTACTGGTCGGTGAAACAAATGATTCATCGCTCAGCGAGATTGGCAAACTGGTTATCAGACCTGAACATGTAAAAGAAGCGATAAAGGCGCTGTCAGCCGAGGTCGCGGAAGGTGCTGTAGGAGCCGGAGCGGGAACCTGCTGCTACGGGTACAAGGGCGGAATCGGAACAGCCTCCCGCCGTGTACAGATAAAACCGGCGGGCAGAGAGCAAACGTACACAACAGGCGCCCTTGTGCAGACCAATTTCTCCGGCAATTTAAATATTTACGGGCGTCAGGTTCCCTGCGGAAAAATTACAAGGGCCGCAGACGGTTCATGCATGATCATAGTCGCCACCGACGCGCCTTTAGACGCAAGGCAGCTCAAACGGATTGCCAAGCGCGGAATTGCCGGAATGATTGAAACCGGTTCATACATGGCAAACGGCAGCGGCGATTTCTGCATCGCTTTTTCCAATTACCCCGGAAACATTACCTCGCGTAACGATCAATCGTTAAAAACATTTACTTTACTGCCTGACACATTGATAAATCCCCTGTTTGAAGCTGTCTGCGAAGCGGTCCGCGAGGCGATTTACAATTCGCTGACCATGGCAGAATCTGTCACCGGCCGGGACAGCAGGCAGGCGCAGGCGCTGGAGTTTTAACCCAACTATACAGGATAATTTAATTTATTAATTCCCTATTCTTCAGGGTGCGGATCCTCATCCACATCAACACCTTCCTCATCAATGTCCTCATCCGCATCGCCGTCAGACACTTCGCCGTCAGACACTTCGTCGTCTGACACCTCGTCGTCTGCCACATCGTCTCCGGATGTTTCGTCCGCAGATATATCGTCAAAAAGCCCATGCTGCGCGGAATCATCCGCGGACGCAGAATTTTCCGCGGCATTGTCTTCAGTCTTAGATGCAGCCCCGGACGGTTCGTCTTCGCGCACGATGCGATCCACACCTACAACAAAGTCGGGTTTTTCGATGTTAAGTATGCGGACTCCCTGGGCAGATCGTCCCATGACTCTTATGGAGGAAACTTTGAGCCTTATGGATTTTCCCTGGGTTGTTATGCACATGATTTCTTCGGCGTCCAGGACATTGACGCAGCCGGCGATTTCCCCGGTTTTTTCGCTTACGGTGTAAATGCGCTGGCCGCCGGTTCCGCGCCCGTGCGAGCCGAACTCGCTGAACTCTACGCGCTTGCCGTATCCGTACTCAGAGATAATCAGCATTTTTTCGCGGGCTTTGGCTTCTTCGGTTTTGTCGACACGCAATAGACCGGCCAGCTCGTCGTTGTTGCGCATCTTCATGCCGCTGACCCCGCGGGAAGACCGGCCCATAAACCGGATGTGATCTTCGTGGGTGCGCAGGGCCTGGCCGCGTTTTGAGATTAGCACAATTTCATCCTGGCCGCCGGTAAGCAGCGCGCTTACCAGACGATCCCCTTCATCAAGGTGGACCGCAATTATGCCCCTGGTTTTGGCGTTGGAGAATTCAGAAGTTTTTACTTTCTTGACTACTCCCCTGGCCGTACCCATAAAAAGATACTGGTTATCGGAGAAATCACCCAGCGATACTATGGCGGCGATGTCTTCATTCGGGGAAATGGTTAGCAGACTTTTGATGTGGCTGCCTTTGCTTGTACGGCTTCCCTCGGGGAGTTCGTGGACTTTCATCCAGTAAGCCTTGCCGGCGCTGGAAATAAACATGATGTATTCGTGGGTGGAAGCGACAAAGATCTGGTCGACAAAATCGTCTTCCGCCAGTTTAGCGCTCATCATTCCCTTGCCGCCGCGGCTCTGGTTGCGGTAGCTGGACACCGGCACCCGTTTGACATAACCCAGGTTGGAAATCAAAATCATCATTTCTTCTTTTTTGATTAGGTCTTCGATGTTGATATTTTCGATTTCCCCGGCGATTATCTCTGTGCGGCGCTTGTCGCCGTAACGGGCGGACACATTTTTTATTTCTTCCCTTATTACGGCAAGAAGTTTGGCCGGATCTTCCAGCAGTGATTTGTAATATGCGATTAATTTTTTAAGTTCATCCAGTTCCTGCTGGAGTTTTTCTACTTCCAGGCTGGTAAGCCGGCCAAGCTGCATTTCGACAATAGCCTTGCTCTGGATCTCCGACAGCAAAAAACGTTCCTGCAGTTTTTCCTTGGCGGCAGCAATGTCGCGGCTGGCTTTTATTATCGCGACAACTTCGTCGATATTGGCCAATGCAATAACCAGACCTTCGACAATGTGGGCGCGTTCTTCGGCCTTGCGGAGATCGTAACGGGTCCGCCTTGTTACAACGTCAATGCGGTGTTCGACAAAATACCGGATCAGTTCCTTAAGGTTGAGTGTCGCGGGTTTGCCGTTAACAAGGGCCAGGTTGATAATACCAAAGTAGGACTGGAGCTGGGTGTTGGAAAAAAGCTGGTTAAGTACGACTTTTACAAAAGCGCCTTTCCTTAGCTCAATTACAATACGGACACCTTCGCGGTCGGACTCGTCATTAAACGCAGCGATTCCGTCAATTACCTTGTCGCGGACAAGAACGCCGATACGTTCCAGGAGGCTTTTTTTGTTTACGCCGTAGGGGATCTCGTTAAAGACGATTAGTTCCTTGCCGCCCCTGGCGGTTTCTACTGTAAAACGGCCCCTGACAATAATCCTGCCGCGGCCTGTTTTGTAGGAATCCCTGATTCCCTGGCGGCCGAATATGATGCCGCCGGTGGGGAAATCCGGTCCCTGGATAAACTGCATTAGACCGTCAATTGAAATCTCCGGATTGTCGATATAGGCGCAAACGGCTTCGCAGACTTCCGTTATATTGTGCGGCGCCATGTTGGTAGCCATGCCGACCGCGATACCGCTAGAACCGTTGACCAGAAGATTGGGAATGGCGGCCGGCAGTACGACCGGTTCCATTTCCTCCTCGGAAAAGTTGGGTATAAAGTCTACTGTCTCCTTGCCCAGGTCCTGGAGCATTTCGTCGCCGATACGGGAAAGCCGCGCCTCGGTATAGCGCTGGGCCGCAGGAGGATCGCCGTCAAGGGAACCGAAGTTTCCCTGTCCCTGGATGAGCGGGTAACGCAGTGAAAAATCCTGCGCCATGCGGGCCAGGGTATCGTACAGGGCCAAATCCCCGTGCGGATGGTACTTACCCATTGTATCGCCTACAATGCGGGCGCATTTTTTGGTGGGCGCGTTGGGCCTAAGCCCCAGCTCGCCCATGGAGTACAGAATCCGGCGGTGGACTGGTTTAAGTCCGTCCCGCACATCGGGAAGAGCGCGGGCAACAATTACGGACATGGCGTAATTGAGAAAATCCGTCTTTACTTCATCTTCTATGGAAACAGGAATTACCCTGCCTCCGGGAACTGGGGTTTCTTTTGTTTCGGTCATTTATATTCCGGATTTACTATACACATTTGTTGGAATTTTTTCAATATTCACAATAAATTGTTGGGTATGAAGGCTAATAGACAGGAGAAAAAATGATGAAGACAGAAAAAAAGGTAAAAAACGGTTCATTAAGGCAAAAAATGCTGGTTTTTTCATTAATACTTTTTATGGTTATTGTAGCAGGCGGGAGCACTGTCTTTATTTTTTCCATCAGAAATATAGTAGAAGGCAGCAAATTCAGTGAATTGACCAATATTATCAAGCTGGAAGGGACAAATCTGCAGATTTCGGTAAACGGGGAAATCGCTATTGCGCTGAAAATGGCCGATTCCCCGCTTATAAAAAAATACTTTGCCAATCCATACGATCCGGAACTAGAAAAAATCGCATTTGAAGAGATTGCCGGGTACCGCTGGGCTTTTGCCGCCAGTTCGGTATTCTGGGTAAATGACAAGGACCATTTATTTTATTCGGATGATAACCCGCCGTTTAAAATTGATGTTAACGACCCGGCCAATTATTGGTACCAAATGACAATGTACCAAACAGAAAAATATAACTTTAATATCAACTACAATCCGGACCTAAAAGTAACCAATTTATGGATAAACGCGCCTGTTTTTGACAATAACCGCAAACCCATAGGCATACTGGGGACAGGTATTGATTTGAGCGCCTTTGTAGATTCGATTTATAGTAATTTTACCGGAGACGCGTCTTTATACTTTTTTAACGAAAACGGAGAAATAACCGGCGCAGATGACCCAAAACTCGTCGCAAATAAAGTCGCATTAGAAAAGCAATTGCCCGGATCCGGAACAAAGATATTAAATTTATTAAAAAAATCAGGACCTGAGGATATTCTGGCTTTTATAGGACCGGAGGGTGAAATTGCGGCCGGCAGAATTCCGGCAATAGGCTGGTATGTACTGGCGGTTCATCCCATTACCCTGGTTGATTATATAAACAACAGTATGACCATACTGTTTATTGTCATTATTTTTGTAATTCTGGCTATTTTTGTGGTATTTAACGTAATGATTGCGGCCTTCCTTAGACCCCTTAACGAAATGGTAACAATTCTGGATCGGATTTCAACTGACCAGGATCTTACCCGCAGGCTGGAAATTCATCAAAAAGACGAAATTGGAACCGCCGGAAAATTTTTCAACCAAACATTCAGTAAAATTTGTGAACTGCTGCTGGGCATCAAGGGAAAAGCCTCGCTGCTTTCGGAAACGGGAAATGAATTGTCCGGCAAAATGGACGGAACCATAAACGCGATTGATAAAATCAATTCTGTAATCGGCAAAATGAAAAACCACATAATGTCACAGAATGATGAAGTCAACAGAACCACCCGCACTGTAGAAAAAATTATAAGCAGCGGAGACAGTCTTAACAACCAGATAACGGTACAGGCGGAAAGTGTCGCACATTCCTCATCGGCCATTGAACAGATGCTTGCCAATGTACAGTCTGTAACTGACACATTGGTAAAAAATCAGGTAAACATCACATCTCTGGGGGAATCTTCGGAAGCCGGACGGACTGATCTGCAAAAAGTCTCAACCGACATTCAGGAAATCGCAAAAGAATCGGAGGGCCTTCTGGAAATCAATTCCGTGATGCAGAACATCGCAAGCCAAACCAACCTGCTCTCGATGAACGCCGCGATTGAAGCCGCCCACGCAGGAGACGCGGGCAGGGGATTTGCGGTAGTCGCGGATGAAATCCGCAAGCTCGCGGAAGATTCAGGAAAACAGTCAAAGACAATCAGTTTGGTTCTTCAAAAAATCAAAGCATCCATTGATGGAATTCAAAAATCCACAGGCATAATGCTGGAACGTTTTAATAAAATTGAAGACGGAGTCGAAACTGTTTCAAGTCAGGAAAACCATATACGCAGCGCAATGGAAGAACAGGGAATCGGAAGCCGCTTGATCCTTGAAGCGATAACACAGTTAAACTCGGTAACGGATCAGGTAAAGAGGGCTTCGGTAGATTTGACAGCCGAAAGCAAGGACGCCAGAAAACAAAACGCCGCTCTGCTGCTTTTGACAACCGAAGTATCCGGCAGCATGGACGAAATTACCGACAGCGCGGATCAAATTACTTTGGCGGCGGCCAGGGTCAAGGAAATAAGCGGCGAAAACAGCAATGATATCGGCGTTCTTAATACAGAGATTGCGAAGTTTAAGGTGAACTAAATTTACGGTTGTAAAACCTTTTAGATGTAAATCCTTTTAGAAGCAGCTTGCGATGGCGCTTTCCAGCGCTTCCAGGTGGGGATCGATAAGGGCAATGGGACTAACCTGTTTTCTGAAGTTGCGCAGTTTTTCCGGGAGCTCAACAATTTGTCCTGTCGCCTTGCCGACAATGTCGGCTTCCTTTGCGGGATGGCCGGTAGCCAGAATAACACAATGTGAATCCCGGCTGCCGTCCCCGTTAAATTCCCTGGCTGCGGCAAAAGCGACCGCGCCGTGCGGGTCAAGCAGGACACTGAAATTTTTCCAGACCCATTCCATGGTTTGCAGCGTTTTTTCATCATTGATTGAGGAGGGAAAAACCATGTTGCGCATGACTGCAGGAGCTTCCTCAAAAAACGAAACAAGCCTTTCATAATTAACCGGCCTTGAAATATCGAGAGCCGGCGAATTTGTCTCCACTACCGGATGCGGTTTAAATTTACCGCCCCGGATAAATTCGCCGAAGGCATCATTGCTGTTCATCGCGGCTATAAAACCGTTTACAGGCATACCGAATTTCCACGCGTATAGACCGGAAACAAAATTACCGAAGTTCCCGGAAGGGACGGAGAACACAAGATCCTTGCCTTCAAGGTTTTTTTTGATTTTAATAAAGGCATATAAATAATAAAAAGCCTGGGGAAGAACCCGGCACGGATTGATGGCGTTAGCGCTGGTCACATGATAACGTTCGGCAAAGGGCCTGTCATTTATCAATTCGCTGATTAAACGCATACATTCATCAAAACCGCCGCGGACCTGTATGGGGATAGTATTGCCGCCGTTGGTTACAAACTCCGCTTCATCCAGGCCGTATATGTGGCCTGAAGGATAAATCAAAACTGAAGTAATTCCCCTGCGGTTCCGGAATGCGTTTGTCAGGCTGACGCCGGTATCACCCCTTACGGCTGTAACTACCATTGCCTGTCCGGTATCCTTAAGCAGTTCTTCCAGCACGGCCCCAAAGAACACAACGCCAAAATCCTTGAACACGCCGGAAGGCCCGTTATACAAATTCAGTATGGAATAATCATCGTCCAGCCGGATCAATTCCGGTTCGAAATCAAAAGCGCTCCCGGCGACCCGCGAAGCCGATAAAGGATTAAGTACACCCTGCAGCAAACCCGGAGTGACTGTCGCCACCAGTTCCGGATAAGTGGTTTTTTCGTCCATATAGAGAAAAAATTGCCGCATATCAGGCGTCTGCGAAGGCACATAAAGCCCTCCGCCCGGCGGCAGGCAGCGGAGCGCCGCGTCCCCGAATGAAGTTTCCGGTAACGGTGAATTGGTTGAGCGGAATTGCATTGAAGTATTATACAGGGAAAACAGCGGTCTGGTAACCGGGTATAATCTTAAAATTCCTTACGGGTATAAATAACATTGGAAATCATGGCGGAAGCTGTCAAAAAAACAATTCCGCCTATAATACCGATAACCGGAACAAGATATATGTTTGATGTAAAGAAATCTATAACCCTGCCCAGATGATCGGTAAAACCTTTGGTTTTTAACAGAAGAACAACGACAAACAGAACAATGTAAATGGGAATCATGGTAAAAACATAGGCTTTAGTAAAGGAAAATTTAAGATAAACCGGAAAAGAAACACCTGCCGCGAAACCGTAATATAAAAACGCAAGCGCAAAAATAACCCAGAACGAAAATGGATCAAATTTCAATCTGAAAAAAACATTAATCAAAACCGACAGAACCAGGGCAATCAAAATACAAACAATTCCGATTATCAGAGCGTAAAGATACCGGCCTGCAATCATCTCTGTTTTTTTTAACGGGAGGATACCGTACAGTTTATCCATATGATTTTTTTCCTGCACAGAAAAAACAAAACCTGCCAGGTATGTGGCGAATACCATTACAAAGACCATGGTTATGGACGGATTCTGCACAGCCGCGCCGATTACGACCGGGATTAAAAATGCCAGCACAGCCGTCCTTAATCCGGATACAGACGAATGAAAATCGAGTTTAGTTGCCGCAAGAATTCTATTCATGAGCCGCACCTTTGCTTATATAAACCAAAATATCGTCAATGGCAGGCGGTTCGGTTATAGAACCGTTAGATTTGCCGTTCATGATATTCCCAAAATGTTCCTGTAAACCGCTTAAACTGCCGGTGTAAAAAATTTTACCCCGGTCAATAAGGGTGACAAAATCAGCGATACGTTCAAGGTCGGAAGTAATATGCGTTGAAAAAAATACGCTCTTTTGCCCGTCACCAACATAGCCGCGCAGAATTTCAAGAAGTTCCTCGCGGGCAACAGGATCAAGCCCGCTGGTCGGCTCATCCAGGATTAACAGCTTTGCATCATGTGACATGGCCAGTGCAAGCATAAGTTTAAGCTTCATGCCGCGGGACAATTCCCTGACCCGTTTATTTGCGCTCAGATTAAATTTATTAAGATAATCGTTAAAGAGCCCGCTGTCCCAATTTTTATAAAAACCCCTGATTACTTTTTCTGATTCCTTAACGCGCCAGGAATCTACAAGAAAAACCTCGTCAAACACGGCGGACAATTCCTGTTTGATTTTTAGTTCATCCCGGATATTATCCATTCCCAAAATTTTTATCTCACCTCTTTCTCTTGCAGCCATATTGAGAATACAGCGGATGGTAGTCGTCTTACCGGCGCCGTTCTGCCCCACAAAACCCATGATGCTCCCCTGCGGCAGATTGAACGAGACAGAATCAAGAGCAAAGTCCTTGTATGTTTTGCAGAGGTTATTTACTTCAAGTGCTAAGTTCATGTTATTTTTTTTATTATATCATAATTTACCATAATGCATAGCGGTTTCAATTATTCTGGAGTAATTTTTTATCACAGTATCGTTTATTTCCTTTGATGACGGACCTCCGGTCGTTGCGAGGATAAACCTGCCTTCCCGGCCTTCTTCTATCACAGTTTTAACAAGCTGCTCCATCTCTTCTTCTGTTTTATTCCATAAATCACCGTATTGTATGTTCCCTGTTATAATAACATTCTTGCCAAAAACAGCCCTGGCTACCGGCAGCGGACAATCACCCATGGGAGGCGCTTCTACAGGGTGGATGGAATCAAATCCCATTTGATTTAACCCTGGAAGAACTTTCTTAATATTACCATGACAATGGAGCATTGATTTCATCCCATAATTCCGGATTAAGTCAAATAATCTTTTATCATATTTCACTGCAAGGTCATAAAAAAAATCAGGAGAAATCATGGGCGGTGTCACATATTCCGGTCCGTCCATCCAAAATACAGGACCTATATTTTTTTTCAGCAGAAATTCCAGAGTATGGTATATTCGTTCAAACATCACTTCCAGAAATTCATATATTTTCTTTGTTTCATCCATTATATACAATGGGAAGTCAGTTTCCATACATAAATTATGGAAAACAGATATCGGATCATTAAATGATACTCCCATTAACCCCCGTTCACCGAAATCAATTCTCTTTTTTAAAAACATATCCGGATCAGGTTCGGCTGGTTTATATGGAAGAGAAAAGATCTTATCAATGTCATCAGGTGTTTTGATATAATTTTCTACCTTAGTGCCTGATCGTCCTTTTTTTACGGATTTTTTCAGAACAATATCTTTAAATTTAATAATCTGTTCGTCTATTATTAAATCCCCATCAGTGTAATGCCTGCTTACACTGTTTACCATAGGATGGGCATTGAAACAAAAACCCGTATCCAGGTTTATTCTTTCGATTGTATCTGTAAAGTCAGAGACCTGTTCCAAAATCGGTTTATAACCCGGCAGATTATAAATATCGGCATATGAGGGAGAAGGGAAATAAGGAAACAAAAGCCAAATCGGTATTCTGTCTATATCTTTGCCTTCAAATAATCTTGTGAGTCTTTCTTTGCTGGTCATGTTATTTCCAATAAATGTTCATTAATAAATTCTTACCTCATATATTCTTGCGTTGCCATTATTATTCCATGTTTTGTTAACTGTCAGTTTTAACTTCTCTGTTTTTATACCGGGAAATGTATGGCGGCGCAAACGATGATAATTATCTTTTTCATTGATAACAATATTCCATTCATCATTTACAAACGCTTCCAGCGTATAATCGCGCACTGTCATTCCTGATACACGTTTCCCGCAATCAAGCGGCATTTCGCGGTATGTTCTTTGAATTGTGTCGAAAGTTATCTGCACCATGGATATGGTTTGTATATCATCCCAGCTGAAAGTTACCGATTGAGGTAAAACCTGTGACAGGTCGCTTTGCCACATACTTACCGGATTATAGGAAAATCGGCGGTTAATACCGTTAATTAAATTGGAAGCTTCGCCATATATATGCGAAGGGGAAATTTTGAACACCGGACATTTAGCATAAGCTCTGTAAAAATTACCGGCGTCAATTACAAAACGCGCAAAATCATAAAATCTGTTTTCAACGGCCAATTTTATTCCGGTATTGGCCGGTTCGGTATTTTCTATAATAATAATATACCGCTCCTCATCCACACATTCATTTTTCTCAATCATTGATACATTAAAATTAAAAGTAATTTCGTTTTCACCGGGTATAGCGGCTGCATATGATGCTGCCAATTTTTCAAAAATCCCTTTACTGTTATCAAAGCCCCATTCAACTTCATTGATAGCATTTTCATAATCAAACGCCAATTTATTTTCTGTATGTTCTGCGTGATTTTTATAATGCATGGGCCACTTTCTTAATAATAATTCAGCTTTTAATTTGACAGGGGTCTCGCCTGTATTTTTTAATTTAAAAATAACAGAATCCAGTTTGTCAGGCCAATCCCACAACATTATCCCAGCAGGAGTTTTCGAAATATCAACCCATTCATCGGTTTGTTTGGCGTTAAACAACCTCTCGCTGGTGGCGCTTACTTTGGCTTTTTTGGCCAGATCATTTTGATCGAGATTTTTAATTCCGGGTATGGAAGCATCATTGCGCAATAGCCTTTGCTGAAGTTCGCCAATGTGGTTTTGATAAATACTTCTGGGTGAGCATTTATACTCTTTGCACATTGCCGCTGCCATACCGGCTGCCTGCCCAACCGTGCATAAAGTACGCTGCAGCCTGACAGAGCCGTGCGCAATATGTGAAATACTCATTAGTCTGGATGAAAAAAACAAATTATCCACATCTTTTGAATAAATGGAACGATAAGGAATTGTATAAATCGGCGGAATGGAAAAATAAACTATCTTTACATAATCCGGTTTCTCCGGGCGGGGATAGTGTATATCCAGGGCAAAACCGCCGTATCCTATCGCATCATCGAATATTTTCCCGCTCTCTATATCCTGCTGGGTCAGCACATAATCGCCGATAAACCTGCGGCTCTCGCGTTTACACAGCCGGGATCCCAAAAATGAAAGCTCCCAATTTTTAGCCTTTTCTTTATCATCTCCGTTCTTGATACGGTTCCAGGCGCTGTATATACACATTGTCGCAATATCGTATATTTGCTGCTCGTCTTCTATTATTTTGCGGTTTCCTCCAGTTTCGGTGGGGAAAAAAAAGTATTGATAATCATCTTTGCCCGGATTAAATCTTGGGTTTTCGTTATATCCCGGGTAAAATTCCGGAGTGCCGGGAGGGGGAATAAATTCTACAGGTTTACCGACATTGCGTATCATACCAACCAGACTGCTTCCCATTGTAACAGGGCTGTCTTCTTCCGGCGCAAGGCGTTCTACGTAAACATGCTTTCCTTCCCTGCCCATTTTATATTCCGCTCCGGCAAGCGCCGATATGGAACCGTCGCCCGACGCGTCTATTACGGAAGTACCTACTTCTATATATTTGGTTTTATATGCGCCGGTATCTTCAACGATAACCCCTGCAATCCGGGTTCCGTCCATTACAGGCTCTCTGGCATAATGGCTTCGCAGAACCGTGACTCCGGCCTGATTCAATGTTTGGTAAAGAACAGTGTCCCACATGGGCGATATATTGTAATGCATATCCGGCGTTACGGTTTTCGCCATGTACCATGCAGCTGTTTCGGTAATTTCTTCAATGATCCCCGTTTCTGCAGAAAAAGTATGGAACCTGTGTGCGCCAGAAGGATGTATACCGGCGTCCGCGCTGGAATTCCCTCCAAGCGTTAAAAATTTTTCCAGCAGTATCACACTGCATCCTTCGCGCGCAGCAGCAATTGCCGCGCAAATGCCCGCAAGTCCGGCGCCGATTACCAGAACATCCGTTTTTAATGTAGTTTCCTGCATATAAAAATTATCCCTTTCCACAGATTATCTTCCAATTTTTTTAACATAAAACCAGGCGCGGGGTGTCGTTTGTATTTAACATCAGCACCCCGGAAGCCGGTCTCAAATTATTATTTTCTCTGCGATAACATCAATTGATAATCTTCATTAGCCTGCTGGGTTACTTCCCATCCGCCTTTGTTATACCAATCGTCAACGTATTTTTGATAATCAGATACACTGGCTTTTCCGCAAACTACTTCGAACAACCCCTGCAGCAGGATTGAATTGATATCACCGTATTTGTCGGTAAGGTTAATATCTCTTTGGGGGCGGTTAAAACCATTAAATGCATCAGGAATTTGGGAATCTTTGTATATATCAAAAGCATTCTTTTCAAAATTTGTCTGCAGTTTTTCGATCAGATTCAGATTAACATACGGCGTCATGCCAAAATAATTGGATGTCTGAAGCATAACCGGATACCAGCCCAGGCCGCGGTCTTTCCTTTCGGCATCTGTAATAAGCCATTTATAACCGCCTTCCGGATTTAAAGCATAATCTTTGCCTTCTGTACCCAGCGCGAGTTTGGCAACGTTGTCCGGGTCATAAAGGAACTGGACAACTTCCATAAGGCGATCAATATTTTTAATATTTTTATTTAACGCAAAACCCTGGGAAAGATCCCCAAATGCGTGGATGCCTCCCTTACCGCTTGGACCTGCAGGCGCCGGTATGGTAACTACATAACCGTTCGGGTTGTTGGGTTTGATACGTCCCATAATACCGTCATAACTGCTAATCCCTGCGGTAAAAGTTCCAAGTTTACCTATGGCTATCTTGCCCCACCAGTCATCTGTATTGGTGGTAATCCATTCGGGGTCTATTAATTTTTCCGCATACCATCTTTGAAGCAATGCAAGTACTTCCTGAATTTTCGGATGCGTAAATCCATAATATACCTGCCCGTTATATTCATTCCAATATTGAGGAATAATACCATAGGCGCCGAATATGGTGGTAAAATTGCCTCCAATTAAATTCCTTTCACCCCAACCATAAGTGTCATTCAATCCGTTGCCGTCAGGATCGTTATATGTGAAGGCCCGCAGCATTGCTTCGAATTCTGTCAAAGTTTTAGGCGGTGTTATGTTTAATTTTTCAAGCCAATCTCCGCGCGCATATACAGCATTGTAGGATGACTGCATTTGTGCGGGGAATGTGTAGTTTACGCCCTTGTATTTAATCCGTTCCAGCTGACTTTGCGGAAATCTATCCCTTAAGGAAGGAACCATATTAAATATTGAATCTGTAATCGGCAGCAGGAAGCCTTCATCTGCCAGTTCAGTAATTATACCATTGAACTGGTATATAATATCAGGTAAATCTCCTGATGTGGCCAGTAATCTGATCCTCTGATCAAAATTGGCCGGATCACCAGGTCCTATTTCCACATCGAAACTGACATTAAAATTATCTTCAAAATACTTAATAGACTCCACATTCTTTAAATTGCTAGGATCATAAGCTGATGTTGGTACTACAGTTTTAAAAGTTACACGTTGTCTGCCTGTACTCCCCTGCTGTGAAGCCGACGAATCACGGTTACCTGCTCCAACCAATAAAAAAATACTCATAATAACAACAATAACGGCAGTTGCTGCCAAAGCTGATTTCTTCATAAAAAATTCCTCCAAAATTAATTTTAAAAAATAAATAAATGATATTTGCAAAAATTATTTTTATTGCAGCAAATATCAAAAATTATAAATAAAGTTTTTATTAGGGAGGTATCCATAAAATCATCATCTGTAATCTCCTGTAGACCAATACAGCCTGAATACTGTAAAAATTAACCTTTTACAGATCCTATAAGGACACCTTTTACAAAATATTTTTGCAAAAACGGGTATATTAAAAGAATTGGCAAAGTCGCAATAATAATTGTTGTACTTTTATCCTGTATAGGAAGACTGTTTAACGTACTTTCATCCATTGCTGCCAAATTCTCTGCAAAATTCATCTCACTTGTTATAACAAGCTGCCTTAAAAGTACCTGTAAAACCATTTTGGTTCGGTCTGTAATATAAAGCAGGCATGTAAAAAAAGCATTCCAGTTGGCAACCGCATAAAAAAGCGTAATGGTGGCCAGTACGGGAGCGGAAAGCGGCAAGATGATATTTACCAATATTTTAAATTGTCCGGCGCCGTCTATGTGTGCGGATTCTTCCAGTGATTCAGGAATTGTCTGGAAAAAATTTTTCATTATGATCATGTTGTAGGGACTCACAAGCCCCGAAACTATAAGTACAAGCCTGTTGTTTATCAGGTGAAGAGATCTCATTAGTAAATATGTAGGTACAATACCGCCGGAGAACATCATAGTAAAAACCATAATCAGGGTAAAAGTACTGCGGAACGCCATCTTTTTTCTGGAAAGCGGATACGCGGCCAATGTGGTAAACACCATGCTTGATGCGGTGCCTGCCAATACAACAAACATTGTGTTTCCGTATGAGCTTAGTATTAACGGCATGGATAATATTTTTTTATATGATTCAAGCATCGGATTTGCGGGGAAAAAATGAAACCCGGGTTTTATGGCCTCGGAAGGTGAACTGAGCGAAATCGATAATATATGAATGAAAGGGTAAAGGGCAGTAAACGCAAAAATACTGATAACTGAATATATGAAAAACATTAATATAAATTCTGAAGCAGGTATCCTAAATTTTTTATGTTTTTGGTTTGCTACCATATGCGCATTTCACCTTCAGAAAGTTTGCTGGCAGCTTTATTTGTCAGGATTATCAAAACGAACGAAATTACGGATTTGAACATGTTTGCCGCGGTCGAAGCGCTGAACATATTCCGTCCCTGTGATTGCAGGCCGATACGGTAAATATAAGTATCAAGTACATCTCCGACTTCATAAACCAGCGGGTTGTATAAGTTAAGAATCATTTCAAAATCAGAACTGATAATTGAACCTACAGCCAATATAAACATTATTACTACAACACTCATAATTGAAGGTATGTTTATATAGATTATCCTTTGAATGCGGGAAGCGCCGTCGATAATGGAAGCTTCGAGAACTTCGCCGTCAACTCCGGCAAGGGCAGCCAGGTAAACTATGGTTCCCCAGCCTGTGCCTTTCCAGATATAGGTCAAAATAACAATGGTTCTGAAGTATGATTTTTCTATTAAAAAATATTTGGGCTGTCCCCCAAACATTCTGATGACATCATTGATTAATCCGTAATCCGGCGAGAGAAACGTGGTAACAAGACTTGCGGCTATTACTGCTGAGATGAAATGCGGAAGATAAATAATAGTCTGTAAAATTTTTTTTACAGTTATTAATCTCATTTCATTTATCATAATCGCAAATATAATGGATACCGGAAAAACGAATACTAGCCTGTAAGCGCCTAAAATAAGAGTGTTCCTTAAAGCTTGCAGGAATAATACGTTACTAAAAAGGAATTTAAAGTTCTGAAGACCAACCCAGTCACTGCCCAGAATCCCTTTGCCCAGACGAAAATCCTTAAAAGCTATCTGCATTCCGTACATGGGGCCGTAACAAAATATTGCAAAATATAACAGGGGAAATAAAATCATGAGGAGCAGCGGTCTGCTGTATATAATTTGTTTTTTTAATTGCAGCTTTTTTTGTCCGGAACCCATCAGATTACCTCATTCAGGTTATTTCGATGTTAATCTACAGAAAAAATAAATTAACCAACAATTATGAATTATAAGGGGTAATCTGTATTAAATAATCAAACAAAACAATGAATTATATAAAAATTCGATGATCCGCCGGCTTACTGGAGTTTTGCGTATTTTAGCGGCGACAATCCCGTATTTTCCCTGAAAATTTTACAAAAATACGAAGAATTGGAGAAACCGGAACGGGCCGCTATTTCCATAACCGTATAATAACCGGAGGCCAACAGATTTTTTGCATAATTAATTCGGAAATTACATAAATATTGAGACGGAGAAATTTTTAATTCTTTTCTGAATAATTGTCTTAAATAAATTTCGCTTATATCTGCCGAACAGGCACATTCACCAATAGTCAATTCCGGATCATTGAATTTCCGGCGTATATGTTTTATTGCAGCAAGCAAGATTTTAGAACTGCTGCTGCCCAATTGGATATCGCTTGCATTTATTATAGATTCGATAATTTTATAAACAGGAGCCATTATTGTCACAGCGGAGGGTTCAGAATCTTCACGCCAAATTTCGAAAAGTTGATTAAACAGATACTGGAAATTTTTTTTATCCGAAGGATAAAAAACAAAAGGTTTGCAGCTATATAATTCATCGGAATTGAAATGAATGGCAATAATTTCTGATGCTTCAATCTGCTGGTGAATATAACTTTGGCTTTCCGGCATAAATGTTATGGCGCCATTAATTGAATCCATTGGCTGATTATTATCAAGAAGAAAGCGCGCATGTCCGCTGAAACGCAATGATATACTGTTGTAGTTCCTTTTTTCTCTGAATGTTTCTTTATACTGAATCCCCTGCATTACCGTGACATTCCTGAGATGGATGACATTGGTATTGAAAATATTCATAAATATCACCTCATGGTTTGTTAACCAACGCCCTAGCGCTATGTTCACCAGTGGCAATGTCGAGGGGCACGGCGCCCGTACTGCCAGGTAAAACTCATACTGCTTTCCATTAATCACCAATAACCGTTCCAGGTTCCTGCTTCCCCTGCCCAGCTAAATCAAAATAAAGAGTTCTTCCCATAGGGGCAAGAAAAAGTTCGGCTTCTTTATTAAGAGATTCAATCTTTTCATTAAGGGGCATATCGGCAGCTTCGTCTTGAATTTTAAGACGAATGGCATATATCTCCTTAATAGTCTCCAAAGCTCCAGTCACATCTGGGTCATTAAGAAGCCGGGGATCATTAAGATAATCTTGTACTGTCTTCATAAATTTCCAATACCTCCGCGGGTTTATATATACCTATAGCACGGTATTTCTCACGTATATTGACTGAACGGACTTTTTCGATTGTCCACGGACGTACAATATGCGCAAAATTCAAACTTATTATAAAGTCCAGGCCATTATAGGTCGCAGTTGCAATATGAGCGGCATCGGCAGCCCATGCGGGAGCAATTGCTTTTTCTTGAACATAGAGTGCAGCAAGCCGTTCAATTTCTTCAGTAATGGGAAGTATATTTATATTATAATCAGAAATAAGTGCCTGAATTTTTATCCGCTTGTCCACACTTGGTTCATTATTTATTTCTCTGGTAGCATAAGGTGAGGTATAGGGTTCATAAATCCCGGTCTGAATCAATTCAAAAATCCGGCGGACAAGAGCTTTCTGTTCAAGATACAGAGGGGCAGTCCGTTCCTCATAATAAAAGCTGAACATCGTTGTTTCAAGATATATTTTCGGTTTTTTCATCTTTTACCTTTCATGTTATTTTCCTCACCAGCGCCCGCTCAAGCCTGTGTTCCCTTATTTCCAGCAAGGTAATAACCAGTTTCACGCGGGCCGCGTGTTCGCCGGACAAAAACAGGGGGCCAAAACCTGCTGTCTCATCCGGGGTAAACTCCAGTTCTTCGCGGGAACCGTCTTCGGGGATGTGGCCCAAAAGACTAAAAACAAATCCGGCAAAGGTGTCGTATTTGGCAACAGGGAGATTCATGTCCAGTTCGCCGGCGGCAATGTCGAGGGGCACGGCGCCGTTTATGTACCACTCGCCGGCATTGATTTTTTCGATCAGAGGTTTGTCGGCCGGAACGGTATTGTCGTTTTCCAAATCTCCTACAAGTTCCTCCAGAAGATCATTCATGGTTATGATTCCCATCATGCTGCCAAATTCGTCTACTGTCACGGCAAAATGATCGCGGCTTTTTTTCATCTGCAGGAACAGTTTGTCGGTGCTCACGGTCAGGGGTACAAAACGCGCAGGCCTCAGTATCTTAAGTATTGATTCGCGGAACAGGTTTTCCCCGGGTTTTACGCCGTCATCAAATGAACCGCTCTGCAATATTTTATCTTGAAAGATTTTATCTAAAAAGATTTTATCTTTAAGAATCAGATAATCGCGCGTATTTAAAATTCCCTTAATATCATCCGGGCCTTTGCCGCAAACAGGGAACAGGTTTCGCCGGTTTGAAGTAATGATCCTGTCCCAATCACTGTCGCTTTCATCAAGGTTTAAAAAAATTACATCCCTGCGGTGCGTCATTACATCGCCGGCGTTTTTGTTTCCAAATTCAAAAACATTGTGTATTATTTCCTGTTCACTGGAATTTATGGCGCCGCCGACACTGCCAAGATCGACCATCATCCGGATTTCTTCTTCAGTGATGGCTTTTCCCGCGGATACCGGATCTATTTTGAACAGACGGAGTACGGCATTGGTGGAACGGGTCAGTAGCCAGACTACCGGCGAAAAAATAACAGAAATTATTCTGAGGGGCCCGGAGAAAAAGAACGCCAGTGTATCGGCCTTTTTCATGGCGACCCGTTTGGGAACCAGTTCGCTTAAGACCATTGTAAAATACGAAAGCACAAGGATAATGGCAACAACCGAAATTGAATTAAGCGTCCTCATGGGAAGTTTTATACCGGCAGAAGCCAGGTATCCGGTCAGCCTTGCCGAAAAAATATCGGCGGCAAAGGCGCTCGCAAGGAAGCCGGTTACGGTATTGCCTACCTGAATGGTTGCCAGGAATTTGGCGGGTTCGTTTATCAGGGCAGAAAGACGGCCGGCTTTTTTACTGCCCTTCTGAACCAGGTTTTCAAGTTTGTTCCTGTTAACCGTAAGAAGGGAAATTTCCGCGCAGGAAAATCCGGCGCTGATTACAATCAGACATAATAAAAGCAGGATGGGCTGCAGCAGGGATCCTTCGTTACCCATTGCCGCCGTCAGAACCGTCAGCCTTGCCGTTATCGGCGCTGCTGGCTTTGCCGATGTCTTTTCTATAGTCCATGCCTTCAAAATTAATAAACCCAAGCGCTTCGTAGGCCCTGCGGTGAGCTTCGCTTTGATCCGCGCCCAGACAGCTTACCGCAAGGACCCTGCCGCCGCTGGTCCGCAATCCCGAGCCAAGGTGGCCGCCGCCGCCCCTTTGGGCTCCCGCGACAAAAACCTTCGCTCCAAGTTTTTCCAGCCTTGTTGTGTTCATGGCAACCGGCAGTCCTTTGGGATATGATCCCGGGTAACCTGAAACAACAACAACCGGAGCGCAGGAAAATTCTTTTTTCCATTTAAGGTTAAATGAACTCAGGCTGCCATCCAATATGGAAAGACAAAGTTCATAAAAATCTGAATCAAGCAGGGGCAGTAGCGCCTGGGTCTCCGGATCACCGAGGCGGACATTATATTCCAGCAGGTAACATTGATCATCCTTAACCATCAATCCAAAAAAAATAAATCCGCGGTAATCCATATTTTCGGCAATCATTCCCTTTAATGTCGGGGCTACAATTGCGTTTGCAAAATCTTTCTGAATCCTGGCGGTAAAATCCGGCACAGGGGCAATCGCGCCCATGCCTCCGGTATTGGGCCCCTTCCCGCCTTCAAAACGGCTCTTGTGATCCCTGGCGGAAATAAAAGGCTTTATCACCGGTTTCTTCCCGGGGCTTACACTTACGGCCGCCATCACCGAGACCTCGCGGCCCTCAATAAATTCTTCAAATAAAATATTTTTGCCGGCGCTGCCAAGGGAAGATTTTTTCATGAATGAAGAAAGGCATTCCTTTGCCTCATCCAAAGTCCCTGCTATGACAACACCTTTGCCGGAGGCAAGTCCGTCCGCTTTAATCACAAGCGGCACAGGCGTTTCGTCTGCCCTGCGTTTTTTGCCAAAATGCCCCTGCGCATATTCAATCGCAGCAGCCGGGTCAGAAAAGTTCTTTCGTTTGGGCGCCCTGACTCCGTAATGGTTCATAAATGTGTTTGAAAAAACCTTGCTCGACTCAAGCCTGGCGGCTTTGCTGTCCGGGCCGACAATTGCCAATCCGGCCGCGCGGAATTTATCCACGATGCCGGCTGCCAGGGGAGTTTCCGGACCCACAACAGTCAGATCGATCTTTTCTTTCTGCGCGAAATCGAGAAGGATCTTTTGACCTTCGATGTCCCCAGGATCTATGTCCATTAAAAAATTTTCTGTTTTGTCTTCGCCGGATGTTCCGCCGTTGCCGGGCGCGGCCCATATTTTTTCAACCTTTTTGGATTGAGCCAATTTCCAGACAAGGGCATGTTCCCTTCCGCCGGAGCCTATTACAAGTATTTTCATATTCTGAATATAAATGTTACAATGATTGGCAATACCTGTCAAATATGCAAAAGTAACTGAGCAGGACGGAGGAATAAAATGCTGAAGATAGTAACTATTGCGGGATCAGACGCCTCGGGCGGCGCAGGACTGGAAGCAGATCTCAAAACTTTTGAAGAATATGGCCTGTACGGCATGACAGCAGTCACCCTCATAGCGACAATGGATCCGGCCAACAACTGGTCCCATGTCGTTTTCCCATTGGAAGAAAAAGCGCTAAGGGCACAGATGGAAACAATATTCAGGGGGGTAGGAGTAGCGGCGGCCAAATCCGGAATGCTGGGCACCGATTACGCAGTGGAACTGACCAGGGAATATATAAGCAAATACAAGGTAACAAATTATGTTCTTGATCCTGTAATGATCTGTAAAGGGAACGACGAGGCCCTTAACATTGAACTGGACAACGCCATCGCGGAGAAACTTCTGCCCCTTGCAAAAGTGGTAACGCCCAACCTGTTCGAAGCCGCGCAATTGTCCGGGTTAAAAAAATTAACCACAGTTGATCAGATGAAGGAAGCTGCAAAAATAATTGCGCAGAAAGGGGCTTCCCATGTCTTTATAAAAGGCGGCGCCAAACTCATTGACCTGGGCGGCGTCGCAAACAACACAAAAGCAACCGATCTGTATTATGACGGTAAAAATTTTAAAATAATTGAAGAAAACCTGGTCAAAACTACCTGGAATCACGGAGCCGGCTGCACAACGGCGGCTGCCATAACATCGGGGCTGGCCAGGGGACTGGGTGTTTATGAATCAATTGCCCTCGCAAAAAAGTTCATTACCAGGAGCCTGGAAAATGGTTTTGCCCTCAACCAATGGGTAGGCCCGGGAAATCCAAGCGCCTGGAGGAAAAATAAATTATTCAGATGAAGAAGGAGACTTTAATGCAGAAAAAAATTCTTTTCGCAGCGGCCCCCCTTTTGGCATGTGTTCTCTTCCTGAACTCATGTTTTTCGGTTCCGAGTCTGGGCGTGGGAGGCTTTAACCCCCTGAGCGGACTGCAGCAGCAGGCTTCCAACAGAGTCAGCGCGGAAATAGCTTCGGCCTCCGGCCTTACCGGCATGACCAACAAAGTGATGTTCAATGTAGTCTATTCTCAGGTGTTCTATATGGGAGGATTCGGCGCCAATATTTACCAGCTGGAAGAATCCCAGGGAACAGTCTGGCAGATCATTTCTACAGACGAGAACAACAATTCCAGCAAGGTTGAAACAGAAAGGGCCTTTCTCAAACAAATGCCCAACGGAGATCAGTGGTGGTATCTGGCATGGCGCCAGGACGGCGAAACCTACGAGTACGAAGCATTGATGTCAAACAGTCTGCAGGCAAAAAAGATCAGATATTACAACGCTGACGTACAGCGCGTTGAAGAAGCAGTATTCAAGGAAACCGCAAGCGCCTCCGGAAACGAAGACACCGACCCGCCCCCGGAAGCTGCTTCAAGCGATTTGAGCAAAGAAGACCTTTCCATTTATTCCAAAGGAACAGAAACGGTCAAAACCAATTCCGGCACTTATACCGCGGAGAGGCTTGAATGGTCAAACACAGACAGCGAAAATGTGACTACGACATACACATGGTGGGTTGATCAAAAAGCGCCCGGCGGACTTGTAAAATACCAGTGGACAAAATCGGGATCAAAAGAAAGTATTGGCGGTGAACTTTACGCCGTTAAAAAAGGCTACACTACCAAATTTGGTTCTTTTTAAGAACTGACAGAAATTCAATCTGATAAAAATCAATCTTCCGGTTTAAACTGCCGCCCGGCCTTCCTGGCCGAGCGGTTTTTTTTGGCGCGCAGCCTTTCCTCCCTGGCAGATCTTGACGGTCTTGTGGGGCGGCGGAGCTTTGGCAGTCTGGCCGCGTTTACAACAAGGCTTTCCATCCGCGCGTAGGCCCGATCCAGGTTGGTGCGCTGCGAACGTTCTTCGCTGGCCGCGATTACAAGTTCGTCTTCGTTGGTAATACGGGCCGCCAGTGTAAACCGCAGCCGCACAATTTCGTTTTCGCTTAGCCCTTCAAGATCGCCGACGCTTATACGAAGGGTTACTTTTGTGTTAACCTTGTTGACATTCTGGCCGCCCGGCCCTCCCGATCGCGAAAAATCCGCCCTGGCCGCGTTATGGATGGATTGCAGAAGCAGCGCGTTGTTCATGATTTACCTACTTAATTACAGAAACGCCGAAATTTTTCGCCGATCTGCGCAGGTCATCATCAAGTGTACAGAGTACCGCGTTTTTACGTTCAGCCAGTTCCAGATAAGCGGCATCATATGAACTTAAATTATATTCATTACAAAGACGAAGGATTCTTTTGGAATATTCGATACCGGATTCGGAATCGGTAATAATATGCATACCGGGCAAGAAATGGAAAAAGTCCGATACTTCATCATAATTATAACGTTTGCGCCTGATAAGATTCATAAAAATATTGGAAATTTCATACCAGATCAATTGAGGCGCATACTTAATATCATTAATCTTTATATTGTCGTATAATTTTGTAGTATGCGGATTAATTTCATCGGGAATAAATTGGGCTCCCACAAAAGATGCATCCAATATATAAATCATTAACGTCTTCCTTGTTCTATTGCTTCCCGAATATTAAAGTCTCCCGGTTTGCCGCGATATTTTTTTCGAATTTCCTTAAAACCTTCCAGTGCTTCCTCCCATGTCATTTCCGGTTCTTTTACAAAAGGGATGATCTTAGCCACAGGTTTGCCGCGCTTTGTAATGATAAAATCCTGTCCGTTTTCTGCTTTTACGATTATTTGGGAAAAATGGGTTTTGGCTTCAAATGCCCCGATTGACTGCGCCATTTTATACCTCCGCAGACTGGTTTTGTAAACCAGTTTAACAGACTGGTCTGTTATTATCAAGCAGGCTGTCCGTAACAGACAATCTGTGTGATTTTTATTTAACAGCTTTTTTTAAATCAGCAATCCTGTCTGTTTTTTCCCACGGGAACTCACTGCGCCCAAAGTGGCCGTAACTGGCTGTTTTGAGATAAATGGGCCGGCGCAAATCAAAAGTTTTTATTATTCCGGCAGGCGTCAGATCAAAAACCGTTTTAACGGCTTCCTCGATCCGGCTTTCTTCAACAGCCGCGGTGCCAAAGGTTTCTACCATTACGGAGACCGGGAAGGGAACGCCTATCGCGTAGGCAAGCTGAATTTCGCAGCGTTCGGCAAGGTCTGCGGCAACTATGTTTTTTGCGACGTAGCGTGCCGCGTAGGCTGCGGAACGGTCCACTTTGGTCGGATCCTTGCCCGAAAAAGCGCCTCCGCCGTGGCGTCCCATGCCGCCGTAACTGTCGGCGATAATTTTGCGGCCGGTAAGGCCGGCGTCGCCTGCAGGGCCGCCGATTACAAAACGGCCGGTAGCGTTGATATAGTATTTGGTTTTCTTGTCCAGCAAACCTGTCGGTTCAAGCACAGGTTTTACAATCTGTTCAATAATGGTTGATTCGATTTCTTTATAAGTGACATCGGGATCGTGCTGGTGGGCAATTACAACCGAATCCAGCCGTATGGGTTTATGGCCTTCGTATTCCACGGTCACCTGGCTCTTGGCGTCCGGCCGCAGCCATTTAATGGTATGGTTTTTGCGCAGCTTGGCAGCATGCCTTAGAAGATTATGGGCCAAAGTAATCGGAAGGGGCATAAGTTCTGAAGTCTCGCTGCAGGCAAAGCCAAACATCATCCCCTGATCTCCTGCGCCCTGCATGCCTCTGAATTTTTTGAGGCCTGCGCCGGAAACCCCCTGGGCTATGTCGGGCGACTGATTGTGTATCATGTCCAGCACAGCCATAGACTGGTAATCCAAACCGTATGCGGGATTGGTATAACCTATATCCCTGACCACATCCCTTACGATATTCTGAAAATCAACAAAAGTAGTTGTGGTAATTTCGCCGCCAATCAAAACAAGCGAAGTCGAAGCAAATGTCTCGCACGCGACCCTGCTCTGCGGATCGTCTTTGAGGCAGGCGTCAAGAATGGCATCGGAAACCTGATCGCAGAGCTTGTCAGGATGGCCTTCTCCGACAGATTCGGAAGTAAAAAATGAATGGTTTTTCATAATTGATTACAGACCGTCTGCCAGTTTTTTAAGCCCAGCCTCGGTCGCCGGCGCGCCTTTCTTGTTGTAGACATAGGCGACATCAATGAGACAGTCTTTTATGGCCTGGCGGGAAACCGGATTGGCCAGGTTCTTCTGGAGATCTATAACTGTAAGCTCCATGCCCGGCTCAATCAGATCGGGATCATATATTTGGGTATCGGAAGCAAGCATTATCACCGGAAAATAAAAACCGTTGCTGGGGCCGGCATCGCCGACTCCGGTAAGCTTACCGTAAAAATTCCTTGTTATCTGCGAAAGGGAATCTCCCTTTACTACAGTGTATTCCTGAGCGCCGCTCATATCCAGTTTACCGCGGTAATTATTATAAATCTGGTGAAGGGCGTTATCCACTTTATCCTGCGTAACATTGCCTTCGATTACCGCGCCTTTTGTCTGACAGGAAATAAATGTCACGGCAATAATAAAACAAACCAGCAATTTCTTCATATATAAAACTCCTTAAAATTTTTTAGATAATCAACTTGTCCGATAACACATCAGGTTATTAAGTGACTGCTTATCTTTACCTGGTCTACAATAGACTGCCGTATAGAAGAATGTCAAGCATAAATAACGCTGACAACATAATTAACACTGACGTTCAGCGCTTACTTAAAATCCGCGTTATCGTAGAGCGCGTTTTCTGTTACCAAAATATCAATATAATTTTGGGAATCGACTCTTTCAAAAGGGCAGACCGCAGTGGGTACGATATTCGCTGTTCCCTTTTCCATATTGTTATAATAGCTTTTATTGAGGTTTGGATAAATTTTTCCGGACAAAGCGTCTTCGGCCAGATAAACGGCAACCGAA
>WQZG01000034.1 GCA_009780855.1 Treponema sp.
AGGCTTTGGCCGCTGTTTACTCTGTGCTTATGCCCGGAGAATCAATTACCGTTGAAGCTGCAGAGAAAGATTTGCTTGGAATGTTCTTTACCAGCCGCCGCTACGATCTGGGCAGGGTAGGGCGCTACAAGCTCAACAAAAAATTCGACTTCAAACCGCCCCTGGAAGATTTTACCTTAACCAAACAGGACATAATCGCCACCATGAAATTCCTTATCAAGGTTTTTATCGGGGACGAAAATATCGACGATATCGATCACCTGGGCAACCGCCGTATAAGGTCGGTCGGTGAACTGATGGCCAATTCCATGAAGACCGCTTTTACCCGCATGGAGCGTATTGCCAAAGAACGGATGAGTCTCAAGGAAACCGATACCATCAAGCCCCAGGATTTGATTTCCATTAAACCGCTGGTGGCTGCCATCAAGGAATTTTTTGGATCAAGCCAGCTTTCGCAGTTTATGGAACAGGTCAACCCGCTTACGGAGCTTACCCATAAACGGCGCCTTAACGCTTTAGGCCCCGGCGGCCTCTCGCGCGAGCGCGCCGGTTTCGAAGTCCGCGATGTCCACTACACCCATTACGGCCGTATGTGCCCAATTGAAACCCCAGAAGGACCGAATATCGGCCTGATTGTGTCGCTGGCCAATTATACCAGGGTCAACGACTACGGTTTCCTCGAAACACCTTACCGCAAGGTAGTCAAAGGCGTGGCGACCAAAGACATTGAATATTTGTCGGCCATGGACGAGGACCGCTACTACATCGCCCAGGCTTCAGCCAAATTAAAAACCAACGGATCGTTTGCCGATGATCAGATTTCGTGCAGGCACCAGGGCGATTATTCGACCAGGGCCCCCGACGAAATCCAGTACATGGACGTTTCGCCCAAACAGATAATTTCGGTTTCCGCTTCGCTGATTCCGTTCCTGGAACACGACGACGCCAACCGCGCACTAATGGGTTCGAACATGCAGCGCCAGGCTGTACCGCTTGTATTCCCGGAGCCGCCGCGCGTCGGGACCGGCATGGAAGAAAAATGCGCCTACGACTCCGGCGTTCTGGTTAAAGCTAGGCGCGCCGGTACTGTAGTCAGCGTTACTTCCCAGACTATTCTCATACAGCCGGACGATGCCGGAACCCGTATTGCGGAGACCAACGAGGACGGCATAGATCAATATCCGCTTGTAAAATACCAGAGGACAAACCAGGACACCTGTTATAACCAGAGGCCCATTGTAAAACTGGGCGAAAAAATTCTAGGCGGCCAGGTCATAGCCGACGGCCCCGCGACAAAGGGCGGTGAACTTGCCCTTGGCAGAAATATTCTGGTGGGATTTATGCCCTGGAACGGGTACAATTACGAAGACTCAATTTTGATATCGCAGCGGGTGGTCAAGGAAGATATGTTTACTTCGATACATATCAAAGAATTTTTGACCGAAGTAAGGGAAACCAAACTGGGTCCGGAGAAGATTATCCGGGATATTCCCAATACATCAGAGAAGAGCCTGGACAACCTGGACGCCGAAGGCATTATTATGGTCGGCGCCAAAGTCCGTTCCGGAGACATTCTGGTCGGCAAGGTAACGCCAAAGAGCGAAACCGAGACAACGCCGGAGTTCAAACTGCTCAATTCGATTTTTGGCGAGAAGGCCAAAGAAGTCCGGGACACAAGCCTGCGCGTGCCGCACGGTATCGAAGGAACAGTTATTGATATACAGCGCCTAAAACGCACCGAAGGCGACGATCTTAACCCGGGTGTTGATGAAGTGGTCAAAGTCCTTATCGCCACAAAACGCAAACTGCGCGAGGGAGACAAGATGGCCGGCCGCCACGGCAACAAGGGCGTAGTCGCCAGGATTCTTCCAGAAGAAGACATGCCTTACATGGAAGACGGCACCCCGCTTGATATCTGCCTTACCCCGCTGGGAATTCCTTCCCGTATGAACATAGGACAGCTTTTGGAAACCGAACTGGGCTGGGCCGCGTCCACCCTGGACGAATGGTACAGCGCCCCTGTTTTCCAGTCGCCTTCCGCGGAGCAGATCGAAGAGAAATTGCGGGAAGCAGGTTTGCCTGTAACCAGCAAGATTATGCTGCGCGACGGCAAGTCAGGCGAATATTTTGTTAACCCGATCTTCTGCGGGATCATTTACTTCCTCAAACTCCACCACCTTGTTGACGACAAGATGCACGCCCGTTCGACCGGCCCGTACTCCCTGGTTACCCAGCAGCCGCTGGGCGGCAAGGCGCAGTTCGGCGGCCAGCGCCTTGGAGAAATGGAAGTCTGGGCGCTTGAAGCCTACGGCGCTGCGAACACCCTGCAGGAACTGCTTACGATCAAGTCCGACGACATGACTGGCCGTTCAAAGATTTACGAAGCCATTGTCAAGGGCGAACCTTCAACCACCGCCGGAATTCCGGAATCATTTAACGTACTGGTTCAGGAACTGCGCGGCCTTGCGCTGGATTTGACTATATATGACGCCAAGAACAAACAGATTCCTCTGACCGAACGCGACGAGGAAATGATTGCCAAGAGCGGTTCGAACTTTTAAGGAAGGTTAAAATGAGGGATATTCAGGATTTTGATTCGATTATGATTCGGCTGGCCTCTCCGGAAATGATCCGGGCGTGGTCATACGGGGAAGTCAAAAAACCGGAAACCATCAACTACCGTACCCTGCGTCCGGAAAAAGACGGCCTCTTTTGCGAAAGGATCTTTGGGACCACAAAGGAATGGGAATGTTATTGCGGCAAGTTTAAGTCGATCCGCTACAAGGGCGTAATCTGCGACCGCTGCGGCGTTGAAGTTACCCATTTTAAGGTAAGGCGCGAACGCATGGGCCACATCGAACTGGCGGCCCCGGTGTCCCACATCTGGTATTACCGTTCGGTTCCGTCCCGCATGGGCCTGCTCCTGGATCTTCCGATGACTGCCTTAAGGTCGGTTCTTTATTACGAAAAATACATTGTTATTGACTCCGGCGATACGGACCTCAAGAAGATGCAGCTTTTAAGCGAAGAAGAGTATTACGAAGCCCAGGAACGCTACGGCGGCGGCTTTTCCGCGGGTATGGGAGCAGAGGCGATACGTACGCTCCTGGAAAACACCGACCTGGATAAAATCGCGGCCGAACTCCGTGTCAAGATGATCGAAAAGGGAGCAAAAAGCGACAAGCGGCTTCTCAAACGCATCGAGATCGTGGAGAATTTCCGCAATTCAAAGAACAAGCCCGAATGGATGATCCTCGACGTAATTCCGGTTATCCCGCCGGAACTGCGCCCCATGGTTCAGCTTGACGGCGGCCGTTTTGCTACCAGCGATCTCAACGACCTTTACCGCCGCGTTATCAACCGCAACAACAGGCTCAAGAGACTGCAGACCCTTAACGCGCCGGATATTATCATAAGAAACGAAAAGCGGATGCTCCAGGAAGCTGTTGACGCCCTGTTCGACAATTCCAAAAAGAAACGGGTGGTCAAAGGCGCTTCCAACCGGCCGCTTAAATCCATAAGCGATATGTTAAAAGGCAAACAGGGAAGGTTCAGGCAGAACCTGCTGGGCAAACGCGTTGATTATTCCGGCCGCAGTGTAATAACGGTAGGGCCGGAACTCAAGATGTGGCAGTGCGGCCTCCCCACCAAAATGGCGCTTGAGCTTTTTAAACCTTTCATCATGAAGAAACTGGTGGACAAGGATGTAGTCTACAATATCAAAAAAGCCAAAATGCTGGTTGAAGCGGAGACTCCCGAGGTCTTTGCGATATTGGACGAAGTTGTCAAAGAACACCCGGTACTGCTTAACCGCGCTCCGACATTGCACCGCCTTGGTATCCAGGCTTTTGAGCCGGTGCTCGTTGAAGGCAAAGCAATCAAGCTGCACCCGCTGGTATGTCATGCGTTTAACGCGGACTTCGACGGCGATCAAATGGCGGTACACGTACCGCTTACCCAGGCCGCGCAGATGGAATGCTGGACGCTTATGCTTTCCGCCCGCAATCTGCTCAATCCGGCCAACGGCAAGACAATAGTGTTCCCGTCCCTGGATATGGTTTTGGGAATTAACTTCCTTACCAGGATCAAGGCCAATGCCAAACGGCCCGGCTCGGACAAAAAAGATGCCAAAGACAGGGTCCCGCTTTATTCATCGACAGAAGAAGTTCAGATGGCGGTGGAGTCCAAAATCCTGGACTGGGAAGCGCTGATAAAAGTAAAAGTAAACAAGTCCCCGATCTGGGAAAAGGCCGGAGTCGAAACCATACCCGGACCCAACGGAGTTATTGAAACAACAGCCGGACGCATTATTTTTAACGATGAACTGCCGCCGGAAATTCCGTATATTAATTACGAATTAAAAGACAAGGAACTGCGCAGTCTTATCGAAAATATTTTCAGCGAACGGGGATCCTGGACTACGGTAAGGATGCTGGACGCGATAAAGGCGACCGGCTACAAATATGCGACAGTATTCGGCGCTACCATAAGCGTCGGTGACATTGTGGTTCCAAAAGAAAAGACCGACATGATCGACAAGGCCAACAGGGCCGTCGAAGAAATCCAGCGCCACTGGCGGCTGGGGACCATTACCCAGGAAGAACGCTATAACCGTGTAGTCGACGTCTGGTCAAAGACCAACGAAGAATTGACCAACATCGTAATGAAGACCCTGGAAACAGACCAGAACGGTTTTAACTCCCTTTACATGATGGCCAACTCCGGCGCCCGCGGAAGCCGCAACCAGATTCGCCAGCTGGCCGGTATGAAAGGCTTAATGGCCAAACCTACCGGTGAAATCATCGAACTGCCGATCCGTTCCAATTTTAAGGAAGGTTTCTCTGTAATCGAATTCTTTATTTCCACCAACGGAGCGCGCAAGGGACTCGCCGATACGGCCCTTAAGACAGCCGAAGCCGGTTACCTTACCAGGCGTCTGGTTGATATTGCGCAGGACGTGGTTGTAAACGATGATGACTGCGGCACCATTAACGGGATCAGTTATTCGGCGGTAAAGGAAGGCGAGGAAATCGTCGAGCCCCTGAGCGACCGCATTGTGGGACGTTATACCCTTGAACAGGTAAAGCACCCGATCACCAAGGAATTGATCGTTGATGTCAACGAAGAAATTACCGAGGACATTGCAAAGCGAATCGAGGCCGCCGGCGTCGAGACCGTACGCATCCGCACAGTACTTACCTGCGAAGCCAAGCACGGCGTTTGCCGCAAATGTTACGGCCGCAACCTGGCTACCAACCGGTCCGTCGATATCGGCGAAGCTGTCGGCACCATTGCCGCACAGTCAATAGGCCAGCCCGGCACCCAATTAACCATGCGCACCTTCCATATCGGAGGAACAGCGACAAAGATCAGCGAAGAAAACCGCATCTATTTGAAATATCCGGTTTATATCAGAAATGTTGACGGCGCCCATGTCGAGCTGCCCGAGGTAAAAACCAAAAACAAGGAAGGTAAATTTGAAGTTACCAAACCCGGCTGCTGGCTCTTTACCCGCAAGGGACACGCGATAATCAACAGGATAATGAAGGAATACAAACTGGATTCCAAAGACGAGCTTTTGATAACAGACGGTCAGAGGGTTATCCGTGACGCGCCGATAATCAGGCGGGGCAGCAAGGAAACCCTTTCTCCGGAGATTGCTTACGCGCTGATCCTTAAAGACAGCAAGGGCCATCCGTCTTCGCTCTGCCTTATAGGCCAGGATCAAAAGATTGAAATCAGAAACGGATCGGAGTTCGTCGCCAAAAAGGGTGATGTGATCGAGCCGGAAAAAACAATCGCTACATTCGACCCGTTCTCTGACCCGATTATCGCCGAGGCCGGAGGGACAGTAAAATACGAAGACATAATTCCTGGCACAACCCTCAAGGAAGAAGTGGACGAAGATACGGGCAATATAGAAAAACGGATTACCGAGTACCAGCTTGAAAGCAAACAGCCCAGGATTGTAATTACCGATGACAGCGGCAATGAAGTGGTTTCCTACTTCCTGCCCGGAGGCGCTTATCTCCAGGTGGACGAAGGCGACAAAATCGACGCCGGCCGCACCATCGCAAAGACTCTCAAGGAATCGGCCAAGACCATGGACATTACCTCCGGTCTTCCGCGCGTCGGCGAACTTTTTGAAGCCCGCAGGCCAAAGAAATCCGCAGTCCTTGCTTTAATATCCGGGACAGTCAGGTTCCGCGGCATTGTCAAGGGCAAGCGTGTTATTATCGTGGAAGACGCTTTTGGCAAGGAGTACAAGCACCTTATCCCGATGTCCATGAGGCTTCTGGTCCGGGACGGCGATACTGTGGAAGCGGGGGAGAGCCTCTGCGTCGGCTCGATTAATCCCCACGACATTCTCCACATATTGGGCGAATCTACGCTTCAGCAGTACCTAATGGACGAGATTCAGCAGGTTTACCGGCTCCAGGGTGTTTCCATCAATGACAAGCACATCGGTGTCATAATCCGGCAGATGATGAGAAAAGTCGAAATTATGGCCGTCGGCGATACCAAATTTATTTACGGCCAAATGGTTGACAAGTACCGGTTCCACGAAGAAAACGACCGGGTCCTGGGCGAAGGCGGCCAGCCGGCCATAGCCCGCCCCATTTTCCAGGGAATTACCAAAGCCAGCCTCAACATAGATTCATTCCTGTCCGCGGCCAGTTTCCAGGAAACCACCAAAGTGCTGACCAACGCGGCAATTGCCGGTTCAGTCGATTACCTGCGCGGCCTCAAGGAAAACATTATTATAGGGCATCCGATTCCCGCGGGAACCGGCATGAAGTTCTACCGCAACGTAAAATTGTTTGACGACGAACAGCAGGATCTGGATGTTTATGTTAACGAGATATTGGAAAAGCGCAAGCTGGAAGTCGCCGCAGAATCCCTTGAGGAAGATTTTGTTCCGGAAGAACCCGAGGCGGAAATGGACGCCGAGACGGATACCGATTCATTTAACGAGGAATAAGTGTGCATAAACCCTATGCCAAACCTGTTGGCAAGGCACTGGCCGACATTAGGCTGCACGAGCCCAGGATTTCGAAATCAGCATTTATCCTGATTAGGATCCTGGGCAGGCTTTACCTATTTCTTTTTTACGGAATCGCAAGAATTCTCCTTCGCGGCGAAAAGGACATGTTTTATGCCTTTAAACGAGCCCTGGAGGGAGACAGCCGCTGCATTATCGCTTTCCGCCATCCCAACGGCGGCGAACCTCAGCTTTTAACCTGGTTCTTTCTTTTTAGGCTGCGCGCCCTTGCCAGACGGCAGGGTGTCAAGCTAAAAAGACACCCGCACGCTGTTTTTATTTACGGTTATGAAGTTGTGCGCTGGGGCGGCTGGGTGGCCAGGTTTATTCTGCCCAATGTCGGCGCCATGCCGATTCACCATACCAAAATGGACAAACAGGGCATGGCCAGGATTTACAAATCCATAACAGAAGGCCGGTACCCTGTGGCGCTGGCGCCGGAAGGCCAGGTTTCATATACCATAGAAGGCATACCCAGACTTGAACAGGGAGTCATTCGGATTGGTTTTAATGCAGCAGAAAGGCTGGCCTCCAAAGGCAATAAAGCTCCGGTGGAAATTCTGCCGGTGGCAATTCATTTCCGGTTTGGATCTTACGGCGCGTTTACAATAGAATTATTAATCAGAAAAATTGAAAAATACACATCCGCAGGCAAAGACAAGGCAAAGGAAAAAAGGAAACTGCCTTTTTCCAAACGGATGGAAATTGCCCGTACATATATTCTGGAAATAAACGAAAAACGTTACGGCATCAAAGCTGATAAAAACCAGCCGTTTGAACAGCGCCTTGACGCGGTCATTAACGCTGCTCTTGAGACCGCGGAGAGAATTCTGAATCTTAAAACCCAGGGTGAATATTTCTCCCGTATGTACACGCTCCGCCAGGCCTGCTGGGACCGAATTGTGCTCCCCGGATACGAGACCCTTGATAACATGACCGGCCTTGAAAGGGGAACTGCGGATTTGCTTGCCGGTGAAGCCTGGCACGCGGGCAGACATGTGGAGTTAATCGATCTTTCCTGGTACCTGCGTAATTTCCCGATTCCCGCCGATGACGCTCCGCTTCATATAAAAGTAGAATTTGTTCAGAATCTCTGGGACTTTATCAACAGATCAATCGGCGGCGCTTATTCCAACAGGCTCAGTATTCTTCCCAGGCGTGTAATAATCCAGAGTTCGTCTCCCATTAACCTTAGCTCCAGACTTGCCGATTACAGGCAGGATAAAAACAAGGCTATACGGACTGCAATGACCGATTTGCAAAACGCGTATCTGGACTGCATTAATAAAGTCAACCAATCTGAATGAAGTTCAAAATCAATCCCCGGCCGCCGATTTTTTGTATACTGCTTTTTTGTATGCTGCCTTTTTATGGCTGCAGCCGCTATACAGGAACACCTGCAACACAGAACCGATCTGTAAGATCGGACCGATCTGTAATACAGCGCGGTAATCTGCAAAATGACAGCAGGCCTTTGCTTGCCGTCAGCATATTGCCGCAGCAATATTTTGCAACACGCATCGGGGGAGATCGCATCCGGACCCTTGTGCTTGCCGGCCCCGGCCAGAATCCCCATGATTACGAACCCAATCCTGGACAATTGCAGAGCCTTGCCGGGGCGGATGCCTGGGTGCTTTCCGGTACGGAATTTGAAATTACGTTTGCGCCCAAAGTACAAAAATTGTTTCCCTCTCTAGATGTGGTTGACGGCACAGCCGGTATCCATTTCCGCGAATCGCAGGAAACCGATGAAGACAGCGCCGGTGAAACTGCAGCCGGTGTATCCGGCAATGAACTGGACAGGATCGACAGGCATACCTGGCTTGGGAGCGAGGGCGCTCAAATTATGGCGTCGCATATCAGGGATACGCTTTGCCGATTGGATTCCGCCAACGCGGTTTTTTACAATGAAAACTATAATGCTTTAATTACAGACATCCAGCAGGAATTCAGCCGGTTGGCGACGGAACTGGAAGGCCTCCGCGGAAAAACGATTCTGGTATATCATCCGGCTTTTGGTTATTTTTTGGATGAATTCGGCATTATCCAGGAAGCGGTGGAAACAGGCGGCAAGGAGCCGACTCCCCGTCAGCTTGCCGATATTATTACGCAGGCCAGGAATGAAAATATAAAAGTAATTTTTGTACAGGCGCAATTTCCCGCGCAATCCGCCGCTGCTGTGGCATCCGCTGTTGGGGCCAAACTTGAAATACTCGATCCCCTGGCGCCGGACTGGCTGGAAAATATCAGGTATATAGGAGAAACCCTTAAACAGGCAATAGAATAACGCAGGATAAAAAATGGAATTGAAAAATATGGAATTGAATAAAATGGAATCAGATAATTTGGTATTTATTGACAGCGCCGCAAAAAATGGCAGCGCTGAAAGTTCTCCGCCCGTTCATCCTGTCAGGAAAAACATTGCCCTGCGTTTTGACAAAGTTACATTCTCGTACGAAAAAACCAAAGTTTTTAAAGAAGCCAGTTTCCATATTCACCAGGGGGAATTTGTAGCGCTTGTCGGACCCAACGGCTCGGGAAAAACCACCGCGTTAAAACTTCTTTTGGGTCTTGAAACTCCGCAGTCAGGTAAAATAGAAATTTTTGGCGAATCATCGCGGCTGCAGAAAGGGCGCATCGGCTATGTGCCGCAGCAGGCAAACCCGGACCAGGTCTTTCCGATTTCGGTAAGGGAAGTAGTAGGTATGGGCCGCCTTACTCCGTTCTCACGTTCCTTTGGCGCCGCAGACAGGGCCGCAGTGCAGGAAGCTCTGGAACAGGCCGAAATCTGCGACCTTGCGCAAAGACCCTACAGCGCGCTTTCCGGCGGCCAGCGCAGGCGCGTATTGGTTGCCAGAGCCCTGGCTACAATATCGGCCTCTTTTAAAGAAAGCAATATTTCTTCCGGCAGTGTTCCGGGTCTATTAATCCTCGATGAACCAACGGCCAATATGGATGTTGAAAGCGAAGAACGCCTTTTTGCGACATTGGGAAAACTCAAGGGAAATACTACGATACTTATTGTAACCCATGACAGGGATTTTGTTTCTTCGCTGGTGGACAGGGTTTTGTGCCTGGACAGGGATTCACACAAGGCGACAGTTATGTCTGTCGGAAGCGACGGTTCCGCAGGAAACGATGGTTCCGCAGGAAACGACGGTTCTACAGGGGACAACCAGAGTACTTTTGTCCAGCACGGCCTTACGGCTTCCGGAGATCCGCGCGGCGATGAATCCCGCATAATTCATGAGGCAAGTTATCCCGGCGATAAATGTTATGCTCCAAAGGAAGGGCAATGAAGGATTTTATCGGCGCTGTCATTGAGTTTCCTTTTATCCGCAATGCCCTTATCGCAGGGCTGCTGTCATCTGTGCTGTTCGGTGTTCTTGGATCACTCGTAACAGTGCGCCGAATAACCAGCCTTGCCGGCGCTGTTTCGCACGCGGTCCTTGGCGGAATCGGCATGGCGCTGTTTCTGGACGCAGCCGGCATTATACCTGGAATGTCACCTTTAACCGGAGCCTTGATTTTCGCGGTAATATCGGCCCTGATAATCGGCATTGTGACACTCAAAGCCAGGCAAAGGGAAGATACGGTAATAAGCGCAATCTGGGTAATAGGCATGAGTTCCGGTATTCTTTTTATGGCCAGGACTCCCGGTTATGTCGATCCCAATGTTTATCTTTTCGGCAATATATTGCTTATTTCTGCCCCGGATCTTTACTTGATGGCTTTTCTTGGTATTGCTGTGGTATTTCTTGCCTGGCGTTTTTACCCCCAAATACGTGCATCTTCGTTTGACGATGAATTTGCTGTCTCGCGCGGCGTCAATACCGGCGGGTTTTTTATCATCCTTTTAATTATTACCGCGGCGGCCATTGTTCTGCTCCAGACCTATGTCGGAATAGTGATGGTTATCGCCATGCTCACATTGCCCTCCGGTACAGCCGGATCCTTTGCACGCAGCCTCTCCGCCATGATGGCAGGGAGCTGCCTTTTTTCCGCGCTGTTCTCTGTCAGCGGTCTTTACTTTGGCTGGGTACTGAATATGCCTGTTGGTGCGGTTACCGTGATTATTGCGGGATTTTTTTTCCTGGCAGTAACCGGTATAAGGGCTTTAATCAGGCTGCACAGATGAAATTTTTCATATAGATGAATTTTTTCATATTCTTTAAACTCTGACCGGTTTTTTAAATATTACTTCCCATTGACTTACAAGCATTCCAGACAGCATCAGCGCGAAACCTAAAATTGTTCTGACACCCAGCGGTTCATGGAGGAGCATTATACCTCCGATCGCCGCGAAACACCCTTCAAGGCATAATATTATGGTCGCGTGCGCCGGCGGCGCGTTTTTTTGCGCCACGGTCTGCAGGGTATATGCGATTCCTACAGAAGCCAAACCGCCGTACAGCACCGGTATTACCGCGCCGGAGACCGAGTTAAAAGGGACAGCGCCTGTATTTAAGCCGTGCAGCAAAGCCGGGAACGGAATCCAGGTAAAAATACCGGAGGCCAATAATGGTTCAACAGTAAACGCGCATACCAGGGAATAGAGTCCGCACGCCATAAACTGCCCGCTGGATAATATTATCGGGTCATGTTTTTTTACAAAAGCGTCTATTAACAGAACGTGTATTGTCCAGAATATTGCGCCGGCGGCGACAAGCAGGTCTCCGGGATTTATATGGTTGGATTTTCCGGCAATGCTTATAAAGAACAATCCTGCAAAGGTAAAGACTGTTCCTGCCCAGGTTGCCGGTCCTGTTTTGCGGCCGATAAAAATCCCGAATATGGGAGTCATTACCACATACAGGCCGGTAATAAAACCTGCGTTCCCGGCTGTGGTAAACATAATGCCAAGCTGCTGCAGGGTTACCGCAATAAAACAGCAGGTTCCCGCGATAAACGCCGATGGAATAATCCGTCTTATTTTTACAGTGGCGCTTTCATCGGATTTACCGCGCAGCTTTATAACAATAAGCGGAAAGAGGGAAAGGCTTCCCATTAAAAAACGTATGCCGTTGAACGCGAATGGTCCGATATATTCCATGCCTGAACGCTGTGCAACAAAGCCAAAGCCCCAGATGCAGGCTGTAAGCAGCAAAAGCGCATCAGCTTCCAGTATGCGTTTGTTCATGGAATTATGTTACAGGAAGAAAAAAAAACCGGCAAGGCGCAGCGTCCTGTATCACGCCGCATCCTGCCGGTTAATATTTTTTTTGAAACTGGTATTTATTTTTTACGGTAAATATAGAAACCTACCCCGCTTACTACTATACCGATGACAATCTGTATAATGGAATTGCGGACCACATCTGTCTGGCCGCCTCCAATCTTAGCAACCGAGTTAAGGAATTTACCACCCGCCGATGCGCTGAATGAAATCAGGTTATAGGCGCCCCATACCAAAAGTACTACTCCGACTACGAGAAGTACTATTCCGATAATTCTTGTAACACTCAATTAAGTCTCCTTTGCGTCAGCGTTCTTCCCGGATAACAGCTTCCGGGAAGCCTGCGGCGTAAATCTTTGTTGCTATGGATGGTATATCTTCCGGCCTTATTTTGGCAAGTACCACACGGTACAGATCATTGTATCTTTCATAAGCCGGACTTAGTCCCATAGCCGCGAGTCTGTTAAAGGCGTCAAGCGCATTTGCCGGCACCCTGTAGGCTCCGACCTGCAGCCGGTAAAATTTGCCGGTGCCGGTTTTTGGCATACCGCCGATAATATTGGCAGATCTTGCAGGAGCGGCCTCCGGCTGTAAAACCTGGGGAATTACCTGCGGCTGGGCCGGCTGTACAGGAACAGTCTGAACAGGAGGTATTTGCTGAACAGGCAATTGTGCAGCCGGCTGTGGCTGTAAAGTTTGCGGCTCTGGCTGTGCGGGCTGTACCGGTCCGGGCATGGGCTCAGGCTGGAGGACTGCCGCGGCCTGCGGCGCAGGCGAGGGCTGTACGGTCGCGGGCTGGACTGCAGCGGGAGCGGGCTGCGCAGTCAGCGGCTGCACAGGACCCGGGGTAAGCTCAGCCGGCTGAACCGCTGCGGCAGGCGCAGGTATGTTCGCTTCCACGGTTACCATTGCCGTACCTGTCGTGATCATATCAAGAGCTTCTGCCGCGGCCATGGAGAGATCAATTATTCTGGTGGCAACAAAAGGCCCCCTGTCATTGATCCTTACATTTACCTTTTTATTGTTATAGGTATTGGTTATTGTTGCGATAGTCCCGAAATCAAGCGTAGGGTGGGCCGCGGTAAACTGCGATGAATCAAAAATTTCATTGCTGGCTGTTAATCTGCCGTCGAATTCGGTGCCGTACCAGGAGGCAATGCCCTCCTGTTTAAAAGGCACAGTTGTCTGTGCGTTAATGGCAGAAACCGCCGTAAACGCAATTATTAAAACGAATACAAGACTGATTGTTCTTTTCATATTATTATATCGGTAATCCTGATTAAAGCATTAAGCGCAGATTTACCGCCTCCTGTTTTTATTCTTTTCTTTTACACCGATTCCCTTTATTTTGTCAATTTCATCGCGGACAGAGGCGGCCTGCTCGAACTCAAGGTTTTTGGCGTATTCCAGCATTTCCTTTTCGAGGGCGGAGATAAGCTTGCGGCGCTGATCCGGTATAAGCACGTTGTAGGAATTGGTAAGGACCTCGATGGAAGCGGCGGCCGCGTTCTTTTCCTCGACTGCGTGGCGTTCCAGGATATCGGCAATGGCCTTTTTTACAGTGGTAGGTGTTATGCCGTGAGCCTGGTTGTAGGCCATCTGCGCAGTGCGGCGGCGGTTGGTCTCGGTAATGGCCGCCGACATGGCATCGCTCATCCGGTCCGCGTACATTATAACCTTGCCGGCAGCGTTCCTGGCGGCCCGGCCTATTATCTGAACCAGGCTTGTCAGCGACCGCAAAAACCCGATCTTGTCCGCGTCCAGAATCGCAATAAACGAAACCTCCGGCAGGTCGATTCCCTCACGCAGCAGGTTGATTCCTACAAGCACGTCAAAATCCCCGCTCCGGAGCCTTGTAAGTATTTCCACCCTCTCGATAGTTTCCACTTCGCTGTGAATGTACTGTACCTTGAGTCCCAAACCCAAAAGGTAGTCGGTAAGATCCTCAGCCATTTTTTTGGTCAGGGTAAGGATGAGGGAGCGTTCATGGGTCTTTATGCGTTTCTGAATTTCGGCATAAATATCTTCCATCTGGCCTTCGCTGGGCCGCACTTCGATTTCCGGGTCCAATAAGCCGGTCGGCCTTATAAGCTGCTGAACAACCCGTTTTGAAAGTTCGGCTTCGGTTTTGCCCGGGGTCGCGGAAACAAAAACTGTCTGGTCCATTCTGGCTGTAAACTCGTCATAGCGAAGGGGCCTGTTGTCCAGGGCGCAGGGCAGACGGAAACCGTAGTCCACCAGACTTTGCTTGCGGCTGCGATCCCCGGCGTACATACCGCCGATTTGGGGCACCGTAACATGGCTCTCGTCGATAAAAGTCAGATGCCTGTGCGGAAAATAATCCACCAGGGTATCCGGGGCTTCTCCCGGTTTCCTGCCGGCCAGGGGAGCCGAATAATTTTCAATGCCCGGGCAAAAACCCATCTCTGCAAGCATTTCCAGGTCGTATTCAGTCCGGGTTTTTATCCGTTCGGCTTCCACAATCTTGCCGTTCTTCTGAAAATACTCATAACGTTCTTCCAGTTCTTCTTTTATCGAATCAAGCGCTTTGGCTACCATCTCGGCCGGCATGACAAACTGTTTTGCCGGGTAGATCATGGCCATGTCCAGTTCTTCCAGGGTCGTTCCCGACACCGGATTAAAACGTCTTATCCTTTCAACCTTGTCCCAGTCCAGGTCGATCCTGTAGGCTTCTTCCAAATATGCCGGATAGATTTCCAGAGTATCGCCCCTGCGCCTGAACCGTCCGCGCTCCAGGACATCGTCGTTCCTTTCATACTGAAGTTCAACAAAACGCCGCATAAGGGCGTCAGCGTCAATCGTGTCTCCCCGCGAAAACGACGCCGTCATCTTGCGGTAAACTTCAGGTGTTGCCAGGCCGTAGATGCAGGAAACTGTCGCTACGATTATCACGTCTCGGCGCTCCATAAGGCTCCGCGTCGCTGAAAGTCTCATGCGTTCGATTTCGTCGTTTATCGAAGCGTCTTTTTCTACGTAGAGATCGCGGCTGGCAACATAGGCTTCCGGCTGGTAGTAATCGTAATAGGACACAAAATATTCGACTGCATTGTGCGGGAAAAACCCCTTGAATTCCCTGTAAAGCTGGGCTGCCAGGGTTTTGTTATGACTCACAATCAGAGTCGGAAGCTGGACTTCCTCGATAATTTTTGCCATTGTAAAAGTCTTGCCGGAGCCGGTAACCCCCTGCAGGGTCTGGTACTTGTCGCCGGCCCTGATTCCTGAGGAAAGCGCCGTGATGGCCTCACCCTGATCACCTGCCGGGCCAAAATCCGATACGACTTCAAAAGGACGCATTTTTGGTATCAAACCTCTATACAACAGTATAGCATAACGCAATTATTCTTGCATATCGGGAGAAATATTGTATACTTGGATCATGGCATTACCCATAAAAGTTGAAGATGAATATTATACGTACGCGGATTTTCTCGAATGGGATGAGGATTTTAGGGCGGAATTACTGGATGGTGAAATACTTATGATGGCGCCTCCATTAACAAATCATCAAGATATAAGCGGTGAATTATTTTTTCAAATCAGAAGTTTTTTGGAAAATAAAAAATGCAAAGTGTATGCTTCTCCTTTTGGTGTTCGGCTTTTTCCAAAAAAAGACAAAAGCGATGATACAGTTTTTTTGCCGGATATTGTTGTTGTCTGTGATTCGAATAAGCTGGACGACTACGGCTGTAACGGAGCGCCCGATCTTGTAATAGAAATTATTTCGCCGTCAACGGCAAGGTATGATCGTATATACAAACTGCGAAAATACCAAAAAGCGGGAGTGCGTGAATACTGGATTGTTGATCCGATACTAAAATCCGTGGAAGTTTATATACTGGAAAATAACCGTTATGTTGTCAGCTCTTATGACGAGACTGAAAAAATACCGGTTACTGTGCTCAAGGGCTGCACGGTGGATCTGGCGGCGGTTTTTACCGGGTAATTTTTTTAGAATTTATAAAATTAAACTTTTTTTTCCATTTCAAGCATATAATCAATCCGTGTTTCATGGCGGCCGCCGTTGAATTTTCCAAAAAGCCATACTTCAACCATTTCCAGATATTTTTCCAGTGTAATCATCCAGCATCCGGTTGCCAGTATATTTGAATTGTTATGCTCACGGCTCAGAAGAGCCGGAAAAATATCGTAACACAGCGCTGCCCTTACACCTTTTACCTTGTTTGCTGCCATAGCCATTCCCTGGCCTGTTCCGCAAACAAGCAGGCCCCTGTCAAATTCACCGGAGACAACGCGTTTGCCGGCCTCTTCTGCAATTTGCGGATATTCTCCTTCCATTGAGTTATGGCATCCGATATCGGTTATGGTGTATCCGCGCCGGCACAGATCTGCTATTGCCTGTGTTTTAAAATCATAGGCGGCAAGATCACATCCCATTATGATTTTTAATTGTGTCTGCATCTGGTTTTTCCTGAATAAAATTTATTTCCAAACTGCATTTCCAGCCGGCAGCTTATCCGTCAGGCCGGAACAGGGCATGATAGCCCAAAATTAACATATCAGCTTTATATATAGCGAGTTCAGCTGCAATCTCAGGGGTGATACCTCCGTCGGAAAAAATGCCAGACTTTAAACGCCCATTTGTTCCATTCGATCAATGTAGTTTTCCGGATTAACAGCCATCATATGTGTATCAATCCTGAATTTTAGGAATTCGTCTATTTGTTCAGCAAGCAGGAGCTGATTCGCACAGGCATAGGCAAAACCAAGAAGGGCAATGGCATATAAGCCAAATGAACTCCCTGATTTTGCCTTTGGGGTTTTTTATTTCAGGATATCGGTTTTATTGGGGCTGTCCCTTCCCTTGATTTTGGGGAGTCTTCTTTCTAAAGCGGCAAAGCCTATTTCAATATCTTCCTCCGCTTCGTATTCTGTTTTTGCGCCGACCGTGATCATGTCGCATTCGCGCAGTACAGTCCAGTTGAATGTTAATCCTATGTATGGGGAAACCCTGCCTGCAGCCATGGGCTTTATGGTCATCACCGGTTTTTTGGCTTCATGGATTATTTTGATTACTTTTTCAATTTCCACCTGCATTAAAAAGCCCATACAGTTGAATATTTGTATGTAAGTCTGAACATCATATTGATTTAAATCACTGTAAATAATCAATTCCGGCATATGGGCGCTCAGGCCCGGAATCATTCCGTTGTCCCGTATCATGGACAGATAATCCGGCAGACGGTTTATCTTCCTTGTGCCTTTATCCACCAGCTTTTCCACGCATGAATGATGCGGCAGACAAAATGTAACTCCGGCTTTTTTGCTGTTTTTAATCATGTTTTCGGCTTCATGCCGTGCTTCGGGCGTATTATCTACATTCAAGATCGGCGTATCGATCTGAATAAGTTTTTTCCCGGTTTTGTCCTGGAAATATTTTATAGAGTCCATCATAAGCTGCTGTTTTGTGAGCCCTCCCATAATGGCGTCAACACCGCTGTCGCTAAATTTTTTTAATATCGGAAATACAGCTTCGGCATTATGGTTGGTTATTTTAATGTCCATATCTGCGGCATAACTGGTATGACTAAAACCGACTATCCAGTTAGTTCCGATAAGCATTCTCGGCAGACTAACACCTTCTACCGTTGTTCTGGGAAATTGTTTTTCACTCATTTTTATCTCCTTGATAAAATTTTAATTGCTTAAGAAAGCTGCGTAAGCTGTGTTATTAAGGGCAATTGCTTCGTCAATGCCCATTTTTTTGATGTTCTGCACATATGCATCCCAATTGGATAAAGGTTCCTGTCCCATGATGAATTTAAGCATCATTTCGTTTACATAAGTGGTTACATCGGCCATAATGCTGTTAACTCTTCGTGTATCGGCGGCAGGCAGCGAATAGGACGGGCGGAGACCGCTTGCGTTGCCGGATGTGTTCCATACTGCGCGTGCAGGCGTTTCCAGGCCCTTGTAATCCAGGAAATTAACTTCGTAAGGATCACGCAGATAAGCGCCGTTGCGGCCGCAGTATAAAAACGCTAAAGCGGAAAAATCACCCAGGGGATTATTTGTCAGCAGCGGTGTCGGCACCGGTTTTCCCTGGGCATTAAGAGTATAGGCTTCTCCCTCATTGCCGTAAGTTATAAGGAATGAACCTTCCGGAGAATAACCGTAGTCATACATTTTGCAAATTTCATTTAAATATTTGGTTTGCGCCGAAATAGCTGTCCATTGGCCCGGCCTTACATCTTCTGACTGCTGACGGAAACGGAGTGTCTGTCCGGCATTTACCTTGGGATAGGGTACTGCAATTGTACTTGCGCCGGGTATCCTGTTTGTTATTTCAGTATTGAAATTACCGAATTGCTCCGAAGAAGATCCTGTATAGGCGCCGTATACACCCGTGATTGCTTTTTGTTTGTATGTGTTGGCGTCGATGGATGCGAATTCCGGATCAATCAATCCTTCGGAATACCATCTGTTGAATGTTGTTAACCACTGCTTGTATCCGTCTTCTATAGGACCGTAATGGATTTTATTGTCTGTACCGATAAAATAATCCCTTACTACATCATACGCACCGATAAAAATTCCGTAAGTGTTGAATGTGGCGTCGTTCTGAAATCCCAGCGGGGATACAATGCCGTTTGCCTTGAATGTTTTTAAAACATTTTCCCAGTCGTCCATGGTTACCGGGATTTGCAGATTGAATTTATCAAGAAGATCCTTGCGTATAATGGGTCCGGCCCAGCATCCCTCTCCGATTATTATTGCAGGGAACCCCCAGTACCTGCCATTGCCGGTCTTCATTAATGCATCAACATTCACCGGATTGTCATTAAGCAGTTTCCTTAGATTGGGCATATTTGAATTGACCTGATTTGTAAGATCCATAATTACTTTGTCACTGATCAGGCCGTCAAGACCGCCCTGAACATTTTTCCATCCGTTGTTGTATTGCACAATATCTGTCAAGTCTCCTGACGCAAGCATCAGGTTAAAAGCTTCGCCTGCGGCAACTGACGGGTGCTGGAACTCAATATGAATATTCGTTATTTTTTCCATATCTTTCCATACTGTCTTGTCCGCATAACTTTTCATAACCGCAGCTTCGGAAGGAGTCAGTGTTACCCAAAATGTCACAGTGATGGGATTTTTAAGCGGAAAACCAAGGCTTGCCGCTGTCGGGCTGGCCTGTGCTGCCGTACCCGCTGCTGCAGATGGTGTGTTTGATGCCTGGTTACTTCCGTTTGCTGACATCATAGCTACAGTTACCAATAAAAACCCAAAAACCAAAATTACCTGAAGACGTTTCATAGATCCCTCCAGAATAAGATTAAAATAACTATTCCCGATTGATGTACCAAATCTGATTAAAAATCGGATGAATTAATTATTTATTATAAAAAAATAACTATAAAGCATGATATAATTAAATCATCAGTTTTATTATCTGTCAACTAAAATTTTTAAGAAATTTTTGTTGAAAAGATTGGAATATAATTATTATATTATCCAGCTGCGCCTGGTCCCTCGGTGGCAAGCGATACCATAACATAGCCGTTAATGCAGACATCGCCGGTTTTTTTTGCGAACCGCCACATCTGCCCAAAAAGCTCATGAATTATTTTTTCGTACTGTTGATCAACGCGGCCGCCGGCAATCAGGTTTTTGGTTTCGCCGGGATCGGTTTTTAAATCATATAATTCATCGTAGTCAAAACCGTTGTATACCAGCTTCCATTCCCTTGTACTGACAGAACGCTGGATACCGTATTGTTCGTTGCCGTTTGACTGGGTAAAAAGAACATCCTGCCAGTCTGCTGGTTCTTTATTTTCGAAGAACGGAACAAGGCTTTTGCCGGCGAATTCGCGATCGGTTTTTATACCGGCGGCTTCCAGGAAAGTCGGGGCGAAATCCGCGAGGTTGATAAAACTATCCTCGGTTCTGCCTGGGTTCTTGATTTTACCGGGCCAGCGGATTACAGCGGGGATGCGGTATGCGCCCTCAAAACAGGGGAGGCCCTTGCACCAGAGCCCGTGCTCGGCCGTGTAGTCACCGTGATCAGATACGTACAGAACCAGGGTGTTCTCCGCCTCGCCGGATTCTTCCAGAGCGTCCAGGACCCGGCCAAATAGATAGTCTTCGTAACTGCAGAAAGCCAGGTAATGCCGGATCGCCTCGCGCTGTTCATTCTCCGGCAATTGATCGAACTTGTCACGGATACGGCGGTACATTGCAGGTTTGTCGGCCATTTTATCGGTATAGGTTGCCGGAAGCTGTATGTCTTTTATATCGTAGAGATCAAGGAATCTTTGGGGCACAAAGTAAGGATCGTGGGGGCCCAGCGTTCCGACGTACTGGCACCACGGATGGCCGGAATTTTTTCGCTCTTTAAATATTTTTACCGCATCATTGACCACATCGTTGTCTTTAAAGGGATTTTCGTTTATGCCGTAGTGGGTATAAACCGGATAACCCATGCGGATAATCTGGGCTTCTTTTCTGGCTGCAACAGGCGCCAGATTATCGTATCTTGCCCATTCGTAAGGATCCGGTTTTTCATGTTTGTAAATTTTCCCGGATATTTTTTCGCCGGCTTTTGTATATGCGGCGAACCCGCGGTCTGCCGGTGTTTCAATATCGCTGACATGCCATTTGCCGGAATAATACATATCATATCCGGCTTCGCTAAAATCTTCGCTCCAAAGCCGTACGCCTTCATACAAACCTCTGGATAATGTATTGCCCACATTGACATTGTTCCAGACGCCGTGCTGGGTAGGGTAGAGTCCGCTGAAAAATGTCGCGCGCGCCGGACAGCAGTGCGGCGATATGGTGAACGCTTTTGTAAATGTCAGACCTTCCCCGCAGAATTTATCCAGGTTGGGGGTCTTTGCTTTTGAATACGGCGGAATTGAATCGCCCCGCTGCTGGTCAGTCATGAATATCAGTATGTTTGGTCTGTCCATTTTATTCCTCCGTATTCAAAATATTTACTTGCTGTACTGCGCAAATCTGTCTATTTGCGACTGCATTATTTTGGTGTAATCATCAACGCCCATGGCCTTAAGCCTGGCCTGGACGGAGTCCCATTCCTGTTCAATGCCGCCCTGGATAAGCCATTTGGCTTCGATAGGCCTGAAGTAATCGGTAATATCCTTGCCCTGGGCAAGCATCCACTTGCTCTCGTCGGCGTTGGCATATCCGTAAATAAATTTCTGGGTAAGATACGGCTTAAGGGGGCCCCTCATCCAGTCGAGTCTTGCCGCGTCTTCATCCATTACCTGGACGGTTTTTCCCCAGTCATCACCTGCGATTACCAGCGGAACGTGGACAGGGCAATTCCCGTAACGGAATTCGGAATAGCTTAAGCCTGCGGGAGTCGGTATGTAATCAAGCATTCCGTTGTTATCATATAATGTTGTTCCGACCGGACCCAGGAAGAGTTCAATGGAGGTGCGGGGATCAAAGTGTGCGTCAAGCCAGCGCATTATGGCCGGCTGATCTTTTGCCTTGTTGGTCATTACAAACTGCGTGCCGCCCATATTGGCGACGTTCCCGGCGCTGACCCAAATCTGATCACCGTGGGGCCCCTTGAGCGGGACATCCAGTCTTACATAGTCGTCAAGTCTTTCTGCAGGGCAAACTATATTGGAGTCAAACGCAACGAAGCTCCCGACCTGGACCGGGTCTGCGTGGCATTTGGAATTGAGAAGTTTTGTATCGCTGGTTGCGAAGTCCTCTTCATTTAAAAGTCCTTCTGCGAAGAGCTGATGCAGCCAGATAACCGCTTCCTTATACCTGTCCGTGCCCGGAACAAAAACCGCCTTGTCGTTGACATTGACAAAGAATCCGCCGTTTCCCGTAGCCAAAAAGCCCTGGTAACCGTAACCGAACATGGAAAAAAGCTGGGTTATGCTGTATGTACCCTCGCCGTTTCCGAATGAAAACGGAAATTCATCCTGTTTGCCGTTTCCGTTGGGGTCACCTGTTTTAAAAGCCTTTAGGACATCATAAAATTCCTGGTAGGTTGTCGGCATTTTAAGTCCCAGTTTATCGAGCCAGGGTTTATAAAAATATATCTGGCTTATAAGCGTATTGGCCTCGCGTTCAGCAGCCCTGGCTATTACGTACATTTTGCCGTTTGTAGGGCTGGTGCAAAGGGCCTTGTATACCGGTACCTGGTCAAAAGCTTTTACCAGCCTGGGAGCGTACTGATTGACAAGCTGGGTCAGGTCGACAAAAAGACCCTGGGGGCCGTAACGCTCGATATCTGCGTTGTTAACCGCGTTCATATAGAACACGTCCGGCAAATCACCGGAGTTAAGGATAAGGTTTTTTCTTTCGTTCCATGTGGCGTTGGGATAGATAAGCCAGTTAACTTTTACATTGGCTTCTTTTTCCAGTTTCTTAAGTACTTCCATGTTGTTGGGGTCGCCGTGCCAGTCGTTCTTTAAAAAAGTCGCCGTAAATTCAGCAGGACCTGTCGCGGGGCTTGTACTTTGGGCTGCACCGCCCGCGAATACAAGAGCCGGTAAAAGGCCCAGGCTCAATAAAACCGCCAAAATTTTCTTCATCATTGCCTCCATATTAATATAATCCCCATAAGGGGGTTCAGCCTTTAACAGCTCCGATCATGATACCGGAGACGAAATGTTTCTGTATAAACGGATACAGACAAAGCATCGGGAAACTCGCTACCACGACAACTCCGTATTTTATCAGTTCGGTCGCCTTTTGCTGTTCGGCAACTGCGGTAGCGTCGTCAAGCAGGGCCAGTGCCTGGCTCTGGAGCAGGATGTTGCGCAGTACAAGCTGCAGCGGGAATTTGGATTCGGTGCTTAAGTAAATAAGGGCGTCCATAAAACCGTTCCACATTTTTGTCGCGTAAAATAAAACCATTACAGAAATAATTGCCTTGGAAAGCGGCAGTACAATGTAGAAAAAAAACTTTGTATAATTGCAGCCGTCAAGCACCGACGCTTCGAACAGTTCGCTTGGTATCATCGAAACATAGAATGCACGCGCTACGATCAGGTTATAGGTAACAATGGCTGTCGGCAGAATGAGCGACCACATCGTATTAAGCAGTTTTAAATAACGGACAACTATGTAAAGGGGAATCATACCGCCGTAAAAATACATGGTAAAGATCATCAGTTTGAGTATCCAGGATCTTCCCGGGAGTTCAGGCCTTGACAGCGCGAAGGCCGTCGGTATGGTAAGGACCAGGCTGACCAGCACTCCGGCAATTGTGTAAATAATCGAATTGAGATAACTGCGGAAGATAACAGTGTTGGAAAAAATGCGCTGGTACCCCAGAACTGTTACTTCCTTGGGAAGTAAAATTACCCGTCCCTGGTACAGTGCGTTTGGATCGCTGAAAGACGCAATGCACATGAAATACAGGGGGTAAAGTACGGATAGAAGGGCGAAGGTCAGAATAATGTAAACAACGATATCGTAGACGCAGTCGATAAGGGAAGGCCTCATTTTGGAAACCCTGCGTGTCATGATCTTCCCCCTACCATAATCCGGAACCGCTGACCAGTTTGGCTACACGGTTGAACACTGCAAGCAATACGAAGTTAATGCTTGATTCCATGAACCCGATTGCAGTCGAAAAACTAAAATCACCGTCGAGGATTCCGCGCTTGTAGGTAAATGTTGAAATTACTTCCGAGGCTGACAGGTTGAGCGGGTTCTGCATAAGGTATACCTTGTCAAATCCTACGGAAAATAAATGGCCTACCTGCAAAAGAAACATGGTTATTATCGCGGGCAATATCGAGGGAATATCAACATGCCAGATGCGCTGAACCTTGTTCGCGCCGTCTATCAGCGCAGACTCGTGCAGTTCGGGATTCACGCCCGAAAGCGCGGCCATGTAAACCACTGCCGACCAGCCTGCTCCCTGCCAGATACCGGAACCAACGTACATGGAAACAAAATATTCGTTTCTGCCCATAAAAAAATACGGCCCGATTCCAAGACGGCCAAGCAATGTATTAACAATACCTGTACTGGGGGAAAAAAGAACGTAGAGCATACCGACCAGGACAACGCTTGAGATAAAATACGGGGCGTAAGTAATCATTTGGACAGTCCGCTTAAAAACCTGGCTGGCTGTATGATGAAGCAGCAGGGCCAGTATAATTGGAACCGGAAACCCAATAATAAGGCTGGTCATGCTTATGCCCAGAGTATTATTAATGAGCCTTAACCAGTCTGCCGCGCGGAAGAAACGCCGGAAATTTTCCAGGCCTACCCAGGGACTTTTCCAAAAACCAAATACCGGAGAAAAATCCCTGAACGCTATCTGCAGCCCGTAAATGGGCCAGTATTTAAAGAGGACATAAAAAACAACAGCGGGAACAAGAAAGAAATATAATTCTTTTGTTTTGGATATTCTTTTGATAAGCAGGCTTTTATTCTGCATATTTATTTATAAGGTGTATTGCTTAATATGTCCATACAAAACTTCTACCCCTCCAGATACTGCAGCTCGGCCGCGCTAAGTTCCGTGTCAATTGCCGCGGCGTTCTGGCGCATCTCTTCGATGTTGCGCGGAGCCTGCAGGCTGAAGATGTTCAACGGGTGCGAGATGACATAAGCCGCCGCGATTTGCGGTACAGTAAGACCCTTTTTGGCAGCCAGTTCACCGGCGCGGGCCAGTCTTGCCAGGTTGATAGGGTGGAAATAGGCTTTCAACGCCGGTTTGTCCAGTATGGTCCGGGCTTCTTCGGCTGTTGTGTCCGGTTTGATTCTGCCCGAGAACAGGCCGCGCGCAAGGGAGGAGTAGGCGAAGATGGATACATCAGGATGGGCCTTGTACCAGGCCTGCGCCTGCTTCTGCGACGCGCCGCCTATGCTTACGTTAAGTTCGCCCCAGGGGTTTTCTACCTGGTCTGCCAGCCCGAAGTTGGGAGAAGACGCGGTAAACGGAATTAAGCCGTGTTTGTAGGCGTACTCATTCGCATCTTCTATGCGCTGATGCGTCCAGTTGGATCCTCCAAAGGCGCGGATCTTGCCCTCGCTGTGCAGTTGGTTAAATATTTCTACAATGGGGCCTGTCGGAACATCCGGGTTGTCGCGGTGCAGGACGTAGATGTCAATATAGGAAGTCTTAAGACGCGCCAGGGAATCGTGAATATCCGATTGTATGTCGAAAGGCGTGACGCGGCGGCGCTCGCGGTTGGGATGGGCGCCCTTGCTAAGGACTGCGATTTGCTCGCGGTTGCCGCGCGCTTCCATCCACATCCCTATTACGCGTTCGCTCTCACCGCCGCAGTAGACCCAGGCAGTGTCCAGCGCGTTGCAGCCGACTGATACCGCGTTGTCCAGTGTTTCAAACGCGATCTTTTTTTTCTCCTCGTCCTGAGCTCCGATCCAGTCGCAGCCGTAAACCATGCGCGAGACTTTTTTGTTAAGTCCCTTTACTGTTGCGTATTTCATTTTTCTATTGGATACCTTAGTCCGATTTGGGCGCGCACCGCGTCCAGCTGTTCAATTACGCGGATGGAATCATCCAGCGTCATAAGCGGGCTCTCTGTTAACCCCGCGTTAATGCAGCGCATCGCTTCCTCACATTCGTAATAAAATCCCTCGCCTACACCGTGGGGCAGTGGGATCTCGATTGTGTCAGTTGTGTTTGTGTCCTTCCATTCGATCGTTGCTTTTGTCGGATGCCAGAAACCGGGGACTTCAATTGTGCATTTTTCGCAGTAGATTGTTGCCTCGGTACGCGTTGTCTGAACTACACCTGATCGCTGGACGCTTAGACTGCCATCCGTATACTGCATTATAAAAGCTGTCATTCCGTCAACGCCGGTTTTTGTCATCGCAGCAAGAGCTTTTATGGCTGAAGGCTTAAGGCCGTTTTTGATATAGTCGCAGTATGAGGCCGTGTAGATGCCGACGTCGAGAAGGCTGCCGCCGGCGAGAGAGGGCGCAAACAGACGTGCCTGCGGGTTACCGTTTATTAAATTGTCCCATTTTCCAAAACAAAAGTCAGCTTCGATAAGCGTCACCGCGCCGGTTTTGCCGCTGTCGATTAAAGTTTTAATTGCCCTGTTTACCGGGAAGTAACGCGTCCACATTCCTTCCATATAGAAGACATGGTTTTTGCGCGCGCATTCGGCGATTCGCTTCATTTCCGCTGCGTTGATTGCAGCCGGCTTTTCGCAGAGTACTGCCTTGCCTGCTTCCAGCGCCTGGATTGCCAGCGGGGCGTGGAAGGGATGCGGTACTGCTATGTACAAAATATCTACATCCGGATCTTTTATACATTCGGTATAACTGCCGTAGCTTTTTGCGAAGCCGTATTCCTTCGCGAATGCGGCCGCTTTTGCCGCGTCCCGCGATCCGACAGCCGCCAGCTTTGCGCCCGGAACATGGGGCAGAGCCGTCATCATGCGTTTGACAATGTTTCCCGGGCCTAAAATGCCCCAGCCGCAATTTTTCATACTGACCTTCCTTTATATTAAAATTAAATTCTATATTAAATTAAAATGATTGTTTAACAAAAGTGCCGTTTACGTAATTTGCCCATGAATGTTTTGAGTTCCCCACATACTCATAGGTTTCAAATATATCACCGCTGCCGTTTATACGCGGATCTTCGGTCTCTTTAAGTTTGGCTTGCAGTTTATCCCAGAGCTCTGCCTTTGCCGCCGCGTGTCTGCTGTCCATCGCAAGGTTATTGATGCACTCCGGATCGGTTTCTATATCGTACAGTTCTTCCATCGGGCGTTTGCCAAAACTAAGATCAAAGTACCGGGTAACGCCTTTTTCGTTTAAATCCAGAATAAGCGTTTTGGTGGGCGAAGAATCGCAATTGGTAAATCCTGTTTCCGGATTACCGGCCGGCCAGCGTTCCGGTGCAAAGTTATGGATGTAAAGATATTTTTTATTCCTGATGCAGCGGACCGGATAACCCAAATCGTTCTCGCGGCCCACGTCATGTTTTTCCCTGCCAAAGTAGGTATAATCCCGGCCCTGCTGCTTTTGTCCCTTTAGCAGGCCGAGGAAACTGATGCCGGTCATTTCAGAGGGCGCAGGAATTCCAGCAGCTTCAAGAATTGTAGGGGCAATGTCAACAAAGTTTACCAAATCGCTTACTGTTGTACCGGGTTTGATTACTCCGTCCCAGCGCGCCATCATTGGCAGGTGGAAATCCTGTTCGTACATCTGGCCCTTTACGCGGGGGAAGGGACAGCCGTTGTCCGATGTTGCGATAATAAATGTGTTTTCCAGCTCGCCGTGTTTCTCAAGTATATCCAGCATTTTGGCAAGATGGCTGTCAAACCATTCGATCTCGAAAGCGTAGTCAAGCATATCGATTTTTACTTTTTCGTCATCCGGCCAGTATGAAGGAATCTCTTTGATATCTTCGATTTTTTTTCCGTGTTTAAGGCCTTCCCCAAATTCGTATTTCCTGTGCGGCTCATATCCGCCGTACCAGAAGTAGAAGGGGTGGTCAGTTTCCTTTGCGTTAAGAAAGTCTTCAAAATTGGCGGCATAGTCGCATTTGTTGATCGCGCTTCCTTCCGGCGGAACAAGGTATCTTTCTTTGTACTCCGGGCCGGCCGGATTTCTTGTGTAGCCGGCCCTGGTGTAATTTCCCGGCCCCCAGCCTTTGCCGGTGCAGCCGTTATAGTAACCGGCCTTTTCAAGCAAATCTGGAAACAACTGAAATCCTGAAGGAAAATATCCAAAATGGTTGCACCCTTCGCGGTTTTGCCACGGGAAACGTCCTGTTAGTATAGACGCGCGCGACGGCGCGCATTTTGGGTTAGGACTAAAAGCGTTGGCAAACAGGGCGCCTTTTTGGGCGACCGCGTTGCAGGCCGGAGTCCGGACAAAACTGTGCCCGTACGCGCCGAAGTGGGACGCGTCATCGGCGATTGCGAAAAGTATGTTTGGTTTTTTCATTAAAGTCTCCTGCCGCTTGTTCAGTTATTTTCAATTAACCTGCTTTTAATAAACCGAGAAACTGTTTCCATAATAATACAGTCCGAGCTTGCGCGCTACACTCCTTGAGCCCGTGTTGTTCCATGAAGTCGTATAAAACGGAAGGGCGCCCAAATCCCTTACCGCCGCGGCCCAGCCGGCCGTAACGATTGCCGCATACCCACGCCCGCGGTAATCCGGCAGGGTTTCAAGCCCTGCTTCGTGAGCTTTTGGCGAACGGCGGACGCTCCTGCACTGGGAAACCAGTCTGCCTTCGATAATCAGGCCGGCGCAGGGTTCGGCAGTATCAATTTCGTCTCTTAGCCATTCAAAGCCTTTTTCTGGTTTAATTTGGCTGTCCAGTTTGAATTGGTCAATGTTATCGCGTGTTATTAAAATCGAAATCGATTTTTCTGGGCCGGCAAGCCCGCCTGCGCCGGCTTCCGAGCAGTTCGGTGCCCGCGCGCCGGCTGCTACCAGCCAGCAGGGCCCCGCTGAATATTCTTTTTGTCCCAGCAATTGCAGGTATTTATCCCTGAATTTAGGCAGGCCGCGGAATTCGGTTTCTTCGCAGTCAAACACCGCGGCCGCAGGTTCGTCTTTGGCGATCTGTTCCAGTTCGGCGGCCAGTGTATCTTCTACATCATGCCTGAACCGCACAACAATTTTACCGTCAACTGTGCGTCCCAGATAAAACCTCGGCGCCGGCCTGTGCCCGTCCCACGGTTCATCCAGAGTTAATGTCCGGCCGTTGGAGTCATAGGTAAAAAGCGCTCCGACCTGGAGATTCATCAGTTCCTGCGGCGAAAGAACAGCGTCTGTTCCGGTATTATTTACCATGCGCTGCTTACCATAAGTTGTTTACCAGGCGGATTTTCTGACAGGCAAAGGATCGGCTGTGCAGGACCAGTGATAAAGCAGCCGTTCAAACATCTGCGCTTTTATTGGAAGATAATCCGGGTTTTCATAAAGGTTGCAATGCTCGCCGGGATCGTTTTCCAGATCGTATAACTCGCCCGAAGGGAAATGATGTCCGCAGGTATTGGTGTCATTTGGCGGCTGGCTGTTGGCCGCGGATTTATCTGCTGCGGATTCATCCGCAGCAGACTCACCCGGGCAGAAACTATGAGCGGCAACGAGTTTGTATTTATCGGCGCGGACCATCGTGGCGAATGCGTGCGGGCCCGCGTGCCAGGGCATGGCGTTGAGGTATTCGCAGTACACAGACCTATGCGGACTTTCGTTTTTGCCGTTCAGCATGGAAACCAGAGAATGTCCCTGCATGCCTTCGTAAGCCTGTAGGCCGCACAGTTCCAGCAGAGTCTGCGGCAGATCGTTAAGCTCAACAAGGCCGTTTCTGCGTCCGTTTTTAAAATGGTTTTTCCAGTTGATTATTAACGGGACTTTTACCGAACAGTCGTAAAAATGCGGGCCCTTGAGATAGATACCGTGGTCGCCCAGCAGCTCGCCGTGATCGCTCATAAAAATTACTATTGTATTTTCGCGCTGCCCGGTTTGTTCGAGAGCTTCCAGGGCCCGGCCGACTTCGTGATCGATCTGGTCGCACATGGCCCAGTACGCGGCGCGTATTAACCTGTGTTCGCGATCGGTTATTTTTGGAAACGGGAACCCTGCGTTGTTATTGTAGGCCTTCTCGTGATCCATTTTTTGCCAGTAAGGTTTTTCCAATTCCTCGCCGGGAACATAAGAGGGCAGGGGGATATTATCCAGGTGTTTTAGATAGGGCTCCAAATATTCCGGAGGCGGATCAAAAGGATGGTGGGGATCGTAAATGTTTACGCTGAAGAACCACGGTTTGCCGGAATCTTTGCGGGCATTAATAAAATCAACCGCCTTATCAATGCACCAGTGCGCCTGCGACTGTTCGCCGGGCATTCCCTTCTGAACCCACCTGGTTTCCGGCAGGTCAGGCGTTGTGTAGGCGGCGTGGTGAACTTCGTCCAGCCACTTGTAGTATTCGTTATTAAGCCCCCAGCTTTTTCCCGTGTCATGGGACCAGTGGAACTCATCGTAGCCGTCATCAATACGCCGTTCCATTTTTGTGCAGCCGCTTTTGGGATTGCATGCCGAAAGATGAAGTTTCCCGGACAGTCCGCAATAGTAACCGGTGTCATGGAACAGTTTTGTTACAAGGACTTCTGTGTCCGGAATATCTGCGCCGTTCTGCCTTGTCCCGGATGTAACCGGATAACGGCCGGTAAGGAAACTTCCCCTGCTTGGTGTGCAGACCGGCGACTGGCAGAACGCGTTTTCAAAAAGAACCGATTCCTTCGCCAGCGAATCAAGAACCGGTGTCTTTACGTATTGGTTCCCGTAACAGCCCAGAGTGTCCCAGCGCTGCTGATCAGTGCATATCCATAAAATATTCGGTTTTTGTTCCATAATTTATTATATTTTATTTATGGAAATCCTGAAACCACCATCCTTTGGGGTGTGCCTTGTAATGGTATCGTCTCCTGGGCGCCGGGATTGGATCCATTGCACGCATGATTGCCGCGTTTAATTCAGTAAGCATTTCGGCTTTAACTGTTACAAAAGAAAGATCGTTAAATAGATTTTTTACTTCCATGGGATCGGTTTCCAGATCGTAAAGGTACCCATTGCCGAGCATGTCAACCTGGATCTTATACCTGCCCCTGCGGACCATTCTGACCTGTCCGCACTGGGTCCAGGAATCAAGGCAGTCAAAAGTAAGCGGCGGACCGCCGTCATTATATTTTTTACACGCGCCTTCTTCAACCAAATCAAGGCTGTCCTGTTCGTCCCAATAAAGTCCGCCGTATCCGCTTTCAGAGTAAGCGGTTTCGTATTCTTTTTGCGGATATTTTTCGCCGCCAAGAATCGGCAGAATTGATTTTCCCTGAACACCAAAAGGAATTTCGGCGCCTAGCATATCGCAGATGGTCGGCAGTATATCGACTATGTTAACACATGCGTTTTTGATTCTTCCCTGGGCTTTAACGCCGGGCCCTTTCCAGATAAAAGGAATCCTTGTTAATACTTCCGGCAGTTCCGGGCCTTTGCGGATTAAACCGTATTCCCCGACAAAGTCTCCGTGATCGGACAAATAGAGAACAACCGTATTGTCCAATAAATTACGGGACTGTAAACCTTCGATCATGCGTTTGAACTGATCGTCTATCAACCGCAGCATTCCGTAATAATTGGATCTGGCGCGCAGTATGCGTTTGTCAATTTGGGGACCCAGTACTTTCTCCCAGACCCCGCGTATCCAGCTGAATTTATGTCCCTTGTTTTCCAAATCCTTCGGGCCGGTATTGATCGGCGGCAGCTTGTCCGGTGGGAACATATCGAAATACGGCGCCGGAACCTGGTAGGGATTATGGGGCTCGGCAAAACTGAGCCACAGGAAAAATGGTTTGTCCGCCGGTTTTTTATCAAGGAAATCCAGCGCCGCGGATACGTTCCTGTACGGATGCTGAACTTCAACCCCGCCCGGCGACGGTACATGCATTTCCATGTGCCGGGTATTGTCCATAAAACTGACGAATTCTTTTTCCGCGTCAGTGGAAGGAGTCCAGTTCCCTTCGCGGCCCAGGTGCCCGGATGTCTGCGCGTAATCAAAATCACCGGGATGACGGTGGGAATGATTCTTGCCGCACAGCGCTGTCGCGTAACCTGAACTTTTAAAAAGATCCAGTAAATCTGATGTGTACAATGCGTCTTCGCCGTTGTGGTTGGTGCGGGCCCTGTGGGACTGCGGATACCGGCCTGTGAACATGCTTACCCGCGCGGGCAGGCAGGTCGGATTGGGCGTGTAGGCGCAATCGAAATCCGCGCCGCCGCTGCTCCACGCGTCCAGGAAAGGCATTGTATCCAGAGGAAAGCCCCGGCTCCTGCGCAGATCGGCGCGCTGCTGGTCTGTCATCATAATCAGGAAATTTGGTTTCATGTTTGTTATCCTTTAAACCAATTGTTTGATTAAACTCTGGGCCGGATGCCACAACAGGGGATCTTCGGGATGTACGGCATTTCCCCATTTTTGCATTATTGCCCGCTGCATTGATTTATTTTCTTCCCTCTTAAGCAAATCCTGCGGATTCCAGTCTTTGTTCAGCAGTTCTTTTAACCCGCCGGCAATGTCTTTATGTTCATTTATAACATTGGTTAATTCGTACGGATCGTCTTCCGCGTTAAAAAACAGGTCCTGCTCTTCGTAGCCCAGGTATGAAATAAGTTTCCATTTACCGTATCTTACCATCCGGCCCGGAACATTTTTATTGTAAGCATTATCAACATACTCGCAGTATATTGGTCTTTGTTTTTCGTTTTCCGCGTGCGGGCCGTGCAGATAGGGGACCAGGCTGATTCCGTCAATCCCGGATAACGGCTCGGCATTTGACAGTTCGCAGATGGTTGGCGCTATATCGCAAATGCTTGCCGCAGACGCGATTTTTTTGCCTTTATCAACGCCGCAGCCGCTGATTACCAGCGGTATACGCGAGGAGGTTTCATAAAAAGTCTGCTTGCCGAAAATTTTGCGTTCGCCGGTTTGATCCCCGTGATCTGAAGTGTAAATTACAATGCCCTCCCTGCGGTAAGCGGCCAAAAAATTATTCCACGCGTCAAGAATTTTTTTTATTTCCCTGTCCATATATTCAATCATCGCGTAATAATCGGCGCGTATATCCAGAATGGTTTCATCGGAGGCTTCCTGTTCCTTGTGCCGTACAACATCATGTCTGTAATTGGGCTCGTGCCGGCTGGTTTCCGGCAGGCTGACTTTATCCCTGTAATAATCGAACAGATCCGCCGGCGCGAAATACGGAAAATGCGGTCCGTAAAAACCGACAGTCATCATAAGCGGCTTGTCAATGTTTTCCGTTAAATATCCGGCTGCCCGGTTTGTCACGCAGGAATCATAATCAAGCACCGGATTGTAGCCTTTGCCGTATCTGTCCAGGCAGTGACGGTAACCCATTAGCGGTGCGTAAGCGCCCAGCCGCTGTTTTGATTCGCCGGGATATTTATGCAGAATGTCTCCGAATATCCTTTTGGTAAAGCCGTGGTACTGATCCTCGCCGACAAAATGCATCCGGCCGCACAAAACAGTCTCGTAACCGGCAATGGCGGCGGCATGGGCATATGTCGGCTGGCCGCTGTCGAATCTGTCTCCGTTGGAAAAGACATTCAGTTTCGACGGCATGATCCCGGTAACCAGCGAGGCCCTTGCCGGTACGCATAACGGGCATGAAGTATAGGCTGCGCTGAATATTGTTCCCGCTGCCGCGAGCCTGTCAAGGTTTGGGGTGCGTACAATTTTATCTCCCATAAAACCGCTGCAGAACGCTGTGTGCTGATCGCTGACAATCATTAAAATATCCGGGCCGGCCATCCTGTTTTTCTCCATTTAATTATGTTAATATAGATAATGTTAATATAAAATGATAATTGTTTAAAGAAGGAGTGACGCTGTATGGCAGGAGAAAAATTATTTATCGATAAAACAGAATTGGTCGCGGGATTTATACGGGGAAAGAAATTCGTAACAGCCAATCTGACCTGCGAAAATATTATCTCAGTTTCCATAGAGCCCTGCAAAACAGGTTTATTCAAAAACAAACCGGATGAACGCATTGTCATTGCGAGCGGAAAATTAAACGAACCCATTATTTATTACCGCCATACCGAAAAAAAGTTTTTTGACAGTTATGCCAAAGATATTGAAAAATTCTGTAAAGACAACAATATATCATTCCGCAAGAATGTTGAATGATGATTGTTGAATGATTATTGCCTAAAAAGTATAATTCCGTCATGAAAACTATTTTTATCATGATGGATTCCCTTAACCGCCATTACCTGAACCTGTACGGCGATAACCGTATACCCACGCCGAATATCGATCGCATCGCCGCAAAAGGCGTCATTTTTGATAACCATTATTCCGGTTCCCTGCCCTGCATGCCGGCGCGTCGCGAGCTTATGACCGGCCGTTACAATTTTCTTGAAGCGCCCTGGGGTCCAATCGAACCCTGGGATGACTGCCTGCCGGTTGAATTGAGAACCCAGAAGAAAACTTACAGCCACCTAATTACGGATCATTATCATTATTTCCACGACCGCGGCGACGGCTACCAAAATTTGTTTAACTCGTGGGAATTTGAACGCGGCCAGGAAGCCGATGCCTGGCATCCGCTTGTCGCGGAACCTGATACACCGAACTTCCGCGGGAGAAACCGCAGGCAGTACTGGGCTAACCGTCAGTTTATGAATTCCGAACGCGATGAAGATTATTCAACGCCCCGCTGTTTTATGCGTGCAATGGAATTCCTTGACAAAAACGGTAAGGAAGACAATTGGCATCTTCATCTGGAAGTCTTTGATCCGCACGAGCCGTTTGACGCTCCAAAAAAATATCTGCAAAAATTTAATGACACCTGGGACAACCGGTATCTTTTTAACTGGCCCGAATACCAGGCTGTCTCGAAAGAAGAAGGCCCGCAGGCAATTGCGCATATCCGCAGCCAATACGCGGCGGCGCTGACCATGGCCGATACATGGCTTGGAAAATTCATCGATAAAATGGATGAACTTGATTTATGGAAAGATACCTGTGTAATATTCTCGACCGATCATGGCCATCTTCTCGGAGAGCACGGTTATTGGGCTAAAAATTACATGTTTGATTACCAGGAGCTGGCACACATACCGCTGATAATTCATTTGCCGCAAACAGCAGCTCAATCTGCGCCGCAGGCCCATCAGACCAAAATAGCCGGGCGCGTAACCGCCCTTACCGCCGCCATAGACATAATGCCGACTATTATGGAAATGCACGGCGCGGTTTTGCCTAAAGATGTGCACGGTAAATCCCTTCTCCATTTGCTGGAGAAAGACGCGGCGCGTCACGATGTGTCACATCAAGATGCGTTGCATCACGATGCGGTTTTGTACGGTTATTTTGGCAAGGATATTAACATGACCGACGGCCGCTATACCTACTGCCGCCAGCCGCTTGAAAATTCAGTCGCCCATCATTACACACTTATGCCCGGCGTACCAAAAATCCGCGAACAATTGGAAAGACTGCAAAAAGCAAAGACCGGCAGGTTCCTCAAGCACTGCCATGATATTCCCCATCTGGACATTGAGGTCCCGTCACACAGACACGCTGACGCTCCGGACTTTAATCCCATCTACGATGTGTCCGTTGATCCGCGCCAGGAGAAACCAATCCATGACAATGCCCTTGAACAAAAACTAGCCGCCAAAATGAAGGAGCTGATGGTAAGATATGATGCCCCTGTTTCCCAGTTTGTACGTGTCGGACTTTAAACGAAGCCATGCGGTTATTAGATACAAATATGGGTTTTAAAAATGGCTAAAGATAAACTTCCGGCACGATTAAATACGGTTATTGCCAGGCAAGATAAACAATTTTTTATTGAGATTGCCGAGATATTAAGCGAAGCCAGAGAAACCGCTTATAAAACTGTTAATACTGTTATGGTAAAAACTAACTGGCAGATTGGTAAACGGATTGTCGAACATGAACAAAAAGGAAAAAGCCGTGCCGGTTATGGCGATTACCTAATTGTCGGTTTATCACGGTATCTAACTGATATTCTTGGTAAAGGTTTTTCTGAAGCTAATATTAAAAATTTCGTAACAGTTCAGGACTTTATTAAAACAAAGTACATATTGTTATATGTAGTGGATAGCCTATTATCTCAAATACAATTGTAGCCGAAAAAAGTAGTATACTTATTATCTTGTAATACAGTAGGA
>WQZG01000035.1 GCA_009780855.1 Treponema sp.
AGGTTCTTGCCTACACTTTTTCCTGTGCCTATGCCATTACAATAGATCCATTTGACGGCGCCGTGTATACAGCGGGAAATTATTCTACCGGGGACGATACAGGTTTGAGCTGTTACTGGAAAGACGGCATAAAGCAGAAAGATATTGGCGACAACGTCCAGGTTACTGGCATCGCAATTGATCCAGACGGCTCTGTAATAATTGCGGGCCTGTATTCTAACGACGGGGTAACATCCATAGCCTGTTGCTGGATAGATGGAGAAAAGCAGGTTGATCTTGCAGCCGGTGATTCCGCCGCACTTAGCCTCGCCATCGGCACTGACGGCACTGTATACGCCGCCGGATATTATACAAGTAATAATAAAGATACCGCCTGTTATTGGGTAAACGGATCTTTAAAAACAGATAATTCTAACGGGAACGCAATCGGTATCGCAGTCGTGGAATAAGAGAATGGGTTATAAACCGGACACCCGGCTCATTAATAAAAGAGGAGTTTTATATGGTTTTTTAATTGGGTTACTGTTAAAATATCCGCAGGAGCAACCAATGCTTGCATCTCTTATAAAACAAAAAGCGCTGCAGACGGGATTTTTGGCCTGCGGAATAATTCCGGCGGAAACATGTACAGAATTTAAAAACTATCTTGACGAAAGGATCAGGACTTTTCCGCAGTCAAAAGAATTTTACCAATCCATGTTCGCCATGGCAGAACCGCCTGAAGGCGCCAAATCGATCATTGTCTGTACGTTAAGGTACAACCAGTACAAAGAGCCGCAAAGCCTTAAGGGCCGTGTCGGGAAATTTTACCAGTTTGACAACAGGCTTACATACACGCAGGAGTACAGGCAAAAAAATGAATTTGAGACCTATTTAAAAACCCTGGGAATTAATCTGTTAAAAAATAATGTCAGCGCAAGATGGGCCGCGGCCAAAGCCGGCCTTGGAAAATTCGGGTATAATAATTTTATCTTCAGCAGGGAACACGGTTCCTGGATAAGGATCGAGACATGGGCCGCTGACACAGTAATGGATTATGACAGGGCCGACGGAGATTTAGTCCTGCCTGGTTGCAGTGACAATTGCCGCAAATGTATTGACTGTTGTCCTACCAAAGCGCTGTCGGACAAGTTTTCAATGGACAGGGGCAAGTGTATAGCGCATTTGGGCTTCCGCGGCAACAACGGCGCCGGGGAAGAAGCGGCCGCCCTTAAGTTCGCAGGGCAGTCACAGCAGTGGATTTACGGATGCGATATCTGCCAGGACGTTTGTCCCGTAAATAAAAACCGGTTTACCGAACAAAATGATTTCCCGCTGCTTGCCGAATTTGAAAAATTTATGGAGCCGGAAAAAATTCTTGAAATGGATGACAATACCTATATTAACATTGTTAACCCGCGGTTCTGGTATATAGGTCCGCAGAATATCTGGAAATGGAAATGCATCGCGATCCGCTGCCTGGTAAATTCGGGAGACAGCAAATACCATATGTTATTAAAAAAATACTGCGATCACGAAGACGCGCGCATAAGGGAAACCGCGGTCTGGGGATGCCAAAAACTCGGTATTTAATACGCCGGGTAAATCTGCTATCCGGCTTTAACAACTGTCTGGTTTTAACAGCTATCTTGTTTTAACCGCAGCTGCGACTTTGGCGTCCACGTTATTCAGTATTGCCTGCAGCCTGTCTTTTTCGATCAGGTCGATAAGCCTCGCCTCGGTATAACGTTTGGCTTCTTCGTTAAAAGTTCCCACACTGATGCAGATCCCCTTGCCCGCTTTGGCGTCCTTGAGATGGGAATGGAAATCCCTGATCACGAGTTCGCCCACAGTGCCCTGGACGCGGATAAACCGGAACATGATAAGGTCTGACCATTTGGCTGTGTCCACTTCTGCCAGGATATCGGCCCATTCATTTTTATTTATGGAAATGTTGGCTATTTTAACCTTTGCCCTTGGATAATATCCGATGACGATTTTACGGCAAAGCGCTACAAAATCTCCCGAAGATCCCATCAGGTAAATCTGGAGATTTTTATTTGCGTTGAGTTCCTGATATTTTCCTATTAACGGAACCACATCCTTGTAATTGGGATTTTCCACATTAATTTCCCGCAGGAGCGAGATTGCCTTGCCGATTTCGTTCTGTCTGATGTAGGCCAGTGCCAGCCTGTAACGGAGTTCAAGTTTTATGTCGGGCTTTATGTTTTCATGCCTTAGGCCCAGTTCAAAATTGGCAATGGCCTTGTCGTAATGCCTGGCCTCCGAGTGAATCGTCCCGGAAATAAGGCAGGCGCTGGCTCCCATAACTGGGTCTCCGCGGAGGTGGCTGAAGATCCGCTGGGCCTGCTCTGTCTGGTTGGCTTCGTAGTAACATTCCCCAAGGGTATAAAGTGATTCCTTGTCATCCGGAGCAAGATCAATGGCCTTGCGTATAAAAGTCATTGCTTCTTTGTTCTTTTTTATTCTGAAATACGCGTGGCCCAGAGTCCTTAGGGTCGGAGCGTCATCCGGCTCCGACATTTTGGCCTGATTGAGCAGCGCTATGGCTTTTTCATAATTCTTGCGCTGGAATTCCAGGGTTCCCAGGTTGAAATTTACCTCAAAGTTGTCTGTCCGCAGGTTTTTGGCCGCGGAAAATCCCCTGTAGGCTTCTTCGGACAATCCAAGTTTGATTGCGGAAAAAGCATAACGGTACACAATATCGAATTCATTCAGTTCTACGGATTCCATTTCCATCAGCGTAGAATAAATTTTGAAGGCTTGATCCCAGTTTTCCTCGCGGAAGTAGATTTCGCCGATAGTATTCAGTGCTTGTGCGTTTTTGGGATCCTGGGCCAGGCGTTTTTCGGCTTCTTTAAATATCTTATCCCTGTTACCGGTTCCTTTACTGCCTTTGGAACGGCCCGAGATAATTATAAAAACAAATACGCCCGCTATAAGGAGTGTCACCACCGCCAAAACAGGAATCATGAAATCCATAGTAAATTATCGGATAAAAAACAGTATTCTTCAATATATTGACCCCTAAAAAGAACAAAGAAGCCGATAATAAATAGAAGGCGCGCATATATTTGACACATTTATGTGACACATGCTGCTTCTTGACAAACAATATGCCCTCGCCTAACATATTTTTACAGGAGATTACAGTGTCTGCTACCATTGGCATTAAAATAGCTAACGGAGAATTTTATTCGATTCTGGAAGAGAACTCTTCGGTAAAAAAAAGATTGGTGCTTACTACAGTTCATGATAGACAACAAAGTGTACAAATCGATCTTTATAAAAGTTATTCCAGGACCATGGCGGACGCTGTTTACATAGGCAGTCTGGTCGCCGAAGACCTTGTTCCAAGACCAAAGGGCATACCTTCTATAGAAATGGTTATTAATTCAACGGCAGACGGAAACATAACCGCTGACATTTGGGACATGGATACTACGACCCTCCAGGAGCATAAATACCTTAATATTTCCTTAAAATCCCTGGAAGAAGACAACCGTGATTACGAAATCCCGGACTTTGCGCTGGAGGACACGGAACGCCCCCCACAGGGATTATACGGAAAAGCTGACTCTGTCTTAAAAAATTCAAAAAAACGGAATCCTCTCCGTGTAATAATAATAGCGGCGCTGGTTTTTATTTTATTATGCGCGGGTCTGCTGGTTTACCTGCGGCAGGGAGGAAATCCTGCGGCGGACCGGCTTGCCCAATCAATACAGCAATCAGCTCCGGTACAGCAGCCGGCTCCTGCTCCGCAGCCGGCGCCTCAACCCGCATCCCAACCTGCTGTGCCGGTTGCACCGCAGCCTCAGCCCGCTCCGCCTGCTGATCAAAGCTCTGCCCAGCCAATTCCAGAGCCGCAGCCTGCTCCCCCGCCGGCTGAACAAAGCTCTATTCAAAATACCGAACAAGGTTCAGGCCAACCAACAGCCGTACCCCAGGAACCTCCAGCCGCGCAGCCGGCCCCGCCGCCTGTGCAGCCAACCCCTCCGCCGGCACAGCCTGCGCCGCCCCCGGTAATAACAGCCCCGGCCCGGGCGCCGGCTCCGGTTGTGGCGCAGAGAACGAGACCGGTGCCGCCTGTGCGATCATATAAAGTACCGGCGACAATTCCACGTGACGGAGTCCGTTATACGATCCGCTGGGGCGATACATTATGGGACATCGCGGAAGCTTTTTACCGCAACCCATGGCTTTATCCGCGGATTGCCAGGTTCAACAATATCCGTAATCCGGATTTGATAATTTCCGGAACAACCATCAGGGTTCCGCCAAAGAATTAGTTGCTTCCAAAGATTCCGGCATTAAAAATTAAAATCTTTTTAACTCTTGTTTTTATGCTTGGTTTTTCCTCATGCGGTATGGCCCAAATTTTGGGCCTGTCCCGTGAGGAAGCTATAAGCCGGCTGGAAAATGGAGATATTGGTTTTATTCTGGATTTCCAACTGCCGGATACAATAACAGGAGACCTTGCAGTTCTTAAACCTGTGTCCCAAATCAAGCCAATGGCTGAATTTTTTACCGCGCTTTTGGCCGAAGCTTCCGGTTCTATGCAAAAAAGTTCCCTGCTTTATACCCTGGCTCTGGAAGATAAATCTCCGGTAATCCGGCGCGAAGCCTGTAAAAAATTAATGCTTCCGGTTCTGCGCGGCAGCGAAGAATTTGCCGCGGCAATACTTAATATATTAAAAACCGGGGACTCCGATGATGACACCGCAGCTCTAAAGAACGCGTGTTTGTACAGGCTGAATCAATTAACCGGAGCCGGCAATTCCAAAAACCTCTCCCCCTGGAACACGGTGATTCGCATTGCCTCTGACGCAAGAAACATAGACGGCAGAACAGCGGCGCAGGACATATTGCTGCACGGGGATGCTTTATCTTTTTTTATGACAAATCCGGCGGAACAGCCATGGCTTTGGGTCCGCGGAGAACTGGCTGGTTTGGGGTACGATTCTTTTAGTCCGGCGGAAGAAGCGGCTATTTCGGCCAGGGCGGCCGCCGCGGCATCCAGGTATGATTCAGGTCTGGATTATTTTGAAACTTTTTTGTCAGAGGATAATCCGGACCTTGCAGGAATCAAACTGTTTCTGCAATACCCGGAGCTGGTCAGAGATTTGGGCAGGGTTTGCCAATATGCACCCAACAGGGGAAAGGAAGGAGCCGGACTTTTTACTTTTTTAGAAGAAAAGGTTAACGCGGACCAGGCAGCCGCCGGCCCAGCCCTTGAATATCTACTGCAATATTATATGGGCAGAATTTACAGACAGCAGGGCCAGCCGGAAATTTCAAACAGCGCATTTGCCAAAGCCCTGGAATACGCTCCGGACGCCGCGCAGGCCGACGCCTGTATCTGGTATATACTGACAGATGCGCTGAACGAAAACCCGCAGTCTGCCATACCGCAGTTTGAAAAATATATCCCGCTTATGAATTCCCCTGTTTACTTTGACGATGTATTGGACAGACTTTGCCAATACCTGGTCAGCAAAAGGAACTGGGAAACCCTGGACAAAATTTACAGCCTGCTTGCGGAGCTAAAAACCGGGGGAACCGCAATTGCCCAGTACGCGTGGATTTTAGGCAGGGCCGCGGAAGAAAATTATTACAGCGGCGATTCCGGCGGCGGTAACAGCAGCGGCAGCGGTAACAACAACAGCAATGACAGCACCGATTATTATCAATTAATTTATAATAATAAAAACTCCTCCCTATATTACAGGGCAATGAGCGGCGCCAGACTCGATTTGAATCTGGTTCCCGATGTTTTACCGGAGGCAAACACAAAAATTAAACCGCGGCCCGAGGCAGAATTCCTTTTGGGATTTACAGATTACGGCGCCGTGAATCTGGCCCTGCCCTATATAAGGGAATACGAAAACTCCCTGTCAATTCCGGAACTAAGGCTGCTGGCACAAGCATTGGCAAAATCCGGCAGAACAGATCAGTCCCTTAACCTTATTTCCCGTTACATGGAAAGGGAGGACTTTGAACCAACCAGGCAGGATTTTATCCTTTACTATCCCAGACCGTTCAATGACCTTATTGAAAAATATGCAGATCTGGCAGGTATAAATCCTGCAATGCTGTTTGCCCTGGTCCGGACCGAGAGTTTTTTTATGCCCGGCGCAGTATCCAGATCCGGAGCCGTCGGCCTGACTCAGCTTATGCCGGATACAGCCGCAGATATGGCCGCCCGGATTGCGCGGCGGCCGGGCCAGCAGGATTACCGGACAGAAAACGGGATCGATTTAAAAAATCCGGAAACCAATATCCATATAGGAAGTTTCTACCTCAATTACCTTATTGAAACAATGGGCAGTCCGGTTTCCGCCATTATTGCCTATAACGGCGGAATGGGGCGGGCGAGGCGGTGGCAGGCGGCCGGGAAGGAACTTCCGGAGGATCTTCTTCTGGAAACTGTTGATATCCAGGAAACAAGAGAGTTCGGGCGGCGGGTCACGGCAGCAGCGGCAGTATACGGTTACCTGTATTATGGCCTGAATATGGGTGAAGTAATTGCCGATATATATCAATAATGAATACATCCCGGCAAAAAAAACCTGCTGATTCAAAATTCCGCACAGCCGCATTGCGTATTTCAATAATATTGGGCGCCGCGGCAATTTTACTGGCCGTTTCCATAGCGTCCTCACTGTTTGAATTATCCGCATTTATCTCCGGACCGGGGAATTTTTTTGTAAAATCATACGGAGGTCTGGCCTTTCTTATTCCCGTGTACCTAATCTATGCCGCTTTCCTCCTGGCGGACCCGCGTTACAAACCCGATCGGATATTCATACTGGCAAGCGTTCCCATTCCCTTTTTTACAGCCGCTTTGGGCTGTTATATAATAAGGGATTTTGAATTTCTGGCGGTAAAATCCAGGTTTCTGGAGTACGGAGGCAGGTTCGGAACAGGCTTTCTATTTACCCTTTTAACCGCCGCAGAAGTATTTTTAATAATCCTTATACGATCCGCTGTTTTTGAGCCGAACGGCCGGTTTTATTTATTACAGCAGTTATGGCTAAACAGGTCAGGTAAAAATAAGAACCAACAGGATCAAGCCGGCCGCCCCGGCCAAAAACCAATAGCGTTACTTCCCTCTCCAAAACACCGTAAACTAAAAGATATTTATACTGAATCTGCGGCAATGTCAGACTATTCGCTTAACACGCCAACAACGAAAACCGCAGTAGATACCGGCGGCACGGTAACTGCCACTGTCTCACCCGGCGCCGATTCATCAGAGGCTGCTGCGCCGGACGTCATTGAAATATCAGACGCCGATACTTTGGAACCCGAAGAACTGCTTCCTGAGTCAGAAGGTTTGCCGGAGCCGGAAACAGAAGACAGCGAACCGGAAACAGACAATGTGCCCGGAGCAGACGACGACGTGGAAAGGGCCCTGGCCCAGGCAGAGGAAGAAGCTGCGCGGCACGGATCGGGATCACAGGTCTCCCAGGAAAAACCGGACGCGGGAAAATCAGAAAAATACAAAGGCTTAAAAAAACGCCGCGTTCCCTATCTGGTGCCGGTGGAAGGTCTGCTAAACCAATATCCGGACGGCGAGTACTGGATCATTGATGAGGCTACCAGGAACTCCGCGGTAACACTCAAGGAAACATTAAAAGAATTTAATATACAGGCGGAAGTAACCGGCATCAAGAAAGGGCCTGTCATAACCATGTTTGAAATACTGCCGGCGCCGGGAGTCAAACTTTCCCGGATAGTAAATCTGCAGGACAATATAGCCCTGCGCCTGGCAGCGTCCTCTGTGCGCATTGTGGCGCCCATTCCCGGCAAGCACGCGGTCGGGATCGAAGTGCCGAACGCCAAACGCAATATTGTTTCGTTCAGGGAAATCATCGAGGACGAACTGCTGCGTGAAGGCAAAAAACCGGAAATCCCCATAGTACTGGGCAAGGACATCACAGGCGAGGCCCAGACTGTAGATCTCGCGGCCATGCCGCATTTATTGATAGCCGGCGCCACCGGTTCCGGAAAATCTGTCTGCGTCAACTCAATGATACTTTCGGTTCTGTATCAAAAGCCTCCGGCGGAATGCAGGTTAATTCTTATTGATCCAAAAATTGTCGAACTCAAACTCTACAACGATATCCCCCACCTGCTGACTCCGGTAATTACCGAACCCAAACGCGCGTTCCAGGCCCTCCAGTACTGCATCTGCGAAATGGAACGCCGTTACGCCTGCCTGGATTCCATGGGCGTAAGGGACATCCGCAGTTACAACAAACGCATCAAAGAAAGAAACATGGCTTCCGAGTACATGCCCTACATAATAGTCGTAGTTGACGAGTTTGCCGACCTTATGGCCACAACCGGCAAGGAACTTGAATCTACGGTAGCGCGCCTTGCCGCCATGAGCCGGGCGGTAGGAATTCACCTGGTGCTGGCGACACAGCGCCCTTCGATAGACATAATCACAGGCCTTATCAAAGCGAACATCCCCAGCCGCATCGCGTTTATGGTTGCCAGTAAAATGGACAGCCGCATTATCATCGACATGGTCGGCGCCGAAAAACTCCTCGGCCGCGGTGACATGCTTTACGCCGGAGCCGTGGACCCCTTCCCCGTGCGCATGCAGGGCGCTTTTGTCTCGGAAGAAGAAGTCGAAAAAGTTGTCGAATATATAAAAACGCTGGGCGAGCCTGACTACATCGACGAAGAAATATTTTACGATGATGAAGAAGACGAAGGCCCTTCACTCTTTACCGACGGCGACGATCCGTTGTACGAGAAAGCGCTGGAAATCGTTTACTCCCAAAACAAGGCCAGCGCCAGCTACATTCAGCGCCGCTTAAAAATCGGCTACAACCGGGCCGCCCGCCTGGTCGAAGAAATGGAACACCGCGGCGTAGTAGGCCCCGCCCAGGGTTCCAAACCCAGAGAAATTCTTCGCGGCTACAGCGCGTAATAATAAAAAATAAATATGGAAATTATCTCTGGATTAATTATCGTTTTTGCGGCAGGTTTTATTCAGGGTTTAACAAGTTTTGGTTTTGCGTTAATTTCTGTTCCCCTGCTTTTAAGGTTATTTCCATTAAATGAAACTGTTCCCATAATTGTTGTTTTATGCTTTCTTACCAATATTCTGGTACTTTATAATTGCATAAAAGAAGTAAAAATAAAAAAAATATGGCTGTTAATTATATCAAGTTTATTATTCGCGCCTTTGGGTGTCTATTCATTGCAAACCATAAATTCAGAATATTTAAAAATTTTTTGCGGTATAATTATTATAATATTTTCTCTTTTTTTAATTCTTAAAAAATCGTTTCCCATAAAAATGGAAAAATTGGGCTATGTAATCGCCGGTTCTGCAAGCGGGTTTTTAAACGGTAGCCTTTCTTTAAGCGGACCGCCCGTTGTGTTGTTTTTATCCAATCAGGGCATAAACAAAGAAGGTTTTAGGGCAAATATAACATTTTCCGCACTTGTGCTGAACCTAATAACAATAATTACTTATCTGATAAACGGATTATTAACAAGGGCAGTCTTTGGAAAAATATTATATTTAATACCTGCAATGGTATTGGGCGTTTTTATCGGAATAAAATTGTGTAAAAAACTGGACGAATTATTGTTCAAAAGAATTACACTGGTTCTATTGATCATATCAGGGACATGGACAATAGCCAGTGCAATTATGAATTAGTGTCTGTCTGCAAAGTCGGTCACTTTGTAGACAGACCTTGCATTTTCTCGCCAAATAGCTGCGAAAATGCTACATTCAAGGTAGTCTGTCCATAATGTGTCTACATTATGGACAGACTCGAATTTAAAAAATCTTGTACGAAAAACTAAGGGCAGCGCGATAGAACATCAGCCGCTGTGAGCCGTAATCATTGCTCAGTGCCTGATCCTGGTACCAAAGGCTGCCGCTGTTGTTAAGGTCAGAAGTTCCGTAATTATTACGGGTCCTCATCTGCACGATTAAAGTCGTACTGAACCTGGGGGTTATGGAAAAATTGAACAGACCGGAAAAAATCCAGCGCCCCAGATTTCCGCCCCAGTCTTCCTTGTTGGCAATATCATAGAGGTTGTAATTTAGTTCGCCCATAATGCCTACAAAATCCAGGACAGGAGACTGCGGCATCTGGTACCCTATGACCGCCTCGCCGTGCCAGGTCCAGCCGTTAAGGTTCTGGCCGTCATCATTTTCCACAATCCAGGAATCGTTTTTACCGGCCCTGGTGTAAGCCGAATACTTGAGCTCGTCGTAGGCGCGCACGATTACGTGGTTCCAGTCTCCGGGAACCACAGCGGCCAGATCAAACTGGAACGCGCCGCCGAACCACGCGCTAAGCTGCGCGCCGTCAAAGGGATCGCCGTTGATTTCTGCCTTGCGCGCAGTACCTGAGTAAACGCCCACTGACTGGTTAAGGCCAATGCCGTTGCCCAGCGGCATGTTCCAGCCGGTGCCGAGCCTGCCGCCGCCGTCCAGTTCAAGGAACGCTATCGGAGTCCAGATCACCCTGGCAAGTCCGGCAAGGGACACCGGTGTAACTTCCGCAGAAATTTCGGTTCTTATGTTGTTGCCGGAGGTCAGCGCGCTTGTTCCCCTAAGGAACGGAAAAGTAAAAGCCTGGGTTGCACTCAGTTTGGCTTCCGGCAGGGTTGATATCTGCAGGGAGAGATTTGTCGACGGAACAATGCCGGTGTTGTCCGGCGGCGTGTCCGCGGCATTGACCAGGGCAGGGACCATGAGCAGAAACGCGGTTAATAATAAAACAGGTTTATTAAATTTAGCGAAATCTAATTTCATATACATCCTCCGTTAATAAAATTATAAAATTACGACAGATATTTAACAAGCAAATCCAGTTTCTCTTTCACTTCAGCTGGAATTTCTTGCGGCAGACAGAACGGAACAAGGCGGTAAAATTCACCCTTGTTCAATAAAACAGGCCTGTGGTATTTTTCAGCATAATTACGGAAAACTGTTTCGGCAAAGCGGCTCATCTTGATGGTCCTTAAAAGTGTTTTTTGGAGACTGACACTCAATCCCAAATATTCATCAAGTTGATTTTTGTCTCCGTTAAAAATATCATTGAGAAGCGTTTCGTTAACAGTGTCAATAAAATTTTGCGTATCTTCATTTTGGAAAAGAAGACCGGATTGTTCGCCAAAAAGATTCTGGGCGTATTTTTTCAGAACCAGCGGACTTATAAAATAATTTTCTGCTTCATAATTTTTCCAATAAAGTAAAGCAAAATCATCAGTTATATTTTCCGGACGATCCGCATTGTCATTGTCAAAAACCGCTATTCCCTTAAGCCCGGGAACAAAATCTTTTAACGTTGAAAAATGACTTTGAAACCTGCCGAATGAACCTCCTATGCGATCAAGCTGATTTGATAAAGTATTTTCCGGTTCGATGTTTTTTGTATAATAAACATTTAATGTTCTTTCAAGAATCCTGACAGCCTCGATATGGTTAAGGTGTTCTGCCAAAGCCTTTAATATGGCAATATCAGTGCTGCCTTCAACATAAAGGATCCTCGGATTGATCCTTGCCTTGTAGTAGTGTTCGATGCCGAATGTTTTTAAGGTATCAATTATATGCTGCCTTTTGGCAAGATTGTCCGCTGTACCGTCCAGAATCAAAGTGAGGTTGGTATCCATGGCTTCATCCAGAATCGACTCAGAATGGGTGGCAATTATTATCTGACTATTGGTATTAAAAGCAACATCATTCAATATACTGAATATTTGACGCTGCCTTAATATTTCCAGGTGTGCGTCAGGTTCATCGATCATCAGTACACTGTTCCTGTGCCAATACAGATAAGCCAGAATCAACAGCATCTGCTGGAGACCTCTGCCTGCCAGGGAAATATCCAAATCTGCATCTGTTCCTTCCTGCCGGTAACTCATCTGGAGACTCCCTCTGGCGATATTCAGGACAGGTTTATTTAAATTAACAAGAAAAATTTTATTCATAATTTCGGTGATTTTAAACCAGTCATTGGTATCATTTACTTCATCCTGCTCCGTTACTTTATAACAGATGTTACGCAAAACCTGCGCTGTCTGTCCCTGACCTAAAAGCATTTTTATGCGGCCGTCAAGCAGCGGTGTTTCTTCGGTATCTGCCGAAATATTGGCCATGATACCGGACATTGGATAAAGAAGATGGAACTGCAGATCAGCAGCCTGCATTAATAAATCATTATCACGCAGAGTTTCAATATCGGGTCTGCAGTAGATTACTTCCGGATTGCTATAGGTGAAGATCATACAGCAGTTCTTTATACTGTCCCTGCATTCTATTCCGACACTTATTTTAATAGTAACAGACTTGCCATTGTTAGTAACATTGGTATTATTCCATAAAAAACGCGTTTCGGTAACAGGGACATCCAGTATATTCAGACGGTTAATGCCGGCGGAGACACGTTCCAATGCTTCTTTTCTGTCAGGCCTGCCTTTTTTCTCATACCAGGCTTTTACTCCGCTGCTCCACAATGACAAAGCCTGTATTACGCTCGTCTTGCCCGAATTATTGGGGCCGATTAACACTGCCGGATGGCCCAGTTCTATGCGGATTTTTTCCGAGAAAATCTTAAAATTTTCTATCTCCACATAACTTATCCGGGCCATTTTTCTTAGACTGCCTGGCAACCTGCCCGGATCGCGGCAGCGTTCATCGGATTGAATTTTTGCTTGTCCGGCGGAAAGAACCTGTTTAAGACTCCTTCGATGTCATTGAGGGCAAGGGCTCCGGATAGTTTGGCCAGCGCGCCAAGAGCGACCATATTCGCAAATCTTACGTGGCCGATTTTTTCGGCAATGCCGGAAGCTTCAATGCCGTGCACTTTTATGTCACTGCGTTTGGGGCTTTCCTTTACCAGGGTGGTGTTGATAAGCATAAGGCCGCCGGATTTTACGATGCCTTCGCAGAGGGGGAGCGAGTCGCTGTTCATTACAAGGACCGAATCCGGGGATGTTACAAGCGGGCTGTCGATTTCTTCGTTAGAAATAATAACTCCGGCCCTGGCTATGCCGCCGCGTTTTTCCGCGCCGTAAAACGGGAAACAGGTTACGTACTTGCCTTCAAGCATGGCAAAGTAAGCCCAAATCTGGCCGAGGGAAATTATACCCTGGCCGCCGAATCCGGCAAAGTAACTTTTTTCGCAGATTTTTTTCATTATGCCGCTCCAAGTTTTGCCGCTGCAGGCACTGCGGTTTCCGCGGCAGGCTTCTTGATTTCACCAAGCGGGAAAACCGGGATCATGTTTTTTTCCAGCCATTCAACCGATTCATCCGGCTCCATACTCCAGCCCGTGGGACACTGCGAAAGAACTTCTACCATGGTAAAACCCACACCGCTCATCTGGAGCTGTATTGCCTTGCGGATATAGTTCCTGGTCTTGCGGACGTTTGCCGGATTGTTGACGGCTCCCCTCGCGATGTAGGCCGTGCCGTCCAGGCAGGACAAAAGCTCCGCCACCCGGATCGGGTAGCCCATACCGGCTTCAACGGCGTCCCGGCCGTACGGCGCAGTGGCCGCTTTTTGGCCGATAAGAGTCGTCGGCGCCATCTGTCCGCCGGTCATTCCGTAGATTGCATTATTTACAAATATCGTGGTGAATTTTTCCCCGCGGTTTGCGGCGTGGATCATCTCGGCAGTTCCGATGGCGGCCATATCACCGTCGCCCTGGTAGCATATTACCAGGTGATCCGGCAGAGCGCGCTTGATTCCGGTCGCGGCTGCGGGAGTACGTCCGTGGGCAGGCTGCACAGTGTCCGTATCAAAATACAGATCAGCCCAAATCGAACAGCCAACGGGGTTGGTAATTATGGTTTTGCCCTGCAGGCCCATTTCGTCAATAATTTCTGTAATTATGCGGTGGATTAGCCCGTGGCCGCAGCCGCCGCAGTATTTGGTCTGAATTTTTTTTAAGCTTTTTGGATAACCGGCTTTTAATTTATCGCTCATCGTTTGCTCCCCAGTATTTTTTTGATTTCGGCAAAAACTTCTTCTTCTGTGGGTATTACCCCGCCTGAATGTCCCAGCAGGTGTACCGGAGAATTTCCCAAGACAGAAAGGCGCACGTCTTCAACCATCTGGCCAAGGCTCATCTCCACAGTAAGGATGGGCTTGCCGGCGCCGATTTTTGCGAGTTCCTCATAGGGGAAGGGCCACAGTGTTATCGGGCGAAAGAAACCGGCTTTTATTCCGGCAGCCTCAGCCAGTTTTACTGCGCCCTGGCAAACCCGGGCTGATGTACCGTAGGCTGTCAGGATAATTTCGGCGCCATCGGAAGCCGAACAGCCGTATTCCTCAAAACGTACTTCGTTCTTTTTGATAGTCTCGTAGCGGTCAAATCTGATCTTGGTTTTTTCTTCGAGGATCTCTGGAACCAGATCAAGGGAGGTAATATGAATCGCGGGCCGGCCTGCTTTGGCCATGTTGCCTACTGCCCAGGGCCGGGCCGGAAGCTCTTCCCGTTTCTTCTCCGGCGGCAGAATAATTCCTTCCATTAGCTGGCCGATCATACCGTCGGCAAGTACAAGAACCGGCATCCGGTATTTATCGGCCAAATCAAAGGCCTGGTAAGTAAAATCAGCGCACTCCTGCACGCTTTTGGGCGCCAGCACTATTGTATAATAATCGCCGTGGCCGCCGCCCCGTGTTGCCTGGAAATAGTCGCCCTGGGCAGGCGCGATGGAACCGAGCCCCGGCCCGCCCCTTGAGACATTGGCAATCACGCAGGGTACATCGGCGCCTGCAGCGTAGGAAATTCCTTCCTGCTTGAGGCTGATGCCCGGGCTGGACGAACTGGTCATGGCCCGCATGCCCGCGCAGGAGGCGCCGTAAACCATGTTAATGGCGGCTACTTCACTTTCCGCCTGGATAAACACCCTGCCCAAATCCAGCATGTGCTGGGCCATATAGGCGATGATCTCGTTCTGCGGAGTTATGGGATATCCAAAATATGCCCAGCATCCGGCGCGAATAGCGCCTTCGGCAATGGCTTCGTTTCCCTTCATTAAAACTCTTTCTTCGTTCATGTATATTTCCTCATTGCTGCAATTCATAAACTTCAAGACAAACATCCGGACATACTTCATAACAGTTTGCGCATGCAATGCATGATCCTCCGGAAGCGTTTTGAGCCAGCTGTTTTACAGGATAAGTCCCGGTCGAATTGGCTGCAGTATCGCGTACCATCACTTTCATCGGGCAGGCGCGGGTGCACAAATAACACCCCTTGCACATTTCCCGGTCAATTACAACTCTGCCTTTTCTGGTCATATTTACCTCGTAAAAAAGTATACCTTAAAGTGTTTTACTGGTGAAGTAAGCGGGGAAGAAGGGGAATAGCAGCTATTTATTATTTTAGTTATTAAATAGAGCAATTAAATAGAATGATCCCATATTATAGTTTCTACTTTTTTATTCGCTTTTCAATTATGGCCGCTTTCTTCGGGCTTGCTGGTTCTGTTTTAACTGCCGACCAGGGAGTGAAGTTTTCCGGATGTTCTTTACGCTCCCTGCGTCCTGCCTTAATAACTGCTTTTTCTCTTGCAGTCAAATTTGTTTCAATAATAAGCGGTTCATTTCCGGCAAGAAAAGAGAGCATAGGACGCACTATTTCAAGGTTGACTTCCGGAATTGCATCAATATAATTCTTTAATTCACGTCTTACGGCGGTTGCTGTATTCATTTAGTTACTCCTTGTATACGTCCCCGCGAGGGGCTATTTTGAAAACATCAATCTTGTCAATTTCTATATCGAAAAGAATTCGGAAACCTCCGACAACTACACGGTATCCATCCCGCCCCTGTAATTTTTTTATATCCCCTTCAGGTGGTTCTCTTTCCAGTTTATCAAGGGCGATGGTAATACGGCTTTTATATGGCTCATTCAGTTTATGAAACTGTTTTTTAGCTGCATTATTTAATTCAACGTGCATGAATTATCCCTAATAAAAGTATACCGTAAAGTCTTTTACTGGTGAAGTAAGCAGAAGAAGGAAAAAAACGGCTATTTAGAGTCTGTCTGTATCTCGTGTTGTATCAGAGTTTCACAAGTTCTTTCCGCATTTTCCCGATAAGTTTTTCCACGCTTATTTTATGGACCTGCAGTTGTTCATTCACCCGCTCCCAAAAAATCTACACGTAGTTAGCCTTTCTTTATAAAGATAAGCCTTATATATCCCAAACTGAAATAGCCAGCGTATCAGGGGACAAAAGCTGTAAATCCGGCGTAAGGCAGATTTCGCAGCCATACCCGGTGCTTTCGTTCCCGCCGGAATCCCTAAAAAAACTTAATTGTGGATTTTTACCGTTATGATAGTATGATTTTAAAATTTCAGTAACCACAAAAGTTTCAAAAAATGCGCCCGAAGACGCTCCTGTTTTTGCAATAATGGAATACAAGTCCGTTTTTGCAAATTCCTAATCTACAACCCCTCTTTTAAGTTCCTCTGTGAATCCCGCGGTATTTTCACAGTAAAACATAGTTTAAAAAAATCCGGCCGCTTTTTTTGCCGGCCGGATTTATGTCCTCACAGGAGAATCATAGTGCTAAAGATAGAACTTAAGTGAATCAAAGTGGATGTACAAATAAATTGTACTGCCCGGCCGGCACGGAATCAGCAGATTGCTGTCATGTTTGAATCCTGTGACTGCACCGAATTTTGCCAGATCCGCTGCTTTGGCTGAATGAATATTGCCATTGTTGATTACCGGCAGCTTATTAAAAGCTATTGCGCCCAGCGAACCGGAAGCCATGTCCGCAACTTTAATTACCAGATTGCCATTAACCAGCTTAACTTCAGCTTTCCCGACAATCTGATATTTGTTGCCAACTACGAGGTCAAGCAAAAGGCCTTTTTCAAGATCCGTTCTGTCCAGTTTTGCATAAACAAAATGATTGCTGTTAGGCACTACAAAAGGAGTATCAGGATTGCCCTTTTTATCATTGAAATAGGGATTACCGTTTTGCTTGTTAAGTCCTGCAATAATCATTTTAACATTCCCTGTGTTTGTTGCGGTTACCGAAGAATAAGCCGGACTGACAGGGCGTATAACCGGAGGAGGCGGAATTGCCATGTTGTTGAAACTTTCGCCAATATTATAGATCGGAACATACTGGGGCTGTCGTGTAACATAACCTTCGGGGCCGGGAACATTTTTACTGACCATAAATGCAATATCTGCAATCCGGCCCCTTCCCCTGTAACCTTTATAATTGGTAATCACATCTTTTATAATGGCTTCTGCGCTGGGTACTCCCATTACTGTTGATGTACCGGCTTCAATGGCAGCCCAGTTAATGCTGTTGAACGCGTTTGAATTAACATCAATCGCGCCAAGCAGCTCCCAAATGACAATCTGTGTAACCGGCCTGTAAAGGGCCAGATTGCCGTACCTGTCTTCGATGTAGTTCATGGCACTGATGAAATCCGCATATAAAGCTGTACCGCGATCAATTCTTTCGGCGATCATGTAATTGCCGGGTCCTTCATCAAAGTTGGTGGAACCGGCGTTGCCGCAGAATGATGCATACTCGGTACCTGTTTCATCGAAGACCTTGATGGGGAAAATTTCTCCTCCGCCGTTAAGGCCGGGATAATTCAACTGATGCCATCCATTTATTGTGTACCAGATCGTGTAGAGCGAATTGTAATCAAATGAAGCATTGCCGCTGACCTGGACACTGTTTTCGATCTGAACATACATGATCTCCGGCCTAGCAAAAACTTTTGCGCCTTTGGAAGTCAGTATTTCCTCAATTGCATACCAGCCGTTTTGAAGATTACTGAATGAAAGCACACCCTGATTGTCAACATTGCCTGTCCCGCGCAATTCACCCAACAAACCGCCGCTTTTGTCTGTGCTGTAAATGTTGAAAGCGCTTATAAGATCATAAACATTGCAGTTGTTAACGCCGGCCCAGGCAAAAATATTCACACCATCTACAGTCTTTACTATGTTGATATTGCCGGCCGGCGGTGTAACGCTGAATCTCCCGCCGCATGAATACATTTTATTCAGGGTCTCTGTACTTACAAGCGGAGTGAACAATGGCTGAAACAGCGGCTGATGTGCATGATCCTTGTCAAGATCGGCTGCATCGGCTGTTGAATACCAGACCAGAATGTTATTAACTACCAGATAATCCCTGCTCCCAACAGCTGCTGCATTAAAATTGAATTCGCCAAAGGAACCAGCAGCAAAACGCACATAGAACTGTAAGCCTGCCGCTGCCTCTGTAATGACATTTCCGTCTGCGTCTTCAAAAAACGCAGAAACGGGTCTGTCAACAGTTAAGGCATACACCATACCGGGGAAAAGTGAATTCTCCGATATAATGCAGGGGCCGAACAGATTACCGTTAATAACAGCCTGACTGTAATTGATGGTAACACCGTTGTCATAATCGTTAATGATCCTTGCATAATTTGCAAGAACATCCGTAATTGCAGGAATGACTTTTGCGTTGTCCTGTATCTGCCACGCGAGATCGCCCAAATATCCGTTGCCGTTGATTCCTGTAATTACTGCATTGTTGGTAATATTCCAGATCACTCCCTGAACAAGCGCATTATAACTTAAGGGGCTGTTCTCCCTCATATCGCCGTAATTATTGTAGATATATGTAAGCGCCGCCTGAAGTTTCAAAGCTGTATCGCTGCCATAAAGAGAAGTAGAAGTAAGAGTGGTTAATTTATAATATGATTGAACAGTTGTATTAAGATCACCGCACCAGGCAGTTGCTGCAACAGGACCGGGATTGCCATCCATCAGGCTGAACTCCACGATGTTCTGCTGCCCGGAACCGGCAATTACAACCTGATTCCACCCGCTGTTTCTTACGGTATATGTTTTTTCGGTGTCAATATCAATGCCGTTTACATTAATGACGGCCCTTGATGTACCTGCGCCTGCCGGGCCTGCAGGGATGGAACATCCTGCGATAATTAACCCCAGCAATAAAAAAACTGAAATAAAAAGCAAAAAAGTTTTTTTCATTATTAACCCCATTTCTTTTTTAATAGACAGGCATTTACGGACAACGTCCGCCAGATTCGTTTTTGTTCAGAGGGACGAATCTTTTGCCAATTGGTATTGAATGATTTTCAAATCATCCGGAGATGGGAATTATGCTTAACGTACGTGATGCCATGCATTGTTTTTAATAGCCTCCTCTTTTTCCTGCATGGAAGGAAAACTTGATTTTTTCATACACCCTCTTTATCCTCCTTAAGAAAAATTGTATCTCTTTTTATCAAAAAAGCAAGTATTCATTGGAGTTTTTTTTTATTTTTCATTAAGAAAAAATTCCACCTAACAATTGGTTTACAGTTTACATCTGTCCAGCAGGGTTAAAATACTATTTGCGTATTTCGCTGTCCAGTGTTCCCAGATTATGCGTAAATTGTAAAGTACCGTAACTGACACCTGAGAAGCGGAACAGATGTTCATTAAATGTTATATTTTCCCAGTTATAATCATCAGTTTGGTAAATTTCACCGGTTTCACTGTTGATGTATTCATTATCAAACCATGTCAGATCAAAAAACAATGTTCTTCCGTCAGTCAGTTTAAGAACATTCCACGCATGGTTAGGCCCGGTCCACTTCTGTACAGCCTGGACAGAAGACAGCTTGATAGCATTTTGCATAACTTCTTCTGCATATCCGTCACATACATAGTGTTTTAAATCAGGAGTCGGAATTGCAGGCGCTCCCTTGTATGCGGGAAAATTCCCCCAGTCATATTCAATTTCCGAACATAACTGTTTTGCGAAAACAATTATTTCCGCAAATGCCGGATCTGTTTCTGATAATTTTTGCGAATACAGACTGTATTCATATTTATATCTTAATGTATGGTAATACGCGTATTTTCCGTAATGATTAATTATTTGTGAATCGCCGCCGTAACTACCTTGACTGCCCGTTGTGAGTTTTCCGGCGCCCACATAACCTTTTGCAATTGTATATGTTACTTCCGCAAGAACTGCATTGTTGTCTTTTGCCCACCAGACTTTAAGTTCAAGATTTACCATAAAAGGCTGTTCCATTTCTGCTTTTGGAAAGGCCTCGTTAATGATCCAGTCCCTTGCCTTTTGCGGAAAATATCCAAGGTTTACACCGTAATACATAACTTCGGGAAAAACCGGATTAGGCAGGATAAAAAAAGTTTCTGCCGGATATTTACGGGCAATGTTTCCTGTTGCACCTGGTGCAGTCGAGCATCCGGAACCGCATAGCAGAATCATTAAAATTGAAATGGCACATAAAAATAATTTCATCATCTAAACAGCTTTGATTTTATTGTAAGGATTCTATAAAAACAATAACATAATTTTAAAAAATATGATATAATGAAGTCTTCCGGATATGGCTCACTACGCATCATTTTTTCGATCATGAAAAGTTACGCGTAGTTAGCCTAATTTATTACCTTATCCGCGAACTTTTGTGAGTATTTCAGGATTATCAGCGACATAATCCAAAACATCAGCCATTATACCGGTATATCCCTTGCCCAGAATTTTATACTTTGCAAGACAGGCTGCGCTGATACGGATAGTTACCGCAGGTTTGTTTGTTTTAATATTTTTTCGTAATTCCCGCGCCCTCGCTGCAAATTCAGCAAGTGCCTCCGGTGTGGATTTAGGACAATCAGGGGTATAATTTATAGGCGCTTTAGCTGCCGCACGTATTCTTTTTATTTGCTCTTTAGTCGGCTTTTGACCAGCCTTTACTGTTATTGTTGTCATGCCCATGATAACTCCTCTTTTCCGCTTTATCTGCGGCTCTGGCTGATATTAAACGCGTCTTTTCACCACAGTGGAGATCAGTAAAAACCAGCGCGGCATCTTCAAAATAGACCTTATGCTCCTGCCAATTGAGCTTTGCCTTCACAGGGTCAAATTCAATTTCTCTTGTTGTCATACAAAAATATAGTACATAAATGTGTACATTGTCAATGTTAAGTATTATTACATTGTATCAGAGTTTCACAAGTTCTTTCCGCATTTTCCCGATAAGTTTCTCCATGCTTATTTTGACGGTTTTTCTTTCTTCGATCTGTTTCAGCCGTTCCCGGGCGTTTTTTCCGTCAATTCCGGTAAGGAGGAATTCCAGGTTTACCCCAAGGGCAGCGGCAATATTATAGGCTGTATAGACTTCCAGGGAGCGCCCGTTCCTGAGCCAACTGTTGAAAGTACTGTACGGAACATCAATAAATTCTGCGAATTTCTTCCGGCTTATTTTATGGGCCCGCAGTTGTTTATTTACCCGCTCCCAAAAGTCATCAATGGTATCCATATATTGAAATATAGTGAATTTTACCAAAAAGTCAAAAATAAAGTAAAATGATGTCTTTTTGATATGGCTCACTACGCATCATTTTTCCGATCCTGAAAAGTTACACGTAGTTAGCCTATTTTAGTAAGCGGTTTATTTTCTGGTTAATAACAAATCTGCCATTATAGGTCATATTTACCTTGAAAAAGGTATATACCAGAAAAAATAATTCATGAAATAAAATTATGAATGATGATGGGATTTGATAAAGCTATTTTTAAAAAGAAACTTTCTGTTTAGGAAATACTTCCAGGAGGAATTTCCGTAAATCCTAAACAGAAAGATTAACAGCGCAAAATTGTTTAATTAATTGGCAGGATCTATTGGACCTAAAATATTACTGCATATTCGTTCTTTGTTGTTGTTATAACGGTATGCCCTGATATAATAACCAACCATTGATGCGGAATTTAATTCATATTTATCCTGATCTGATCCGTTAAACCTTCCGGAAATATATGAAGTTGACCAATTATAAGAACCATTTTGGCTAGCTTCCCAGAAATAGCCTGAATAACCCCAATCAGTACTCCATGAACCGTAAGCGCCACCGCCACTTGCCGAAGCAGTGATTATATTTCCGATTTTGGGTGTACCAGAAATTGTTATAGCCAGTTCATCAAAATATGATTTACAAGAGGAAAAACTGACAGATATAAATAGAATAAAGACTCCTATAAAAATAAATCTGCTTTTCATAGAATAAGCTTCCTTTACATAAATGATTAGCGTTTGTCGCTTTGTGTAAAAATCAATGATAAATCATCTGCCAGTAAGACATTAGTTTTAACATAGGTGTAACCCTGGACATCATCAATCCGGACATCAAACCTGTCTCCGCTGATTGGAACATTTCCCATCCAGATTTGTACACTGTCTTTGTTAACAATACTTCCGCTTATATCTCCGGTTTGAGCGCCGCCGGCAGCGGTCAAACTAATAACACCGTTTCTGATAACTATATTACCGCCTGTCCAGCTTGGAGCACCCGGGATACGCAGAAAAACAGTGTTAATGGTTGCTCCCACATTGTTAACTACCGTTAAGGTCGGAGGTCTTTTGATTAAGGTAACATTAACATCCTGATTATTAACTGCCACTTGTTCAGATAAAATCATTTATTCAATTTGGTAGGTAATTTCAACGGTTTGATTTAATGCAGGTGATAAAAAATATACACTGCCTCCGTTATTTATTTTGCCCGGCGTCGGAGTAACCAGGGCAATCGGATACCCGGTTTGATTTACAACAGTAATGGCAGGCGGCCTTTTGGTCAGAATAACAGTAGCATCCGCGTTATTCATGGACATCTGTTCGGTAAATTTAACTGACTCAATACTGTAATTGATATCAATACTTCCGTTTGTATCAGCAGGCTGCAATTGGGTACTTGATCCGTTATCAATATTCAAATAAACAGGAGCGGTTAAGCTTACTGTATATCCTGTTTGATTACTAATAACAAGAATTAGGTTCCTGTCTACAGAGACATGCGCAGTATAACGAGTTAATGTATCACATGAAGTCAAATTGATTAATATTATTGAAAAAATCGAACAAATGATAAAAATTTTTTTAATCATTATATACCTCATTTACCTGAAATCATTACTAGGCCTGTAATAATGCCACCCAATAAAATTACCCCTACAAACGTATTCATAGTTGAAGTTGTACCCGACTCTGTAAACGCTGCGTCATTAAAAGATACATTATATTTGCTATAAACAGTGTTGTTATTATCAATGACTTTTATATCTACAGTGTTGGTAAATGCAGACAAGTCAATATTGTCTACATTTTTAACCATATTGGCGCCCCAATTGGCCGTTCCGGCGTTCTTAATATAAATTTCTTTTATATTATTGGGCGAAATATTGTTTATTACCAATTCATGCTGGGTAGTGGCGCATCCGGCAAGTATTATTACAAGTGTAAATAACAATATACCCGCCTTCTTTTTAACGCATTTTTTCATAAAATAAACTCCATTAATAAATTTTTTTGAATATAAATCCATTTTTTATAAGATTTATAATAATACCATAACTTAGAGTATGTGATAATTAAGAAAATGTCAATACTTAAAGTATGTTGTTTAGTAAATTATGTCAGATAAAATCATAATGAAGTTTTATTATGTAATGACAAATATAAAAGAAATATTTGCGAAAAATTTAAAACAATTCCGGCAAATTCGGGGCTGGAGCCAGGCTTTTTTGGCAGAAAAGGCGGAAGTATCTACAAATTATATCGGGATGCTGGAAAATTCGGTAAAATTCCCTTCTGCAGAAATGGTACAAAAACTTGCTATAGCATTAGATATTGATCCAACCGATCTTTTTTCGAAAAAAAATGACCATATTTTAATGATAAAAACATATCAAAAAGCAGCTTTGGAAGAAATTCAAACAGTATTAAATGACTTGGTGAACGAAAAAATCCTGTTACTGGAAAAAGAACAATCTGACCATATATAATAATACTGATATATAAAATTACAAGTTTTTAACTCGGAGGCTGCAATGATTCGGGGATGGGACGGTTCCATAGACGACATTAAGGACACCGAACTGGCAATTTTGCCGGTAGGCTCCATCGAACAGCACGGCCCGCACATGAGCGTTGCGACCGACTGGATTATCGCCGATGCTATAGGGCGCGGCATTGCCGAAAAATCCGGAGGGTTTTACATACCTGGTCTGCCAATAAGCACCAACAAGGAACACCGCGGCAAACGGGGCAGCATAGGTATGCATTCCGATACTTTTTACAGGATGATGACCGACATCTGCCTGGACCTTAAGGCCCAGGGGTTTAAACGGATTGCAATCGTACAGGGACACGGCGGCGTCTTTGTAATGAATCCGATCGTGCGCGAGCTAAACGCTGATCATAATCCGGATTTGATGGTTGTAAAAATCGATACTACTGAAATTTGCGGCCCCGCTTTTGACAGGCTGGAGATTCTGCAGTCAGCCGGCGGCATCCACGCGAACGAAATCGAAACTTCGCTCATGCTGTACCTTCATCCTGAACTGGTGGATATGTCAAAGGCAAAAAATTTTTTCCCGGACACAGAAAGACCAATGCTGAACTATGCAGGCGTGCTCCGTTATTGCCCGGACGGTATCTGGGGCGCGGCAACCAAAGCAACCGCCCAAAAAGGCAAACTGCTTCTGGAAACAGCGGTTGATGAATCTGTAAAATTCATGAATAGTGTATTTGAAATGATGTCCAAAAAGCAGCCGCTCAACGGGAGTTGGTTTTAGCGGGAGCTGGTATTAAGGGGATTTATATTGAGTCAAACAATAAAAGCGCAAACAGTAAAAACGCAAAAACTTAAAGTCTTAATAATAGGCGCGGCCTTTAGCGCGGATTTGCATCTTGACGCTTACTCGCGTATCCGGGACAAGGCGCAAATCACCGGTATCTGCGACAAAAACTCCGGCCGCATTGACACTCTGGCGCTACATTACGGACTGGACGATATAAATAAGTACGATGATTATGAAACCGCGATAAATGTATGTGACTGCGATCTGGTAGATATATGCGTGCCGAATTTCCTGCACTATCCTGTAGCGATGGCGGCGTTAAAAAAGGGCCGCCATATTATCTGCGAAAAGCCGCTTGCAACGATCCTGGAAAACGGCGTTGAAATGATCGCTTTTGCGCAAAAGGCCGGCAAAAAAATTTATTACGCGGAAGACTGGCTGTGCGCTCCGGCCATACGCAAGGCCCTCTCTATTATCGAAAGCGGTAAACTTGGCAAACTGTTATATGTCCGCTGCCGTGAATGCCACAACGGCTCCCACAGCCCCTTTGCGCAGACACTGGAATATTGCGGCGGCGGCAGCATGCTCCACATGGGCGTACACCCGGCCGGTTTCCTCCTCGCGATCAGGGACGGTAAATGGAAAGAACTCACCGCCATGTGCTCCGGCGGAATGGAAAACAACCTGCTCCACAAAAAGCTGGAAGGCGAGGACTGGGGCGCCGCGATTATCAGGTTTGAGGACGGTTTTTACGCCCTGCTCGAGGGCAACTATGTCTCGGAAGGCGGCATGGAAGATGTAATTGATTTTTATTGTTCAGACGGCTGCCTCCACCTCGATTTGACTTTCTCAAGCGCGATTTCGGCCTACAGCAAAAACGGCCTGGAGTATACGGTAGAAAAAGCTGATATCACCGCAGGCTGGTCAAGGCCCGCGGTGGACGAAAAATACAATCTCGGCTACACAGCGGAGATCGAACACTTTGTTGATTGTGCACTGGAAGACAGGGACGCTCAAAAAGGCATGCGCGGTATTGACGGCCTTGAAGCCCTGCGCATAATAAAGATGATTTATAAATCCGCTGCGGAAGGAAGAGTTATCCGCAACCAGGATGCCGGGTAAACCCGGTAACATACTGGAAAAAATATGGAAGAAATAATTATACCGGTCCGTGCCGGCGGACTGAATTTTAAAAACCCTTTCTACATCGCGTCAGGTCCGGCTTCCAAATCTGTAAGACAATTAAAGCGCATTGAAGAAACCGGCTGGGCAGCCGCGAGTATCAAACTCTCCGTTGATCCGGCGCCGTACATCAACAACAAACCCCGCTACGGATACTTCCGCGAATACAATGCCCTGGCCTTTACTGCGGAAAAACGGCTCACCATGGAAGAAGGCCTCAGACTAATAAGCGGCGCCAAAAAAGAACTGACCGATTTACTGCTCTTTGCCAACATTACCTATGCCGGGGATCCGTCCGGTTCACCAGAAAATGACGAAGACACATTTATTAATGGCTGGGTAAACATGGCCAGGCAATTTGAAAGCTGCGGTTCGGACGCGATAGAGCTTAATATGTGCTGCCCCAATATGTCATACAATGTTGAAGTAACTTCCGGCGAAGATAAAAACGGGCAGATAAAAACCGGCGCCAGCCTTGGACAGCAGCCGCAGACGATCGCAAAAATTTTGACAGAAATAAAAAAAGCAGTCCGGATTCCGGTGTTTATAAAATTAACTCCGGAAGGCGGGCAAATAGCGGAGACAGCGGCTGTACTGTTTGAGGCCGGCGCAGACGCAGTCAGCGGAACGGCAAACAGGCTGGGGATCCCGCCGATTAACATTGATAACCCTTCGCAGTCCCCTTACGGACTTCAGATGGAAACAAGCATGAGTTGTTTCTGCGGCCCCTGGCTTAAACCTCTGGCGTTAAGGGACACTTACGAAATACGGCGGCGCTGCGGCCCGAGGCCGGCAATAATGGCCACCGGCGGAATTGCAACTTGGAAGGACGCAGTTGAGATGTTCATGGCCGGAGCCAACCTCGCCGGAATCTGCACAGCGGTCATAATGAACGGTTTTGATATAGTCCGCCCCATGATCAAAGGACTAAAAAACTGGATGGACAGCCGCGGTTACAAAAGCATTGACGATTTTAGGGGCAGTCTTATACCGGAAGTAAAATCAGCCGGAGAACTGACCGTGGAAGACGGATACGCGGAAGTCACAAAAAGCGGCTGCGCGCAAAACTGCGGACTTTGTCACCGAATCTGCATTTCCTTCGCCCCGCAATATGACGGCCCGGATACAATTAAAATAGACAGGGATTTATGCACCGGCTGCGGGATCTGCGCGATCAGATGCCCGCAAAAAAACATAAAGATGGTAAAAATTTCTTAGTAAAAAGACCTTGACTCAGAGCTCAAGCATTGCTGTTCCGGTTTTTTTAAGCAGACTTTCAAGACCGATAATATTTTTTCTTTTACTTTTCTGCGCAACAGCCTGCGCGCCCAGCACAACTATCTTCGCGCAGGTATCCGCGTCAGCAACGGCATTGTGCGCGTCGTAAATAATGTTAAATGTCTTGGCCAGATTGGCAAGCGAATGCGACCGCAGATCGGGCCAGAGGCGCCGTGACAGCTTAAGGGTGCAAAAATACATAATCTGCGGCACAGGTATTTCATAAAGATGCAGGAGGGCGCTCAAAACTTTCATATCAAAATCCGCGTTATGAGCCGCAAACGGAACAGCAGTAAAAAAACCGCGGATCTCGTTTTCCCAGATATATTTAAAATCCGGAGCGTCCTTTACATCGTCCATGGTCAGGCCGTGGAGTTCGGTAAAATCGGGCCTAATATACGGCACAGGCGGCTTTATAAGCGAATAATATGAAGCCAGAGGTTTATAATCGCGGTATTTGACAAGACCAACAGAAATCGCGCTGTCGGCAGACAAGTCCGCGGTTTCAAAATCTATGGCGATAAAATCATTCATACATAAATAAAAACCATACCATCTTAATAAAATATAATAAAGTCTTGACCCATCTGCCCAATAACACTAGAGTTTAAGGCCGGAGGAAAAAAATGCAGGAGATTTTTATACGCGGGCATAACCTGACAGAAGCCTATCACAGGGCGTTAATCGAACTGGAAACCATGGGCACAATTCTGGAATGTTCGGACTGGAACCAGAAGCAAAAAGAATGCGCCATGACAGTTCATATCGAAGAACCAACAGCGGAACCCCGTATTTCCAAACTGATAATCGGCGGCGCCTACGATTTACAGCGCTATGTTATGGAACTGGTTGACGGTATCCTGGACTTTAAAATCAACGCAGGCTGGGATTATACCTACCACGATCGTTTTAACAAATACATGCCTTTTGTGATCAATGAATTAAAACGCAACAGCGAAAGCCGCCGGGCAATAATTACGATTAGAGACAACGAGGTCGACAGCCGCAACAAGGACGCCGCATGCATGCAGTCAATTCAGTTTTTTATCCGCGGCGGGAAGCTCGACATGATGGTACTGTTCCGGTCCAACGATCTGCCGGAAGCGTTTTTCTTCAACGCCTTTGGCCTTATAATGCTCCAGGAAAAAGCCGCGGCCGAACTCGGCGTCGGAGTCGGAACCTATACCCACCGTTCCAACTCCATGCACTGCTACGAAAAAGATTTTCATCTTCTGCAGAATTTCGTAAAAGCAATCGGTGAGAAGCCCGGTAATGAACTGGTCTTTAATTATAAAGACGACTGGGATGAGATCATGAAGTCAGAAGTACCCGGCATTCTCAAACTTGTGGAAGAATTAAGAAAACAGGCCTGATTTTTTTATGACAGAGCGAAACAGGGCCCTGGCCGCCGTATCGGCAACAATGCTGTTCTGGGGTTTTTCATTTGTATCAATTAAAATTGCAGTCGGTGTATTTGGTCCGATGACTCTGGGCGCGTTAAGGTTTTTTATCGCCGTTGTTTTTCTGTTTTTTTTAAAGCGTGTAAAAGCACCGGAAGAAAAAATAAAAAAAGAAGATATCCCGCTTCTTGCCGGCGCCGGTCTTACCGGGGTTACCCTTTATTTCTTTTTTGAAAACAACGGCGTCGCAAGAGTCCCGGCTTCCGAGGCTTCGATAATTACGGCGGCTATTCCGGTCATAACTTTAATCGCGGAAACATTGGGCGTCAATTTTTCGAACAGGAAAAAGGAAGACCGGGACAGCAAGAACAGCGGAAATAACAGGGAAAGCCTCCTGAAAAAAATCCTGTTCCCGGGCCTGGGAGCGCTGGTCTCAATGACGGGAGTCGGCCTGGTAGCCGGTGTATCGCTTGCCCTGCACGGTTCGGCTGCAGGTTATTTGTTCCTGGCCGGCACCTGCGCGAGCTGGGTAATCTACTGTTTTTTAACTCCGCCTCTGTTTGAACGCCACAGCCGGATTTTTGTTGTATTCTGGCAGTCGGCAATCGGCTTTATAGGATTTTTACCTTTTGCAATATTTGAAAAAAATCCCCCCATGCTTGGCTTGTTGATGCATGGCGCAGGAAATGTGGATCTGTGGGTATGGGGCCATGTGGTATTTCTTGGCATCTTTTGTTCGGCCATCGGTTACTGGTTTTACGCGCTTGCCCTCAACGAACTGGGAGTAGTTTCATCTTCGGTTTTTATAAATTTTATACCGGTAATAAGCGCCATAGGCGGATATTTTGTCCTGGGCGAGCGTCTGCGCCCGCTCCAGATTTTGGGCGCAATACTGGTGCTCGCCGGCGTTTATGTCGCTGTTGCGGGGCCGCGGTTCAAAAGGAAAAGAGAAAGGAGAAATTAGAAAGGAGGAATTAGAAAAGTAAAAGAGATAAATATTAATTCGGCAATGTTCCGCTAAAAATTAAGGAATCGGCGCGTTTTGCGGGATTTTCCCTTATTTCGAATTTTTCGCCGTCAAATGTGATTCTGACGTTAATGGTTTTATCTTTTCCGACAAAAAAACGCTCCAGACTGTTTGCTGCAATATTTAATTCATCCGGACTGCAGGCGCTTTCGTTGATAAATAAAGTACAATCAAGCTGCACCTTTTTTTTCTGCGGAGTTTTACCTTTGCGCAAATAAATATTTTTGGCGCAGCCCCTTGATTCCAGGAAAATTAAGTTGTTCCCGCTGGAGTTAACATCCAGATACCAGCCGGAAATATTCTGCCCTGACAGCGGCGAATGAACAACGGACACGGCAGCCGGAATCCGGGCGGAGTTATTACCCTGGCCGGGTACATTAAAAGCACCGGTTACAGTGCGCGGCAGACCGGCAATATCCCAGTAATCATCAATTTTATCGGAATACCAGGCAGGCAGTGCAATTCCGTTTGAACGGTCAGCTTCCGGTTTTTTCGAAATTTCTTTGGCCAGATCATTGTAGCATAAAATCCGGGTTTCCAGAATTTCAATCATTTTTTCGTATAACCTAACCCGGCTATTGGTTATTGTATCAATAAAGGCGTTATTGGCCATTACAAGCTCTTCCCCGTAACTTGTTACAATACGGATTTTTGGTATAAAGCGCAGAGGCGTGGTTTTCCCGATAAAATTGCCGGGCAGATAACCCAGGTTTATTTCAAACGCGGTTAATTTGGACCAGTTTAAAACACGGATTTTATATTTAAGTTCATTGACGAACTGTTTGTTGAGCGCGGATTTTTCGTTCAGTTCGGTTAACGTAAGGGCGGTATTTTGGGGAAGGCAAAGTTCTTCTGAATAAAAACGGTTTACTTCTTTGAGATTTTCAATATACCTGCCTGTATTAAATTCTGAATATTGATCCGTTACGGTACCGTCGGTCAGATACAGCACCGAATCCGAACCGGTAAGTTCGCGCATAATCAGGAAGCTGCCGGTTGCAGCAATGGTATAATGAAAAAGCGCCCTGTCAAATGCGCCGAATTCTTCCGTGAGCAGTTTGGTAAAATCATTGCTTAACGAATCAAAAGCATTCTCCGGTATTTCAAGGGTAGTTAAAAACATTTTTGGCGGGCCGTTTCTGCCGGGCAAATAATCGCGTGTAACATATGTCCACATTTCAACCGGAAAAAGTTTTAAGGTGCAGGTCTCGCCCCGCCAATTAATCTGCAGACGGCAGTCTCCCTCAAGAATGTTAAAATCCGGAATGCAGTATTGCATCGTGTTATCTTCCCTGCTGCCGGTCCACCTGTAACCGGAATAACTTTTATCCATTGAGGGGCCGCGCTGCCCGCTGCTGTTTTCAGTTTCCGCGGTTACAAGAATCTCGTCCTGCGAAAAATTCAGGGGAGCTTTTTTAAATTGCCATACATCGTCAAATATCTGTTTGCTCCAATAACCTGTTTGCCCGTCTTGATCAATTCCGGCAACACGCAGCTCCCTGGCGCTGTTGCCCTGTCCGTTCTGCAAAATGGTAATGCGGCCCGTAATGGCAGCTTTGCCGGTCAGGTTTATTTTTGGCTGCAGCCGCCAGTCTTCCGCCGGCAGAGCCCAGGGACTAAGGTTATTGGATGCGGATTCGGCTCCCGTTAATTCGGACTTAAACGGAACATAGGTATATTGAAATCCCATGGGGTTACTGCCGGACGTATCAAAATCGACAAGACGGGTATACATTTCGCCTGCTTTGTTAATGACAAACATGGTTGAACCGCTTGCGGACAGTGAAACGGATTTGAATGTTCCCCTCTGCGGCCCAATAAAGTTCCGCGAAAAATCACTGGGCAGTCCGCTGTCGGCGTAGCAGATTTCCTGGCCGTCTTCCAGAAGGACATAGGTTGTCGCAATTTCCAAAAGGCCGTTGTTATGCTGGTTGCCAAAAATATCATCCTGATAAAGGACCTGCTTGTTCCGTTTGCCAAGAGCCCATGCGAGATTGGCTGCCGTACGCCTGTCAAAATAAAGCTGCTCCTCGGCCGGCCAGCCCTGCCTGTCAAACCAGACATTGGCGGACCGCGTAAGTATGCTGTCAAAACAATAACGGTAAAAATTCCCCTCTTTGGAAACCGCGACCAGTTCATCGGCGTCTGCGGATATTTCACTTATAAAATCAGTCTCCTTAAATCCCGGGCTTTCGGCGTTATGGGGAAGTCCGGTTTCCGTAAAAAGGGTCCATTCCTTTGGCCCGCTTCCCGGACTGTCCGGGCTGCCGGAGCTGCTGGAATAGATACTTTTGTACCAGATAAGCCCTTTATCAAGAATATAATAATGATACGAATTAAAAGTCTGGGTTCTGGTTTTTATGTACACAGCTTCCGGAAAAGTTCCGTTGATGTTTTCTGTGTTTGCGTTAATGCCGGTTATATGCGCGCCCACCCTGTCCGAGTAATCATCGGAACCCAGATAAATTGATTTTGAAACAGCACATGAATTTATTATAAAAAGGAATATAATCAATGTAATAATTACTTCAATCGGCCTGGACATGGTTATTCCTCTGTAACAGTTGAAATATACGTTATATATGATACATAATGATAAAATCGTAAACAAGCGCTTTGGGCGGGATTAATAATGAATAACTGCGTAAACGGTTTTATTGTTCACGCTTACGCGGATATGCGCCGTGACAGGCTCTGCTTGATAGGCCGGCTCGAAGACGGCCGTTCATTTGCCGCGATCGAAACACGCTGGCGGCCATCGCTTTTAATTTACAGCACAGAAAATGAACGCTGCGCAAAAATCCTTTCTTCCGTTAAAAATACAACCAAAAATACGGCGATTGAATATTCAGCGGTTCCCGCGCAAACAGAATCTTTTGAAGGAACAGAGGCGCTGCTGGAACTTAAATTCGATCATTATTCCGCCAGAACCGCCGCGGCAAAGGCATTGGAACAAGAGGGTATCAAAAGCCCGGACTGCGATCGCAAAATACCGGAAGCCTTTTTTTTAAGCAAAGGAATACGCGGACCAATCCGGATAGAAGGAAATTACAGACCGGGAAAACTGGTTGACCTTGTTTTTGCGGATCCGGATATTACCGCGATCCCGGATATTTCTCCGCTGCTTTTTCCTTTAATAATATGCTCCGTTGATATTGAAACAAATGTAAAAACAGAAACTATCCTGGCTATTGGTTCATCGGTTTGCGTCTGGAACAAAACACCGGAGAAACGCAGCCTAGTCCGGGTTCTGCTGCCTCAATCCTGCCGCAATAATCCCCCTGCCCCGGCCTGCGAAGAAATTGTTTTTTATGATGACGAAAAATCCATGTTGAGTTTGTCGAATTTATATCTAAATCTTAAAATAATTTGCAATAACCACAATTCTATGCTATCATATAAATATGCCAAGATTCAAATATACAGACTACTCACAAAACCAGTTCATATCA
>WQZG01000036.1 GCA_009780855.1 Treponema sp.
TATTTCCATTCTTGTAAGCCCGTGGGAAAGATCCAGAAGTATTTCACGCTCTCTTGGAGTAATAATTATATTTTCTGTCATTCCGCTGGTTTGTCTGTATTCCGCGCAGACATGGGACAATTGTTTGGCATAGGATGCCGATTTGCGGTTAATATTTTCCAGCCATTCAACAGGAATTACTGATCCGATGTCTTTTATTAAACATGCGGTCAGCGTACGCATATCTTTACCCAGTTCTATAAACGGCATTACAATATTTTTGGGAGACGCTGTTTCATATGCTTCCTTCAGGGTGAGACCGGCTGTTTTAATATCATCCATTTTATAATGAACGCAGGCCTCAATGGCAAGCAATTCAATTCTTCCGAACAAATATGATTCACGCTGTTTCATTTCACTGATATACGAAAGCAGGGGAGGAAAATTACGGGTCTGGTAGCAGTACCTGGCTTTCATTTGATTGGAAAAATTTTCTATCAGCGTGGTGTACGCATAAGGTAAAAAATTAAGTTTTAACCAGTCCGGAATTTTTTCGGGCAAACCCAGTGTACAGTAATACCAGCACAGGGAAATTTCATAATTAATATAGCGGTTATCATATTCATCCCTGTCCAGGTATGCCTTTATATCCTTAAGCGCCTGTTCAGCTTTGCCGCAATTCCCCCGGGCAACTGCGATGCGCAGTAAATAAAAATACGCGCGGTGAATAATTTCATATTGATTGCTTTCACGCGCCTGTTTAAGACAGCGGGTAACCGAGAGTTCGGCATTGCCGATATCATTACGGTAAAACTGCAGCTCTCCCAGTGCGAGATCGTCTGTACCTGCCATGTGTCCGCTGAAATGACCGGATATAAGGGCAACTGTTTTGGTCAATGCTGTAATATATTCCTCAGGCGCGCCTTTTCTTGAAGTACCGGTCAGAATTATCCACGGCCCTTCCGGTGAATAAAGGGGTAATTTGCCGGGATCATCCAGCCCCGATACTGAATCAATAAATTTTTTAAAGTATATTTCAAAATCACAGTGATCATCGGCAATATACAGCGCGGTGCGCATAATCGCCAAACTGTAATAAATGCCGCCAAGGGTACGTTTTTTGAAAGCGTCATCTCCGGGTATTGCCAAAATTTTTTTTTCATAATATTCGGCCAGCTCAATTGTTTTTTGCCATAAGCCCTGGCACATACAGACCCTAAGACGGATAATAACAAGATCTTTTACTTCATAAAAAACCTGAGCAGGAGCCCTGTCGAGTATTGGCTCGCAGAATTTGGCAATGTCAAAAGGTATTTGGAAAGGCAATCCTTCGATAAGCGAAACAATCCTGTCATAATCACCGTTCTTCTCAAAATATGAAAGCGCATCTATTATAAAACTGTTCCGGCCGCACCACTCTCCCGCTATCGTATATGTTTCTTTTTTATCTTCCTCAGGGAGCAGATTTTGTTTCGCCGCTAAAAATTCCAGGAACAGGGGATGTATAAGATACGCGTTTATATAGTTGTCCCGGCGGATATACGCGTTTTGCCACTCAAGTTCGGCAATCAATTCTTCGCTGCCCCTTGCCAGCAGAAAAATAAGATCAATAGACAGATGACCGATGAGTGAAAGACTGATCAGAAATTTTTTAAGGACATCAGAGATTTCATCCCATATTTCTGTTTCCATAGCATTAAAAATATTGGACTTGATGGCACTGCGCAGATACCTGTCATACCCCGGCGCTTTCCTGTAAGATCGCGCTATAAGGTTAATCGCGAAAGTCCAGCCATTGGTATCGGCCATAATCTTTCGCAGACTATCCGGCTGGACAGAAATATCAAGTCCGCGGAAATACTGGGCGCATTCATCTTCCGTAAAACGAAGATCGTCCTCGCCGATATTAAAAACTTTGTTCTTTGAAACCAAACTGGATATGTTGATCCTGGGAGCAGAACGCGAAATAACAATAATGGTATGATTGGGAACTATATTGTGAACAACATACTCCGCAAAACGGATAATGGAAGGTTCCATTAAGATATGCGTATCATCCATGACAAAGATCAGCCGTTTCCCGCCGGCAAGGCTGCGCAGCATTACCATGTATTGAATTAATTTTTATGCGGTATCCGGAAAACGGAATTTTTCTATTGCTTTTGCCAGGGGTTTGTTTATTTGCGCGAAGGCGTTGACATGATGTTCCCAAAAACGTGTACTGATATTATCAAATTCTGAAAGCTGAATCCAGACCGTATCGGCCTTATACTTTTCCAGATAATCATGAACCGCGCTGGTCTTGCCGTAACCTGCGCCGGCGCATACAAAGACAAGGGGATACTTAACAGCTTCCGTGAATAAATTGTTAAGCCTTGATCGTTCAAAATAGAAATCAGATCGCGTATTGTCAGCATGCTGAGAAGTGATGTCCATACGGCCATCTCCTGTAATTTTTAAATGTTTTTTACCTGATTAATAATACTTTAAATTGGAAAAAGGGAATAGGTAACCAAAACAACGGCAAAATCACGGAATAATGCCGGAGCCCCTAATATTCAATATTAAATTCTTTAAAACCCTGGACCGGAATATCGTCTTTTTCTATCGAGCTTACCCTGGCGCCTGCCGGACCGCGGTAAAGCCACTTGAGAAACGAATCGATATTTTTTTGCGAACCTTCTGCCCAGACCTCTACATCACCGTTTTCAATGTTTTTAACCCAGCCGTAAACGCCGGTTTTTTTGGCTTCCTGTACTGTGTAATATCTAAAACCTACACCCTGGACTTTTCCGTGTATTTTCGCATGGAAGGCAAATTGCTTCATTAATGTTATAATAACATAAATTAAATCATGCGTAAAGAAACTGAAGTATATGAATTAATACTTAAGACAGCCGCAGAGGACGACAGAATCAGGGCTGTCCTGCTTTCCGGTTCCAGGGCCAATTCCGCTGCGCCAAAGGATATTTTTCAGGATTATGATATAACTTATTTTGTTACCGATATAACGCCGTTTTACAACAAACCAGATTGGATTGCTAAAAAATTCGGGAAGCCCCTGATTATGCAGATGCCCGAGACCATGAGGTTCCCGGAGGGTGACGGTAATTTTAACTACCTTATAATTTTTGAAGACGGCGTACGTATAGATTTAAGTTTTGTTTTTACCAAATATACAGATGACGGCGAACCAGCCGTGATGCTTTTGGATAAAGACAACGGCAGCAGATTCTTACCGGCAAAACTTCCCTCATCGGACAAAAAATGGCACATCAAACCACCGGACGAACATTTTTATTTATCCTGCTGCAACGAATTCTGGTGGTGCCTCAACAACGCCGCCAAAGGAATAGCCCGCGGCGAACTGCCCTATGTCATGTACATGCTCAATGAAATAATAAGGCCGGAGCTTCATTATATGATTGGCTGGTTTATCGGCGTTGAAAACGGTTTTAATTTTTCGGTAGGTAAAAATTGTAAGTACATAAAACACTATCTGCCGGAGGATTTGTACAATCAATATCGCAAAACATACTCCGGCGCAGACTATGCTGAAATTTGGAATTCGATTTACGCAATGTGTGGTTTATTCCATAATTTGGCGCTGCAGGTCGCCGGACACTTTGGTTTTACATACAATCAGAATGAAGAAGACGGTATGATGAAATATCTGGAAATGGTCAAACATGAATCAGCGGATTGACAATAGTTATTGTAAACACCGGTATTACCAAACACTGCCAGCCGCGGTAAAAACACAAATAGAGCAGGTAAAAAATATCTGGCTGGACTGTCTTGGGAACAGCCTTATCGGAATCTACATTCACGGTTCCATTGCGCTGGAGAGTTTTAACGAACAAACCAGCGACATTGATTTATTGATAATCAGCGAAAGGCGTATCCCGCGCGGCGAAAGACTTTTGCTGGCGGCAAAAATTATCGATATTGACCACCGGCCTTCTCCCCTGGAAATGTCCGCGATTAAAGACAGCGATCTAAAACCGTGGAAACACCCGGCGCGCTGCCAGTTCCATTACAGCGGAGCCTGGACCGCAAAATACAAACAGATGCTCAGCGATTTAGCAGCCGGATGTTTTACTAAAAATAATATTGTGGATACTGATTTCCCTGATCCGGATATTACCTGCCATGTCAGGCTGGCAAAACAATGCGGTGTCTGTGTTTACGGTCCGCCGCCAGCACAGGTATTTCCCGGGGTGCCAGAAGCGGATTTTTGGGATTCGCTTACTTACGATATCAATGAAAGTGATATTTCAACATTGGGCAGAGTACTGTCTTATAAACATGAAAAGAAAATTCTATCAAAGCAACAAAGCGCGGTATGGCTTAAGAATTATTTACAGAACCATTATCCGCATTACACAAACGGTTTGATAGACTCAGATGAACTGAAGCAAACGTTAATCAATGAAATCACAAACTAGCGCTGCACCCGGCCTGACGCGTCGCCTCCCGCCAGCTTTTTGACTTCGTCGACAGAGACCATGTTGAAGTCCCCTTCGATGGAATGTTTAAGACAGCTTGCCGCGACAGCAAATTCCAAAGTCTCCTGGCTGCTCCAGCCCTGGAGGCTGCCGTAAATCAGACCCGCGCCGAAACTGTCGCCGCCGCCGACCCTGTCCACAATGTGTATCGCGTAATTGCGGGAGAAGAAATAATCTTTGCCGTCAAACAGCATGCCGCCCCAGTTATTGTCGTTTGCAGAAATTGACTCGCGTAGCGTGATGGCGGTTTTTTTAAAACCAAAACGATCGGTTAAGGCTTTGGCGACTTCTTTATAACCTTCGCGGTTTAGTGCGCCGGAATTAACATCGGTATTTTTTGCTTTGATGCCAAAAACATCGGAAGCGTCTTCTTCGTTGGCAATGCAAATATCTACATACGGAACAAGGCGGCCCATTACTTCTTTGGCCTTTTCTCTTGACCAGAGATTTTTGCGATAATTGAGATCGCAGGATACAGTAATGTTTTTTCCTTTTGCAGCTTTGACCGCTTCCATTGTGACTGCCGCAGCTTTATCCGACAGCGCGGGGGTAATGCCGGTAAAATGGAACCAGGATACATCTTTAAAAATCACATCCCAATTAAAATCTGAAGTTTCTGCATCAGCGATTGCCGAATGTGAGCGATCGTATATTACCTTTGAAGCCCGCTGCGCGGCTCCTTTTTCCAGATAATAAATTCCTACCCTGTCGCCGCCGCGGACTATCATCGAAGTATCAACGCCGAACTGCCGAAGCGTATTGACCGCGGCCTGGCCGATTTCGTGTTTGGGAAGTTTTGTTACAAAGGCGGTAGCAATTCCAAAATTGGCAAGCGCTATCGCGACATTGGCTTCGCCGCCGCCGTAGGTAGCTCCGTAAGAACCGGCCTGTACAAAACGGTAATATCCAACGGGCGCCAAACGCAACATTATTTCTCCAAACGTGATTACCTTATTCATATAAATTTTCTCCGTTGTTTTAGTTGTTATTTTAACTGTTATTTTTTCTGAACCAAATGGATCGCAAAGCCAAGGATTTCATCCTTAAGATAAACCACCGTTAAATTTCCTTTGGCGTCGGTTTTTGCGGCATCATTGTTAAACTGTATTCCCTGCCTTTCCAGAAATGCCGCCGCTTTTACTACACTGGTTGTACCAACGGCGATGTGGCCGTTTTTACCGGGACCTGCTTTCTTCATTATTTCAATACCATCAGCGCAGAAGATCGAAGAGTTACCCGGCTTTACCGTAAAACCAAAAAGCGTTTCAAACAGTTTGGCAGCCCTTACCGCGTCTTCTTCTGCGGCGGCGTTTATTCCGATGTGGACTACAGAAAGATTTAACATACTTAATATTGCTTCGCGGCAGAGCGTTGTAATGCGATCAAATTCACCGGCATTGATCATGTCGGAACCAACCATCCATGAGCCGCCGCATGCAAGGATTTTTTCGTAAGCGGTATATTTGGCTATGCTTGAGGCGTTGATGCCGCCGGTCGGAATAAACATCATCGAAGTGTAGGGAGCGGCCACGGCCTTAATAAAATCCAGACCTCCGATTTGTTCGGCCGGGAATATTTTAACGGCTTCCAGATTGAACGCAAGGGCCTGCTCGATATCGGAGGGGCATGAACATCCGGGCGTAACAGGTATGTTCTTTTCAATACAGCGGCTTACTACTTTTGGGTTAAACCCGGGGCTGACGATAAAGGCCGCGCCCGCGTCAGCTGCCCTGTCGACCTGTTCAGGTGTAAGAACGGTCCCGGCTCCCAGCAGGATCCCCGGGACATTTTTTTTAATACGGCGGATCGCTTCCTCGCCCTGGGCTGTCCTGAACGTCACTTCCGCGCAGGGAATGCCTCCGGCGATCAATGCCTTGGCCAGCGGGACTGCTTTTTCTGCGTCATCAATTTTTATTACCGGGATAATTCCGATCTTTTGTAATTCTTTCAGAATTGGCTGCATATTTTACTCCTTGTTATGCTCCGGCAACTTCCATTGCGATTTTTGCCCATTGGTTAAGACGCCGGGGTTCATGATTTACGGTGCTTATATCTTTTAAAATAAACTCAAGCGGACAATTATTTTTACGGCATATTTCTTTAACGCCGGATAAATCTTTACGCACAAGGTCTTCGTCGAATTTTGTAGTGGCAACATAGGCAGGATTTGGTTTACAGGAAAACACATAATCGGCGCCGATTTCCGCTCCGCCCCTTTCTCTGTCTGCCCAGGGACTCATGGAAATTTTACGCAGGCCCGGTATTTTACGAACTTCATTCATCTTGCCGTCAAGGGGATCACAGCAGCCGTAGTAAACAAGGCCGAAGCGTTTAAATATCGGCATCATGTAATTGATTTCGTATTCCTCAAACATTGCCGGAGATACAGTAGAAAACATCTGCGCAAGACCGAACATCCAGATATCTTTGGTCCTTGGTTTTTGCGGATTAAAAAATTCCGCGGGCAATTCATCTGTAAACGCGCCGGTACAATGTATAAGCGCCTGGCTGCGGCAGAGCAGCCCCTGTTCTTCAAGCTGGTCAAGCATTGATAAATAACCGTCCGCTATTTTTTTTGCCATGGCGTGCATCATGTCAGGCTGGTCAACCAGACCGTAAAGGGCGCCTTCAACACTCATCCAGTTGGCTATCGGATCCCAGATTGATAAATAGGGGCTCAGGCCTTCTTCACGCTGCGGCATGATTCCGTCAAAAAGCCAGGCCGCTTTTTCCATACGCCTTTTGGTTTCCGCCGAATCATGATTAATCATGGGAGTTTTGATTTTTTCAACATCATCAATCGATTGGAACTGATTAATAAATTTGTGGCTGAGGATCGCTTCCTTGCCCTCGGTAAGCAGGGTTTCCTCCTGCGTGGAAATTCCAAAACCAGTATTGGTTATTGCCTTTTCCACTTTGATTACCGGTTCGACAACCATGTCCACAGGGAAGTTTTTCCATTGGTATAAAATTTTTCTGAAGTTATCTTCGTATACGCGGCATTCTGAATCTTCGCAGCGCAGGGTCAGTTCACCGCTGGTATTCAGTTCGTTCCAGCAGATCTGGTCAATGCAGACCATGGGCCGTTCGGGAAACAAGCCGTTGAGCCGCCGCCACAGACGTTTTTTTTCTTCCTGTACAGGCAGGGCCGCAATTTCTGCAACCTTCTGGGCAAGTTCTCGCAGAATGCTGCGATCGCTTTCTTTTACCGCTTCATTTTTTAACGCCATGATTTGTAATACCTTCTGTCAGGTTGATTACTATGCATTAATTACTGTAAATTACTACAGCAGCGCAATAATCAGAATCTTTTCTTGTTGTATTATTGTTTGAGTCTTTAGTATATTTATATGCCCTAACCGAATAATATACCGCGGTAATATCAGAATTAAAACGGATGGAATCATCGTATGCGGTGATTGTACAGCCGGTTGTAAGGGTCCGCTGTGTAGATTTGCTGTCCAGGTTTGTCCTGTAAATAATGTCGTACCCAACTGCGCCGGTAACTCCATCCCATGTTAAATGGATACTATTGGTAGATGTCAGTTTCATCACCTGCAGCCCTTTGGGAGGGCCAAAGCCATCTAAATCACAGGTTGATAAGGTTAAAACAATTATAATTGAAAATATAGCAATTACAGGAATTTTTATTTTCATTATTAAATTTACCTCTTATGATATGATACCAGTTCGGCAATGATCGGTCAATGAGATACACAAACACCAATAGTGACAACTGTCCGGCTTGACTGCCGTCAAAAGTAACATTACCATATAAATAACAAGCAATAAATGGATAATTCAGCATGAAAAAAATGTTAATAATATTTTTTTTATTTCTGGCTGCGATCATCGGCGCACAGCAAAAATTCGCCCTGATCATCGGCAATGCTAATTATGCTGATTTTGGTACATTGCAAAATCCGGTAAACGACGCCAATGACATTACTGAAGTATTGCAGGGCCTGGGGTTTACTACGGAAAAAATTCTGGACGGTAACCTCCGTCAAATGGAATCTGCCGTAATCAGGTTCAAAAGTCAGCTTTCGGCCGCAGGAAGCCAGGCTTACGGTTTATTTTATTATGCAGGCCACGGCGTTCAGCTGGACGGGATAAATTATCTGATTCCGGTTGATGCCAATATTCCGGACAGAAATTTTTTACGGGAACGCGCCCTTTCTGTACAAGTGATATTGGATATGCTGAACGAAGCCGGCAACATGCTGAATATGGTTATTCTGGATGCCTGCCGCGATTTTCCGGCTTCATGGGACCGCTCCGCAGACAGGGGGCTTGCGAGCGTCAATGCTCCGGCTGACAGCATCATAGTTTACGCGACCAGCGCCGGCAAGGTTGCCAGGGACGGTACAGGCCGCAACGGCCTTTTCACCACTTATTTGTTAAACAACCTTAAAACACCCGGTCTTGATGTAAAGGAAATTTTTAACAGAACAGGCGCCGATGTTGCAAACGCAAGCAACAGGGACCAAATTCCTGCTATTTACAGCCAGTTTTTTGGAAATGCCGTACTGTCGCCGGCTGCGCCGGCTGCTCCCCGCAATGTACGGACAGGGTATCCGGGAGCAGGAAGTGTAAATCTATACTGGGATAGTTCCGGTACCGGAATAAACTACAGGGTTTATTACAGTACCCACAATGATCCGGCTTCCGCAGTCTTAATAAGCAGCAATACAAGCGGAACTGTGATAAATATAGGCGGATTAATTAACGATGTAAATTATTATTTTTGGATAACGGCAACCCAGAATGGATTCGAAAGTGAAAAATCGGCTGCAGTAGCTTTTATATTGCCGCCGATACCTGCTCCGGTACCGTCGTCTCCTGCAGAGCCGTCGTCTCCTGCAGAGCCGTCGTCTCCTGCAGAGCTGTCGTCTCCTGCTGCGCCGCCGGTTGCCGGGCCGCCGTCTCCTGCTGAACCATCATCCGCTGCGCCGCCAGTATTAACCCAGGAACCGGATCCCTCCAGATCAGCCAATCAATCATCTTACCTGCCGGCGCCTGTCAATTTTACAGGATCAAAAAAGAATACACATTTTAATACAATTGGTTTATCAATAGGCTCAACTTTCAATACTCCAATGGTAGTCCTTTCCGCGGATTTAACATGGGCGCCTTTAAATTATTTATTCTTTGAAGCCGGTCTGGATTGGGGTTTATTAAGTAAATATAAAAGCAAAGGTTATTATTCGCTTTTTCCGTATATCCATCTGAATTTATTCCTGCCGTTTCCAGGCAGCGGAGGAATATTCGCAGGTGTCGGCGGCGGATTTATGTATGCTGAATATACATATGAAACAGGTTCCGATGAATACATATACTTAACCGACGGAAAAGCGCATTATCAGACATTTACCAGCGATGCTGCAATAGGCATTAATCTTTTTGATAATTTAAATATTTCATATTCAATCAGAACCAATTTTACTGTTATCAATCATAAAGTATCTGTCGGATATACAATAAGAGCTGTTCAATGAAAAAATTACACTCCATTTATCCATTAATAATATTATTAATTTTAATCCAGCTGATGTCCTGTGCATTCGAAGACGATTTTATGAATGACTTAAAAAATAAATCGGTTCTCGCAGGAATTGCCCACCGAATGATATGGATACCAGGCGGTACATTTGACATGGGCCGCAACCTGCCGTCAAGCGGCGGATTTGATCAACTGCCAATTACTACCGTAACAATGACCGGTTTTAATATCAGCAGTTATGAATTAACACAGGAACAATATAATCATGTAATGGGGATTAATCCAGGTTCAAATAAAAGTTCGGCGGACGGAAATTCAGGGAATCTGCCCGTAGAAAATGTAAGCTGGTATGATGCTGTCGCATTCTGTAATAAATTAAGCGTGATGGCAAATCTTACTCCTGCATACCGTATTCCCGCATTTAACAGCACAGATCCCCTGTTATGGGGTTCTGTTCCGGCAGACAATAATTCGATTTGGAATAAAATAGAAATTGTCCCGGGTTCAGACGGTTACCGTTTGCCTACTGAAGCTCAGTGGGAATACGCGGCAAAAGGCGGCAACAATTCGCCCGGGAACTATACCTATGCCGGCAGTAATAACGCAGATATAGTCGCCTGGTACAATCCCAACAGCGCAGGCATTACCCATGAAGTTGGAAAAAAATCATCCAACAGCCTTGGGCTTTTTGATATGAGCGGAAATGTACGTGAATGGTGCTGGGACTGGTATGGACCATATCCCGGCGGCAATGTCTCAAATCCCACTGGTTACAATCCCGCAGACTCAGAATCTATAATCCAGCGTGTGGTTCGCGGAGGATCTTTTACCGATACATCTTCCAATACCCGCTCTGTTTACCGGTATGACAGCGAACCATACATACGGAGTAACAATACAGGCTTTCGCATTCTACGCCCATGATATAAATTAATACGGGGAATCGTTAATATATGACTATGAAACGCAAAGGCATAATATTTGATCTTGACGGCACATTGATAGACACTCTGGGAGACATCGCGGCCAGCATGAACAAGGCTCTTGAAAAAAACGGATTCGCGGCCCTACAGACAGAAGCTTACCGGGAAAAAGTAGGATGGGGTATCCGCCGTCTGGCCGCTCTCTGTCTGCCGCAGGATAAAATTAATTTTGCAGACAAGGTCGCCGATGATGCCGTGACCTTTTATTCGGCATTTCCGCTGGTTTATACCAAACCTTATCCCGGAATAACCGAACTGATATCGCAGGTTAAGCAAAAAAAAATCCGTACAGCCGTGCTGACAAACAAACCGGATCAAACCGCTCAGGCAGTAGTTAACGGCCTTTTTCCGGTTGGTTCATTTGATTTTATCAGAGGCGAAATCTTCGGTAAACCGCGCAAACCGGATCCGTCCTGTGTATGGGAACTTCTGGTTGATATGGATTTACAACCTGCGGAAGTTATCTTTGCAGGAGACTCGGAAGTCGATATTGAAACAGCGGTAACTTCCGGCTGTTTCCCGCTGGGCGTAAGCTGGGGTTACCGTTCAAGAGATATTATATTAAACGCAGGCGCAAGACGCATCATTGATAAACCAGAAGAACTGCTGGAGTTATTATGAAAAAAGATGATCCGCGTGTGGAAGAAAACCTGGACGAACTGTCGGCAGCACTGGCAAACACAAGGGACGCAGCTTTAATAAAAAAATTCCTGCGCCGTCTTTTAACTCCTGCCGAAGCCGCCGACATCGCCGCCAGGTGGGCCCTGGTCAAAGCTCTGGAACAAAAAATCCCGCAGCGCAGGATCGCGGAAATCCTGGGGCTTTCCTTATGCAAAATTACTCGGGGTTCCCGCGAGATGAAGAACCCGGACCAGGCTTTTAAAAAAATGCTCGCTGCAGCGGGAAAAAGTTAAAAAAAAATTTACCGCGAAGAATTAACCACGAATCGTACCAAAGGTACGTTCACGAACATGCACGAACATACACGAATAAATAAGCTCTCACAGAGCTCGCAAAGGCACAGGGACGCACGGAGAAAAAAATAATTAATAAAAATTAAAAAAGATAGAATGCGCCGAATAGCGCAATTTTATTAATAACTTTATGCGCCAAAGAGCGCATATTTACTTTTCTCATTTCTCTTTTCTCATTTCTCTTTTCTCTTTTATCTTTACTCCGTGTCCTCAGTGTACTCGCGAACCAAAGGTTCGATGCCTCCGTGAGATCCTCTGCTAAAAAAAATTTATTCATGTACTTTTATGAGGTTCGCCGTAAATTCTTTTAAACTTTCTTCAGTTAATTTTTTAAAGCAAGCTTGTTCAGATTAATCAGACTGCCTGCCAAAATCAGCTCGCGTTCGCTGTCATTTAGTTCAGGTACTTTAAGCGCTAACTCCTGAACACTGCCGCCGCTGACAACATAAGCGGTCAGATCCGGAGAACTGTTTTTAACAGCAGCAGCTATATTCGGTATATAAATATAGTCTCCATTTTTAAAAGACGGCTCCCCAATTATAAACGGTAATATTCCCCAGTTAATTAAATTGGACCGGTAGCGCTTGGTCGCGTATTCACGGGCGAAGTTGGCGCCGCCGCCCAAAACCCTCTGGCAGCTTGCGGCCTGCTCGCGGGCGCTTCCGTCCCCGGGCTTGTTCGCAAAAATCGCCGATGCAAATTGAAGATCAGCTGCGTTGAATCCGGGAATTTTCCTTAGAACATCAAACACAGCCGCAAGTTCCGGCAGCGTTTTTACCGCAGCATTAATTCCAGCATCTTTTGGAACAGTGTCTTTCGCAGCGGAATTTTTCGCACTGTTGTTCAGGGCCGCCGCCGCGTCGCGCACAGCTTTAGCTTTGCCTACATAAGCCGGATCTTTGCGCGATAAAGTATATTCGGCAAGGCCCAATGGATTGGATCTGTAGGAAGATGTCTCGCCGGAAGGTATGAGTTCGTCAGTTGTGGTAACAGGATCGGTGATATACGAAACAATTTTTAAAAGCAGGTTGTTTCCAAGATTGTCCATATTCGGCCAGTCAACGATATTGGGACCGTAACGAATTTCAGCATTGACATCAGGTTTGCCTGTTCCGTTGTAGACCCTGGTAAGATAAGGGGAAAGTTCAAAATGATAGGGGAAACTGTAATTTTTAAGTCCAAGGGATTGCGCCGAACAGAGAAAGCCGCCGTTTAGGGCAGTGGCCGCAATGCTGCGGGCGTCCATCAGACAGACCGAAGATATCTGGCCCTTGCCGGGATTAGAGCCTTCGCGGTTCGGGAAGTTGCGGGTTGTGTGCCGGATCGACAGACCGTTATTGGCCGGTACATCACCCGCTCCAAAACAGGGTCCGCAGAACGCGGAACGTATAATTACACCCTGGGCCATAAGCGAAGCAATAGCGCCGTTCTCCGCAAGCTCCAAAAAAATTGGCTGGCTGCCGGGATAAATCGAAAGGCCAAATCCTTCGTTTCCCTTTGCGCCGCCGCTGCTGTGCCCGGCCAGTATGGTATTGGCCATCATGCAGTTCTCGAATGTTCCGCCCGCACAGCCGGCGATCACACCCTGGTCCACGCGTACTTTATTTTTATCAGTTATGTTGTCTGTCAAATGCAGCTTAATATCCGGACTTTCTATTAGTTCGGCAGCGTCTTTTTCAATCTGCCTTAAGATGTCGCCGGGATTTTCCAGGAAGGCGTCTATTTCAAAAACATTGCTGGGATGGAAAGGCAGGGCGATCATTGGTTTAATTTGTGAAAGATCCACATGGATCAGGCCATCATAATATGCCAGAGCGGCCGGGGCAATTTTTTTGTATTCGGTTTCGCGGTAGTGGGTTTCAAGATATTGCCGGACTGTTTCGTCGGTTTCCCAGATCGAAGACCAGCAGGCTGTCTCTGTCGTCATAATATCTATACCGGCACGGTAATCTGCGCTGAGCGATGAGATTCCGTCGCCGACAAATTCCATTACTGCGTTTTTAACAAATCCGTTTTTGTAAACTTCCCCGATTACAGCAAGCGCCACATCCTGCGGACCGACTCCCGGACCGGGTTTGCCTGTAAGATAAACAGCTATGATCCGCGGCCACGGCGCATCGTAACTCTGGCCAAGCACCTGCTTTACAAGTTCTCCTCCGCCCTCGCCCACTCCCATTGTTCCGAGTGTACCGTAACGGGTATGGCTGTCGCTTCCAAGGATCATTTTCCCCGGCGATGCCATGGTTTCGCGGACATATGAATGGATTACTGCAAGATGAGCCGGAACAAAAATTCCGCCGTAACGTTTCGCCGCGGAAAGTCCAAACAGATGATCATCTTCATTAATGGTTCCGCCCACAGCGCAAAGTGAATTATGGCAATTGGTCAGCGCATAGGGCACCGGAAATTTTTCAAGGCCGCTTGCCTTTGCCGTCTGAATAATATTTACATAGGTTATATCATGGGACGCGAGAGCGTCAAATTTAATATGCAATTCAGAAGGAATAGTATCCGGCTGTCCGCAGTGGGCCAAAAGAATTTGGGAAGCCATGGTTCCCCTGCGGGCCTGTTCGGCCGTATTGCCGCCTGCACCCGCAATGCTTTGAACAAGTTTTTGGTTGTCCGGAATATCCTCGATAATCTCCCGGCCGTTGCGGAGATAAACAGATGTCTTGTTAATTTTAATCATTCAGCTGCCCCTTTATTATTTCTATCCTACTATTGACTTTAAAAAAATGCTATAATATACAGAAGTGTCATGAGCAATCATATTACCGAATTTGATATGATAATACGTCTCGGCCTGGGCTTTATGGCAGGCGCCATTCTTGGATTTGAACGATCCAGCAGACATCAGGTCGCCGGACTCCGCACACATATATTGATTTCACTCGGAGCGACCCTCCTCATGCTGCTGTCAATCTGGATTCCCCAGCAGTTTTTTGATTTTAAAAGCGGCGACCCGGGGCGTATCGCAGCGCAGGTTGTCTCCGGAATTGGTTTCCTGGGAGCAGGCGCAATTATTCGGCTTGGCAACAACATCCGCGGACTGACGACCGCGGCATCGCTCTGGTTTGTAGCGGCTGTCGGCATGGCAGTCGGCGCGGGATTATTCTTTGCGGCGGCCATTGCGGAAGCTGTAGGCTTGTTTACTCTTCTGGTACTGGGCAAATTTGAACGGAAAATATTTCCTTCCGAAAGGCTGCAGATCCTGGAAGTCACCTATAATAAAAGTATCCCGGATACACATCAGGTAATGGAAATACTGAAAGTTTCCAAAATACGAATCCAGTCGGTCAGCATTATAAGCGGTTCCAAATCAAAAGGCTCAAGACTTATTCTGATGGCAGGAATTCCAGAAAGTCTGGATATTGCCCAGATATCCCAGGATATAAAAACCGCGGAAGGCGTGATCAAGGTAGCGATTAAAGAAAAGTAATTTTTTAAAACAATAATGAATAAAAATTTATACCAGTATAAATTAGTACGGGGTCCTGGCCGAGGCCAATAACGCCATGCACGCATGGCATTCTTGCCTCAGCCACCCCATATAATTATTTTGGGTATAAATTTTTGTATATTATGTTTATGTCATAAATTTATAAAAGTCAAAAACAGAAATAAAGGCCAAAAAAAGTACTTATGGGGTGGCGGTGGCAAGGGCAGCATGCTGAAAGCATGATGTACTTGGCCACCGCCAGGACCCCTTAAAAATTTATTATGGCCATTATTTCAGTTTTTAATTAAACGCAGTACCGGTATTACAGGTTCGGTTAATTCAATAGCAACGGGAAAATCATTTTTTTGCAGTAATACAGTCTCGCCGTCCATTTGCGCCAATATCGGGTTCTCGCAGGTAATTTCCACACGGCTTGCGTTAAAAAGAATTGACTCCGGTTGTGTAACGTGTTCGCTTGCGGCGACCAAATTTTTGAAAGCAATTTTCCGCATAAGAGGCATTTGCTTGACCGCGCAAACGTTGCGGTCGTCAGGGAGTATGAAATTATGCGATCCGTAACTTCGATGGCCGCTTTCTCCCATCGCAAGTAAAAGCATTGTGTCTTTGAATTTTTTAACTTCCGCATTTGAATCGTCACAGGCCCTTACTTCCATGGGACCGACTTTGTAAATCCGGTCATAAAACAGGGAAGCAATATCTACCCAGAGTTTATAAAAATCGCCGGGCAGCTTCCCCTTCATCTTATTTGTCATGTGGGTTACAAAAGCGTCCAGCCCGACCGAAAGTATATTAAAAGCGGGATACGGACCTTTTTCTGGTGTTGATGTAACTAGCCTAAGGGAGCGGCGGTAAAAAATTTCGGACGGTTCGATAATCAGGCGGAGAGCCTGGTCAAGTTCAAAGGCGTCAGCACCGTCATTGCCGGTGCCCATCGGAAGCCGCAGTACTGCAAAACATGATCGTATTTCTGCCGGAGCTTTCAATATGGTGCTAAGAACATCCAGACTTGTACCGTCCCCTCCGGCGGTTATTATCAGGAAAAGCGGTTTGGGATTCTTATTGGCTTCGCCCGGTGTACCGGCGGCTTCTTTGGAACCTGCCGCTTCATTTGATCCGGCGGCTTCCTTGATTAAAGCCTCTGTTATTTTTTCGGCGTGCCCTTTTCCGTTGGTAAGGATAAGTCCGTATTTGTTTCTTGACGCGGTTTTGGAAGGGCTCCTCCGTATCTGCGCCGGGTTAGATACAGCCGCTGATACGCATTGCGTAAGCTGACTGTAATGTTTTTTGGCGCGGGTTTTTATTGTAAATCCCCCGGCTTTTGGATTGGCAATTATTGTCCAGAATAATTCGCGGCCTTCTGCTATGAGGCTGCGTGCGCAAATTTCAGCAAGGCCTGCGGCCAGAATTTGAGGCGAAAATTCATTTTTTTTTGCCATAAACACTCCTTGATTCTATGCGGGAGCCAGGTTGCCTTCATTTAATAATTTTACAATAATGTCCCGGTTATCAAGAAGCGAACTGACCGAGAGCCCCTGATGCAGCCTTGATATGGTTTGCGCAAAAAGGCTTGTGATATTGACGCTGATGTACCATTCCTGTTTTAACAGGTCTTCCTGGTATACTGCATTGGTTCCGATAATCCGGTAAAAAAGTCCTTCCCTGTAAGCGTCACTAAAATATTTTATCGCGTCTCCGGTAAACAGGGGAAGACTTATGGAGCATATAACTTTGCTGGCTCCCTGTTCCTTTAAAAACTGCATTGATTTTAAAAGCGTTCCGCCTGTATCAAGCCTGTCGTCCGCCATAAACACCGTTTTGCCGCGGATATCTCCCAGAAGTTTTACCTCGGCTATGTTGTTTTCCATAGCATCTTTTGACACGCGCGAATAATCCCTTTCCTTGTAAAGCAGAGCGAGCGGTTTTTTAAGTGCGGTCGCGTAAAATTTATTTCTGTCAACACGCCCGGTATCCGGCGAAACCACAACCAGGTCTTCGCTTAAAAATCCAGGTATACGGCAAAGAGTCCTTATAACCTGATAACTGGCGTGGAGGTTTTCCAGCCTCATGTGGTTAAAAGCATTTTCTATTTCCCTGGAATGGATATCCAGCGTGATTATTCTGTCAACCCCAAGGCTCTCCAGCATTTTACCTATACGGCCGGCAGTAAGTCCTTCCCTGCCTTTTTTCTTGTCCTGCCGGGCGTACGGATAAACCGGTACCACAAGGGTAACCCTGCTGGCGCCGGCCTGTTTTGCCGCGTCAATCGTAACAAAAATTGTCAGCAGATGATCGTTTACAGTAAGGCTTTTTTTTGTATCGCCGTCATTAAAATTTACCGGATAATGATTTTCAACATCCTGAACAATATAAATATCCTTGCCGCGTACGGATTCCAGTATCTCGGCCTTGATCTCACCGTTGGGAAACAGCGTAAACTTGGCCGGTACCTTAAAATGCGGAGTTCTGAACGCGGCGATATTTCCGGGCAGATGGGGAGCCGGACTTATGGCATCATTGATAAAATTTATGCGTTTTATGACCTGTTCGCGGTCCAGACCATATCTTTTGCCGATTTCGACAGTCTGGCGCTCAAATGTGCGGCGGTAACCTTTTTTTAAATGAACAATGACTTCATCGGCAAACACTTCTCCGCCCGGACAGGCTATAATCGCTAGATTCGCAGGATTTAAATAATTCATCGGTAAACAACTATTGCATATAGGAGATCAATTTTCAAGTATGATTGTTTGCGCCCATAATTTTAAACTAATTTTTTACATAAAAATAATTTTTTACTTGCCTGAAAGCCATTTACATGATATCATTGGCAGGATCGCATTTTGGGAGATAATTTTGTCGGGCAATAAATTTATCAAAACGCTTAAGACAATGCGCAAAAGCTACTGGCTCTATATTATGTGCATTCCGGGCGTTTTGTACTTTTTACTGTTCCGCTACCTTCCCATGTGGGGAGTCCTGATAGGATTCCAGGACTACAACATCTTCAGGGGTTTCAGCGCGAGTCCGTGGGTAGGTCTCAAGCATTTCCAGAATTTTTTCAACAGTTCAAGTTTTGCCCCGCTGATGATTAATACCCTGGTCCTGTCGCTTTACAGCATTATTTTCGCGTTTCCGGCGCCCATAATACTGGCCCTTTTCCTTAACGAAATCCAGTCCAAAATATACAAACGGACTATCCAGACCATGATTTACGTACCGCATTTTATCTCGTGGGTAATTGTCGCAAGCATTTCTTTTATGCTCCTGAATTCCACCGGACCCATAAACGGCCTGATAGGGATCTTTGGGAAAAAATCTGTCGCCTTTCTTACAGAGGCTTATACATTCAGGCCCATTATTATTATACAAACAATCTGGAAAGAATCCGGCTGGAGTACCATAGTTTTTTTGGCGGCGCTATCCAATGTTGATATTGAACAATACGAAGCCGCTATTGTCGACGGCGCGGGCCGGTTCAGGCAGGTATGGCACATTACCCTGCCGGCGATAAGGAGCACAATTGTCATCCTGCTTATACTGCGCATGGGCAATGTTCTGGACAACGGTTTTGATCAGATTTTTTTGATGAGCAACGCGGGCAACAGGGGGGTCTCCGATGTGCTTGATACATTTACTTACCGCGAAGGCATAATCAACGGATTTTTTAGCTACACAACCGCCATTGGTTTATTTAAATCGGTTATTGGAATGTTTTTGATTATGGGTTCCAATAAGATCGCAAAACAGGCCGGCGATTCAGGTATTTTCTGATTTGGGAGATTGGGCATGATACGAAACGATACGCCGGCATCCAGAATTTTTGATGTTTTCAATGTCTGTTTTTTATTATGTTTTGCCGCACTCACAGTGGTGCCTTTTATCTATATAATAGGGACTTCATTCGCGACCCAGGCGGAAATTTCGGCGCGGCCATTTTTCCTTATACCACGTACTTTTCAGCTTGAAAGTTACAAATATATTTTATCTTCAAAAACACTTCCCAGGGCGCTTTGGGTTTCGGTGTGGACTACCCTGCTTGGTACTTTTGTTTCCATGTTGCTTACCCTGACCTTTGCCTACCCTCTGGCAAAAAAACATCTGGTCGGGCGCAACCCGATGCTCATTCTGATTACATTTACAATGGTATTCAGCGGCGGAATGATCCCGACTTATCTTAATGTGCGCAACCTGGGCCTGCTCAACACGTACTGGTCAATGATACTGCCGGGAGCTATCGGCACCTGGAACCTGATTGTGGTAAAAAACTTTTTCCAGGCCCTGCCGCTGGAACTGGAGGAATCGGCAAAAATAGACGGCGCCTCGGATTTAACAGTATTCATGCGGATTGTACTGCCGCTGTCGGCTGCTGTTGTAGCGACGTTCTCCCTGTTTTATGCCGTAGGTTACTGGAGCGCTTTCCGCCCTGCCCTGTTTTATATTCCCAGTAAACCTGAACGCTGGCCGCTGCAGCTTATTTTGCGGAACATAGTCATGCTTTCGGCAGGCCGCATCGACGACGCCAATTTCGATCCAAGCCTGGTATTGCCGCCTACAGAAAGCATAAGGAACGCGGTCATTGTTTTCGCCACTGTTCCTATCCTGATTGTTTACCCGTTTTTACAAAAACATTTTACAAAGGGCGTTATGATAGGCGCTATTAAAGGTTAGGTAAGAAAAATTTTGATTGGATAATTTACCATAAGGATTTCAAAGGCCGGCAATTTGCATGGCCTGGAAATAAATTTTTATATGGAGGAAATGAATGAGATTTTTGAAATTGTTTTTATGTATCTTTATGATACAGGCAGCGGCTGCCGGTGTGTTTGCATCCGGCGGCGCTGCAGCAGCTTCGTCCGGCGAACCCTGGAAAGTCGCGAAGGCGAATTTTAACCCGTCGTCTTTTCCAAAGGCTCCCGCGAATTACGTGATATCCATTTTAAGTATATCCCAGGACGGAAATTTTATAGCCGCTGACCATCCTGCAATCAAAAATTTGCAGCAGCTTACCGGTTATACAATTAAACTGGAATACGTACTCAACGCCAACTACAACGAGCAGATGAACACAAGGCTGGCGGCCAATGATCTGCCCGGTATTGTTACCATTACCAGCAATACACAGCCGATTGTAACTGCGGCGCGCTCCGGTGCGTTCTGGGACATCACAGACATTTACGGTATGTATCCCAACCTGGCAAGAGCGGACAAGGGCGTCATGAACAACGTTTCCATTGACGGGCGCAATTACGGCATCTACCGCGGACGCGATTTCCCGCGCTCCGGTATGGTCTACCGCAAGGACTGGCTGGCCAATCTGGGCCTGAGCGTTCCCAAAAACCTTGATGATCTTTACAAGGTTCTGTACGCGTTTACATACAACGACCCGGACAAAAACGGAAAGAACGACACATACGGCATGACATGGACCGGAGCATATATGGGCCCATTCTATAATATCGCTGTAATGTTCGGAGCGCCCAACAGATTCGGCGTAAAGAACGGCAAACTTACTCCCTGGTTTGACTACGACGAATTTTACGATGCCATGGTGTACAGCAAGAGACTTTACGACGAAGGCCTAATCAACAAGGACTTTGCCGCGCTGCCGACCAGCGAATGGGCCCTGCCCTTTGGCCGCGGCCAATGCGGCTGGCACATTGACTGCGCCGACGAAGCAAGCCGCAGCGCCGTCCGCATGCGCGATAACGGCCTTATGACCGCCGCGGAATTTGACGCCGGCATGTATGTTGACGTTATGGGCGCGGTCGCCAACAAGAACGGCGAAATCAGGGTATGGCCGCAGAATGACGGACACCAGGGTTACGAAGCCGTTTCCACAACAGGCGCCAAAACACTGCAGGACCTGAGCTATTACCTTGACTTTATGGACAAGTGCAATACCGCCCAGGGCATTACAATTCTCAACTGGGGCGCCGAAGGTGTCAATTATACGACGAACAGCGACGGCACAATCACATCGATTCCCGCGGCTCAGATTCCCAACGGCTGGGACATCACCGCAGGCTGGAACCAGTTCAGGATGCTCACCGACATCGGCGCCATCCAGCAGCCCAACGCATACCAGGCCCGCCACATGCAGGTCTACAAAGAAATTGCGCCGTACGCCATCATCAACCCGGTTACCCCGATTGTGCTGATGTCCCCAACCTGGACCTCAAGGCAATCCTCGCTTAACCAGATCATTGACGACGCGGTCATCAACTTTATCATGGGCAACATCGACCAGGCCGGCTTCAAGAAAGAAGTTGCCCGCTGGTACGCCGAAGACGGACAAAAGGCCCTGACCGAACTCCAGGCTGCCTACGACGCGAGCAGGTAATTGACAGGAATACGACGACAATAAAGAAGCTCTCACAGAGCTCACAAGGATCACGGAGGAAGAAAGTAAAGAATTATGAATCATTGCTTATTCCTCCTTCGTGAAACCCTGTGTACTCCGCGGGCTCTGTGTGAGTTCTTTTCCGGTTCGTGAAGATGTGGTTTGCGGCTAAAAAATTAAAAATTCGTCCATTAAAAATTCGTCCACTTGATAAAAAATTACCAAATCAGTATTATTAAATTACAGGGAATTGACAAAATTCGCCTGTGGTTCAAGGGCTTTTAGCTCAGTTGGTTAGAGCTGCGGACTCATAATCCGTCGGTCCGGGGTTCAAGTCCCTGAAGGCCCATAGTTATTTCTTAAAATACCTGTCCAAAAAAAGAAGACATACAGAAGCTGACCAGGTATACGATGGGTCATCATAACCCTGGCCGGTTATGGGGTCGTAATTTTCGTAACCGCTTTGCTGAATATTCATTGCATCGCAGTACCGGCGGGCTATTTAGCGGGCAAGGCCGTCCGCCACGCCCTGACGCAAGCCGTCAGCAATCTGGTATGCCATGGGCCCCCAGGCGGGGCCGCGCCAGTAGGCGTTTGTACGGGCGAATTTTTTACTTGATACGGCCTCTGATGCAAGTCCGTAAGGCGCAAAGAACAGGTTTTTATCTTCAATTATGGTCTTCATCTTTTCAAAAATATTTTGGGGAAGCAGCTTGCCAAGGATAATTGAAACATACGGCAACAGCGAAAGGCATTTAATTTTTTCGCCGGTTTGTACCAATACCGGAACCGGAAGATCGTTTTTATCAAAACAATGTTCAAGGAAAATTTTATTCAATTTGTTATAACGGTTTTCATATTCTGCTGCCGCTGCGTCATCGTTTATTAACCTGCTGATTCTGACAATCGCCTTCATTTGTAAAAGCATCAATGCGGGTAAATCAGGCGATTCGACCGGAACGCCCATATCAAACGCTGTCGAATTGTCCCAGCCGCATTCGTTGCCGTGGTTATACTGGCATATTCCGTCATGATCATCGTCTCTTAGCCGCTCCCACCAGCTCAGCATTTTTACCATGCAGTCCCTAAGAAACTTCAAAGTTTTTTGGTCAATTACCGCGCCGGCGTCAAGTATATGCATAATGCTCCAGCCATATACCGGAGGTTTGGTATATATTGCCTGCAGATCCCTGTCATCCAGGCGATCGGGCAGCTTGCCGTTTTCAATCTGGTTTTCAAGCATAACAAGTATCTGATCCATACCGGTCTGGTAATGATAAGGCGCAAGAGCCATAGCATTAAAACAATTGTCCCAGCTCCAAACGCCGGTCATAACGCCCTTGCTCATGTAAACCGCGTCTCTTGTGAGCCAGCCTTTTTTAAAAACAGCAGAGGACCATAATATATAAATCATGATTTGCGATATTTCCTGATACCGGTCATCGTAAACCGGGAAGGCGGATTCCCATTTTTTAAATTCAGTTTTTATCAGTTCTATATCAAATTCGGGATTAATAATTTCTGCCTGGTTCCATAATTCTTCAATTTCCTCCACCCGGTAAAGTAAGGTAAAGCCGTTTTCACTGCCTGTTACATCAAAAAAAGCTTCTGCGCAAAACAACCTTTCGCCGGGCGGCGGCTTTACTCCCCATCTTGATTTGAGTTCAACGGAACCTTCATGGGCATAAACAAAACCGAACGACTTGCTTGACCTGTCGACCGCACGCAGCGAGCGTCCCTTTTTGACTCCAATAAGATAACCGTCATTGCCTGAGTTGACATACTCCATGCGGAAATTTTTCATATTCCCGTAAAGCACCAATTCGTTCGATCCCCTGAAGTATGCATGCAATTCACCGTTGCGTGTGCGCACACTCAAACGCCATGGCTTAAATTCAACAGTATAATCGCCGTCAAAACAAAAACGAAACTGGTATTTACCTTCTTTAACGCCCCGAATATTTTTTAAATATAGCGAAGTATCATCTGCGTTATGTGGTTTCCCGGAAATTGCCATATAGGAGCCATAACGGGAGAATGGTACTTTCGCAGGATCGGGATTGAACAGATCAGGATTAAACATGAAGCGCCTCCGGGCTGCGATAAAAACGATCAAACGATAATTATTAGTAAATTATAGCAGTTATTTTTCGCTGTCAATGCTGAGGAAATGTATAAAATGCAGTAAAAATGCATCACCTGCTCAATATTCGGCGTAAAAATATGCACAGCACCCTTGATATTCGGCGTAAAAATATGCATTCAAAGTCTATATGCGTGATACCGGTTTTGGCATATTATAAATATTTACAGGAGAAAAAGTGAAATTTAATTATGCATCTGCAGCCTTGCTGATTATTGACGTGCAGAATGATTTTTGTCCGGCAGGCGCGCTGGCTGTCAAAGACGGGGACGAAGTAATACAGCCGCTTAACAGGGCTGCCGCACTGTTCAGTGAATACGGCGCGAAAGTTATCGCTACCCAGGACTGGCATCCAGGCGATCATGTTTCTTTTGCGTCATCGCATCCGGGCAGGAACCCCGGTGATGTTATGGAACTGCCCGGTGTAAAAGAGCAGGTCCTCTGGCCGGACCACTGTATCGCCGGGACAGCGGGCGCGGACATTCACGGCAAACTTGACCTGAGCCATGTGCATATGATATTGCGCAAGGGATTCAGAAGAGAACTGGATTCCTATTCGGCATTTTTTGAAAACGATAAAAAAACTTCCACAGGTCTTGGCGGTATGCTTGCGGACCTGGGGATAAAAAATTTATTTTTGGGCGGGTTGGCCCTGGACTACTGCGTTTTTTACAGTGCCGTGGACGCTGTCCGGCTCGGTTATAAAACCGCGGTTTTAACGGACGCGGTCCGCGGCGTTGATATACCGGCAGGTTCAGCAGAAAAGGCGCTGCAGGCCCTTGAAAAAGCGGGCGTCAGCTTAATTAATTCAGCGGACCCGGAATTTGGCATTGGATTAAAGCATTAAAAAAAGAGGCGCATAAAAATGAACTCAAATGATTCGGCATTGTTTACCGATCTTTACAGTCTTACCATGGCCCAGGGTTTCTGGAAAACCAAAATGAACCGCAGGGCCGTATTCGAAATGTTTTTCCGCAAACAGCCTTTTGGCGGAGGTTTTTCGGTTTTTGCGGGTCTGGCAACCCTGGCTGACAGACTGCTTAATTTTAAATTCTCCGGAGATGACATTGAATACCTTCGCAGTTTAAAAATCTTTGAAGAAGGTTTTTTGCGGTATTTATCGGAATTCCGGTTTAACGGGACTTTATGGTCCTTTGATGAAGGGTCTGTTATTTTTCCCAATGAGCCGATCATCAGAGTAGAAGGCGGGCTCCTGGAATGCCAATTAATTGAGGGGATGCTGCTCAACACTGTCAACTTCCAGAGCCTTATCGCCACCAAAACCGCCCGTGTCTGGCTGGCGTCCGGCAGGGGAACTGTCATGGAATTCGGACTGCGCAGGGCCCAGGGAAGAGACGGCGCAATGTCCGCGTCCAGGGCCGCTTATATCGGCGGCGCGCAGGGAACATCAAATGTCCGGGCCGGCAAGGAATTCGGGATTCCGGTTTTGGGCACCATGGCCCATTCCTGGATTATGGCGTTCCCGGGTGAGGAGGAAGCGTTTGAAACCTACGCGGATATATATCCGGAAAAAACAATTTTCCTTATCGATACTTACGATACCCTTAAAAGCGGAATACTGAACGCTGTTAAAGTCGGTAAAAAAATGGCCCTAAAAGGGAGAAACTTTGGGGTCCGTCTGGATTCCGGCGACATACATTACCTGTCAATGGAAGTGCGCAAGATACTGGACGCCAACGGTCTGCAAAACGCGACTATCTCGGTTTCCAATGATTTGGACGAATACATAATCCAAACCCTGACCGACGCTAAAGCGCCCATTGATGTCTGGGGCGTCGGCACCCAGATGGTCACCGGAGGCAACGAAGCCGCATTTCCGGGTGTTTATAAAATGGCGGCGCGGGAGAACAGGGAAGGGCAGATGGAAGCGGCCATAAAATTTTCTGACAACCCGGAAAAAACCACCAACCCAGGCATAAAACAGGTCTACAGGATTAAGGATGAACAGGGCATGTTTGTCGCCGATGTCCTGGCGCTTGAAGACGCGGAAAATCCTGATATTATCGAAAAAAATAAAAATTATACATTCTGGCATCCTTCCGGCGATTACAGAAATTTTATGCATACTGTTAACGGCAGCACAATACCTTTATTGCACAGGATAATCATCGACGGTAACCCGGTGCTTAACCCCGCTGACAATACAGCCCTGTACAATATGCCGCTTTCCGGGATAAGATCCAATTTAAGCCGGGAAATTGAATTCCTTGATCAAAGTTACAAACGCCTGCTTAATCCCCATGTTTATAAAGTTTCGGTATCAGAACGGCTGCGGGTGTTAAAAATGGAACTTATAAAAAATTACCTGGGGAACCGGATGTCCCATTAAAAAAAAATTCCCATTCAGGAGTATCCCATGAACGAAATAACCTTAACCATAAAAACTGGCAATCCGGACCTTCCTGCCTGTGAGCAAAAGTGCAGCGTCGGAGTGCGCGGCGCAGATCTAATCCCGCAATTCGGGACTCTGCCCGGAACACTTGCGGCAATAAAAGTCAATAATGAAACCGTATCACTGGCGTCGCCTCTGGAATTTAACGCGGTTGCGGAACCGGTTTTTCTGGAAAGTTCAGAAGGCTCGTCCATTTACCGCCGCACCCTTGCTTTTTTACTGGCCGTAGCAGCCAGAAAACTGTTCCCGGAAAGACAGCTCTACATCGGCCACTCCCTGGGGCACAGTTTTTATTATACTTTCAACAGGGGAGACAAACCAAAACAAAAAGAAATCCAGCAGCTTGCCGCCGGTATGCGGGAATACGCGCAAAAAGACATCAGCATTTCAAACGGTTATATGGCATACGCCGAGGCTCTGGATTTTTTTAAAAAAACCGGCCAGAACGATACAGCGCTTCTGCTTGAAGGACGGAATGAATCCAAAGTCCGGGTAAACGAATGCGATGGCTTTATCGATCTCTACATCGCTCCCCTGCTCCACCGGACAGGATTGCTTACGGTATTTGATCTTATGCCCTATAAAGACGGGTTCCTGCTGCGGTTTCCTACGACAGGACATTTAGAAACCATTGAAACTTTTAAAGACATACCGATTTTATATAATGTTTACAGTGAATATAAAAAATGGGGCCGCATTGTCGGAGTAGAATCTGTAGGGCTGCTGAACCGCATGATTTCTGACAGGACCATCAGGGACTATATCCGCACTGCCGAAGCTTTCCAGGAAAAGAAACTGGCCGACATCGCCGATCAAATTTATAAAAAGAAAGATACGGTAAAAACCATACTGATAGCCGGTCCGTCAAGTTCCGGAAAAACAACTACAGCCAAACGGCTTTCAATAGCGCTAAAGGTGATGGGCATAGAACCCATCGCGATCAGTCTGGATAATTATTACCTGGGCACCGACAAAACACCCAGGGACGAAAAAGGAGATCCCGATTTTGAATGTCTGGAAGCCCTCGATGTCCCATATCTCAACGAACAGCTCCTGGCGCTCCTGGATGGGAAAGAAGTAACACTGCCGATGTTTGATTTTAGGGCCGGCAAACGCAAGGAAGAAGGCGGCCGGACAATAAAACTTGAACGGCGTACCATGCTTATCATCGAAGGCATACACGGACTTAACGACGCCCTTACGCCGCAGATAAAAAAAGAAACCAAATTCAAACTTTACGTATCGGCCCTGACCCAGCTCAACCTGGATGATCACAACCGCATTCCGACAAGCGACAACAGGCTGCTGCGCCGTCTGGTAAGGGATAACCAGTTCCGGGGCGCTGTGGCCGAACGTACTCTGCAAATGTGGCCCAGCGTACAGCGCGGCGAAAAGAAATACATCTTCCCCTTCCAGAACAGCGCCGACGCGGCTTTTAATTCAGCCCTGGATTACGAACTTGCTGTTTTAAAATTTTACGCAGAACCCCTTCTCCGGACAATCAAGCCCCGGATGAAGGAATACAGCGAAGCCGTGCGTCTGCTGGCCTTTCTGGAAAATTTTCAGCCGATTCCGCCGCAATACGTACCAAGCCAGAGTATTCTGCGCGAATTTATCGGGGATTCGGAATTTAAGTATTAGTTTGGGAAAACAGTTTAAGACCAGGTCAATACCGGAACAATAGCCCGACGCCAAGGCAGTAGGTAGAATTCTTGCCGGGTTCAGGTACAAGTCCCAGTTCCTTGCCAAATATGGATAAATCCAGGGTCATAAAACTAAGGTTAAGCCCGACGCCAAATGCCGGTAAAGCATCCGCCAGTCCAAAACGGAAACTTAGCGCATTGAGAACCGTCATTTCCACCCCAATACCCGCGTTCAGTATCGGGTTGCGGGGAACATAATTTAAAAGATCAAGCAGATCATGGTAATCGGCCATAACAGTAAGGCTGGTAAAATAACGGTCAATAAAGGTATTGCTTATACAGTACTTCAAACCCGCATCAAGGCGGCGTCTTACACTGGTATATGAGACGTCCGCGGACGGCGACGCGTGATTGCCAAAATCGAAAATGGAATTATACGGAGTAACAAGTACAGGCGAATATACATCAAAACAAACAACGGAAAAAGCAAAGGTATTTGCCCAGGTATACCGCAGTCCCAGATCCAGGCCCAATCCCAAATAAGTTACAAAAGGTTTGCTAAAGGGATCGTAGGAAAAGGGATCGTCAATAATGGCAGGCACCTCCCACATTGGCGTGACCAGGTTAATTTGCCCCCTAAAAAATCCCTTGCCCAAAAAACCGCCGTCCAGTAAATGGGAATTTTTATTAATAATCCTGAAGGAGTATCCGGCTGTAAGTAAAAGATCACCGGAAACTGCCGGCCTAAGGTTTATCCCGCTTACCGGCGCGTCAGTTTTAAACCGGCTAAAAATCCCAAGCCCCAGGCCTTTGCCGACCCATCCCAGTGAAAGCGGCCCGGCTATGTCAAAACCGGCGCTGAACTTGCCGGTTCCCAATATCGGGGTAAAATCCATGCTTGACGCCGATCCTGTGTTGGACAAAAAAAGATCGGCCAGCTCAAACACAGGCCCGTAAGTAGTTACGGACAGCTCGGCTGCGCTGAACTGCCCACTGATATCTACAAAGGAAGCCGGATTGGTAAAAATCGAATAAAAAGAATCACCCACAGCCGCATGGTTCCCGCCGAGTGCGGAAAACCTTACAGACGGTATTATAAAAGGTTCAATTGTTTTTGCCTGACCGTGAACCAAAAATATACTGTTAAAAAATACAAGAAAAAACAAAATCCGGTTCACGTTCCGGCGCATTAATAAATCTCCTTTTAAAACATTCCCGTACATTTATTCTCCGGCAGGTTAAAGGCCGGAACCGAATTATGTCAGTTTCATTTGATCCAATATTTTCTTTAGCATACTGTTATCCGCCAATTCATCTTTTTTATCATTGGCTGCGGCAGCCATCTTAATTGCCAAATCTACGGTTGCATTTTCACCGCTGTGATCGGCCAGATTAGAAACAAAGGTTTCCAAATCATCTTGGCTATCTGTAGGGGTAATTCCAAGAATTAGGACAACCGCGGCCATGGCAAGACTTTCTGCGCTCGCGTCTTCAATAAAATCATCAGAACCGGAATTTAATAAGTCCAGCAATGTTGAACTTGTCTCACCCAGATTGGGCATATTGTTAATTGTGTCCTGCAGCAATGAATACGCATCATCAACATTCTGGAGTTTATCCAGATTGTTTAACGCGCCAAGGGCCGCCTGACCAAGACCTGCGGCGTTGACCGAAGCATCGAGAGCAGCAAGCTGATATTTTTTAAGTTCTTCTTCGTTCGCCTTGTCAGCGGCTTCCTTTATTTTCTTTAGCAGAGCCAGTGAACCGTCAGGATCGTTTTCGAATTGTTGGACAAGATCATCAACATTTTTTGATGTTACGGCAGGTATTAATTTGTCAGAATCCCGGGCGGCAAAAGGAAACCACGAAGAAGAGAAAAAATCTGTACAGGAAGAAATTAACAGAACCTGGGTTATAACGGCTAAAAAAATTATAATCGGGTTCCGTATAAATTTAGACATCATGTTACTCCTTAAATATATCGGCATAAAAACCGTATATTAAAAATATACCTTATATCTGGCAGTTTTTCCAATTTTTATGGAATCTTTTCGAAATTTTCATGTGATTATAGGCAAATTTCTGCCTCAGCGTCAAACCTGGGGGGCAGCCTGGGTCCCGCAGCAATCCTGCAGCGGATTAAATCACCCGGTTTTACGGCATATTCCCCCGCGGGGAGCAATAAATGCAGATAATTATCGGATAACAGCGGTATAAAATCCCGATTTTTTAACGGCGCCTCTGCAATTGCCTCGGTTTCCCTGCCAATCCAGCGGTTTATATATTCCCGGCGCTGTTTTACAGCTAAATCAATAAGCTTTTTTGTCCTGATTCCGGCTTCTTTCTCTGTAACGCGGTCTTTCAGATTCCAGGCCGCGGTTCCCGGACGCCTGGAAAACGGAAAGGCATGGATACCGGCGAACCCGGTTTTTTGGCAAAAATCGTAAGTTTTTTCGAAATCCGTGCCGGATTCCCCCGGGAATCCTGTTATAATATCGCAGCCCAAAAAAGGATCGCTTTTTGCTGAACGCAGCCGCATCAGGCCTTCCATTGTTTGATCCGGCGGAAATGGTCTGTTCATCCTTTCCAGTACAGCAAGACTGCCCGACTGCAGCGAAATATGGAAATGCGCCCTGACCCTTGGATGCGAAACCGCTTTTAAAAAATCATCACTAAAAGATCGCTCACCGGGTTCTATCGAAGAAAGCCTTATTCGGATCCTGCCGGTGCCTGCCAAAAGCATTTCCAGGAGACCCGCCAAATTAAGAATATTATCTTGTAACCTGCCTGCGTATTGAGAAATATTTATGCCGGTCAGCACAGCCTCGTTATAACCTTTTTCTTCAAGAGACTGCATTGCAGCCAAAACTTTGTCCGGGTCAAGGCTTCTGCTTTTACCCCTGGCAAGCCTGGTTCTGCAATAGGCGCAATAATTATCGCAGCCGTCCTGGATTTTAACAAATGCCCGTGAATGAAAACTAAATTGCCCCGGATTATAACAAAATAAATTATCTCCGATATAAAGTTTTGAACCAGGCTTTGAACCAGGTTTTGAAACCCAGTCAGCAATAAGCGAAGGCAATTCAGTAATAGATTCCGCAGCTTCCGGGCTGGCTCCGCAGGCGTTATGCGCGGCCAGAAACCCCGGCAGATCAAGAAGCCTGTTTTTTTCTTCCTGGGAAACTACAAAAAGCCGGTTTGCATTATCCATAGAAAAGAGCGCTTCCCTCTCCATCTGGGCATAACAGCCGGTGATTATTATCACTGTCTGCGCCGGTGTATCGCGCAATGTCTTTCGGATGACGCGCCTGGCTTTTTGCTCGGATTTGGAAGTTACAGTACAGGTATTTATTATATATAGCGATGCTTTGCCGGTATTAAGACCGTCAGGTTCCCGGTCATCAGATTCCTGACCGTCAGATTCCTGGCTGTCCGGCTCCTGACCGTCAGATTCCTGCGGGCAAAAAATACTAAAGCCTTCCCGCTTAAAAGCATCCGCAATGGACTCGCTTTCGAGCTGGTTGAGTTTGCAGCCCAGAGTTAATACTGAAACAAGCATCTAGCGGGGAGTCATCGCAGCCCTGACCCTGTCAAGGCCTCTGCGCGCGTCCGCAAGCTGGGAATTGAGAGAAAGGGCCTTGTTGTAGGCCGCGGCAGCTTCTGATAAATCATTGGCGTTTTCCCTCGCGTAGGCAAGCCTGGTCCACCACTCGGCATTGCCCGGCACCCAATGCACCGCGGTTGTAAGGGCTATATCGGCGTGCATGTAACTTCCCAGACGGATATAAATTTCTCCCAACAGATAATAAACCCTGTCTATCCGCTGTCCTTCCGGCGCAAGGTTAATATATTCCCTAAAAAACTGCAGCGCTTCCCTGTTGCGGCTCTGGTAATAATTGATCTCACCAAGAATCTCGATAATCCTGGGATCATAACGGCTTATGTTTAATCCCGCCTGCGCATAGGTCAGAGCCTCGCTGTAACGGCCCAGGCTGATTAAACTCCAGCAAATAACTACATGGGATTCAATATTATTTGGATTTGAGGCAAGTTCATTTTTACAGATTGTTATGGCCTGTTCAAAATTATTATTGCGGTATTCTGCAAGGGCGTCCGGACGGGTCTGAGCAGCCAAATTTTGTATGGCCGCCAAATTGATCGCCAATAAAAAGACCAATGCCGCGTAATATTTTAATATTTTGAAATGCTTCATACGTGTTATTTTTTTTCTGTCATGGTACAGTGGCCGTTAAAAACACAGCCTGTTTCCAAAAAAATCTCCGGAGCTGTCACATTGCCTGTAAGGCGGCCTGTCACCATTACCTCGACTTTCTCCGCGGCCGTAACATTACCCTTGACCGATCCTTTGATAATAACCCTGGCAGCCTTGATATCGGCTTCCACAACGGCGTTTTCATCCACTACCAGGAATCCCTGGGCCGAAATATCTCCGGAAAGTTTCCCCTGGATTAAAAACGGTTTTTCGAAATAAAGGGTGCCGTTAAATTCGATATCAGGAGACAAAATAGTATCAAAATCTTCAAGTACATCACTGTGAACATCAGTCATATTATGAATTTATACGCGTGAAGTATATCGGTCAAGGGGGAAAAAAACCGTACGCGGAAAAAAGTTGCGCAGATTAAATTTCGATATCAGGAGACAAAATAGTATCAAAATCTTCAAGTACATCACTGTGAACATCAGTCATATTATGAATTTATACGCGTGAAGTATATCGGTCAAGGGGGAAAAAAACCGTACGCGGA
>WQZG01000037.1 GCA_009780855.1 Treponema sp.
AAAACGTTTCATATATCCTGTTTGAAAAAACACCCCATTTTTTTGTACAAGCTCTACAAGTTTTTTGGAATCGGACGGATTGGTACAAAGCGGTTTTTCGCAGAAAATATTTTTGTATCCCGCTTCTATTGCCGCAGCACTTGCTTCGTAATGCATGTAGTTCGGCAGCGCCACAACAATACCATCCAGATCCTTTTCTTTTGTTAAGAGTTCCCTGTAATCCCGGTAATACACAGCGTTAAATCTTTTTGAAGCAGCGCTGCCCTGCGCTTCGTCGGCCGAGGCAACCGCAGCAACCTGTATCTCTTTTAGTTTTTCCACAGCAGAAAAGTGACACTGGGTAATAACCCCCGTGCCCAAATAACCAAACCGTACCATAATCAATCTCCTTAAGGGATAATACAGGGTGTCTTTTTTTTTGTTTTGTGTCTAGTATTTGCACGTTATTTAATGCATTTCGTTGAAAATTGAAACGTTTTAGTTGACAATTGAAACGTTTCAATTGTATAATTTTACCAGATTAAAATTTCCAGGAGGATGATATGAAAAAACGGATAGCAGCAATGCTTATTATCGGTGTTTTTGCAACCGCCATTGTATGGAGCAGCGGAGGCCAGAGCAGCGGGAATATGTCAGGGCAGGGAAGTTCTGCAGGGAGTCAGGTAGCCAATATGAATCCCACAGGTTACCCTATTGCCATACAGCCGGCCACACTCCGGGTAGCTGTACAAAAACGCCCGCAGCATAACCGATCGGTTGCGGACTTTGCGTATTTCGCAGAATTGCAAAAAAAGACTAACGTTAATATCGATTGGGTTGAATGGGATTCCGCTTCTATAGACGAAAAGAGACAGCTTGCCTTTGCCACAAATCAGCTGCCTGATGTATTGCTCTGCGGGGTAACCAATATGGTAAATTATTATGGCAATCAGAAATTGCTTACTCCGCTTAATGATCTGATCAGTAAATATGCCCCGGATATTCAGGCTGCCTTGAAAGCCTACCCGGATACTGTCTCCATGATGACAAATCCGGATGATGGTAAATGGTACGCTATGGTCTATATACAGGATCCAATGTATACGACAATAAGCGGCATTGATTTGTATATAAACAAGAAATGGCTTGATAACCTTGGTCTTAAGGTACCGGAGACCATAACAGACTTTCATAACGCTTTGCTGGCATTTAAAAACAGGGATGCGAATGGTAACGGCAACCCTAATGATGAAATTCCCTTTTCTTTCTGCTACCAGGAAGGAGCGCCGGAATATTCGTATTTGGGCCTTTATATCATGTTTTTCCCCTTCGGAGTGGCTGAATATAACAACCACATGATGGTTGTAAACGGTAAATTGCAGCATACATTCACAATGCCTGCTTTCAGGGATGGTGTAAGATTTTTAGGAGATATGTACAAGGAAGGACTCATCGACCCTGAAAGTTTTTCCTATAATCGGCAGCAGTATTTCGCCGCGTGTCAGAGTAAAGAAGTAGGCGCCGGTATTGCTTATGCTGTTGCCAATAACTTTGGGCGGCAAAAAGAACCTGATTATGTTCCGCTGTTCCTGAAAGGTCCCAACGGAGAGGACCCTGTAATATTCAGGTCTCAGGGCAGCGGCGATCCCGGCAGCGGGCCGGCTATAGCGGCATCATTCAAAATACCTGAAATAGCTATCCGCTGGATCAATGAATTATACAAGCCGGAGATGGCTGCCCAGATTATCCATGGCGAAGTCGGGAAATATATAATACCTTCAACAGATCCCCAATATTTATACCAATTTTCAGCCATTCCGCAGGGTGTCAGTGAAGATGAGTACCGTTTTACAATTTCAAATGCCCTGGGGACTCCGTTATACGCACCGAAAAATTATGTACCGATTAGTTCTTTTAACATAGGAAAGAAACAAATTGATGCAATCAAAGAGCCGTATTTTGTCAAAGATCCTCTTCCCAATTTTGTATTTAATGATGCCGAATTGAATGAGATTCAACCTATGAAGACCGAACTAAATACCTTCGCGATGAATACCCTCGCGAACTGGATTGTTAAAGGTACAGTAGATGCCGAATGGGATCAGGTACAGCAGCAATTAAACAGGATGGGGCTGCCCCGTTATATGGAGATTTACCAGAAAGTTTACGACCGGATGATGGCTTCCCGATAGAGGCTGTCGTTATCAGCCATCATTTCCCCGTATACAATGACTGGTTTAATGTTAATATCATTGTCTAAAATACAGAAATCGGCGTTCTTGCCGGGAGCAAGAACGCTTTTTCTGTGCGGCAGAAAATCTTCACCTGGTTCATTTACGAGTAAAAATAATCCTGTGGGAATAATCATTATCATGCCCCCTGTGCCGGCTCAAAATAATTTAGTATACTGGTAACCTTAACGGAGTACATTATGCTAGTTCTGAAATTCGGCGGTTCATCGGTCAGCACCAGGCAGGGGCTGGAAAAAATTATCGGCATTCTCAAGGACGGGGAGCACAGGGACAGGACCACTGTGGTGGTGGTTTCAGCGTTTTCCGGGGTTACAGACAGCCTTATCCGCATCAGCCGCGCGGCAGCGGCCGGGGAAAAATACCACGAAAAAATTATCGAAATAGAAAAACTGTATCTGGATATGGCCCAGGAGTTTTTGAGCGGCGGGATTCTGGAGTTTGTCGCGGAAAACCTTGAACAGCAGGTTTCCGAACTTATAAGAGTGCTGGACAGCGCTGCGGTGCTAAGGGAATTGTCCCTGCGGACCCTGGATATGGCGATGAGTTTTGGCGAAAGGTTTTCTGCGGCGGTAATTGCGGCGATTTTTAACAGCCGCGGAATTTTGTCGGTATGCCTGGACACCAGGCCGCTGATCCGGACGGACAGCCATTTTGGCAAGGCGCGTTTCCTGCCGGAGGAAACCTATCCCCGCATACGCGCGTATTTTAATTCACTTGAGGCAGACAACAAAAAGGGCGCAAGGCCCATACAGGTAACCACCGGCTTTATTGCGACAGCCGCCGACGGATCGATTACAACCCTGGGAAGGGGAGGCTCCGATTTAACAGCCGCCATTTTCGCGGTGGCGCTGGACGCAGAGGAGCTGGAGATTTGGACCGATGTTGACGGTATTCTGACAGCAGATCCAAGACAGGTAACCAACGCTTTCCGGATTAAAAGCATCTCGTATGCGGAGGCCATGGAGCTGTCCCATTTTGGGGCAAAGGTTATTTACCCGCCGACGATAAGACCGGCTCTGGAAAAACGTATACCTATCAGAATCAAAAACACCTACAATCCGACATGCCCGGGAACCGCGGTTGTCTGGGAGCCTGAAGAAGGCGCGTACCCGATAAGGGGCATAAGTTCCAACAGCGATATTTCTCTTGTATGCATCGAAGGATCCGGCATGGTCGGCGTTACCGGTTTCTCGGCCAGGCTTTTTACCGCCCTGGCCCGCAGCGGAATCAACATAATTTTTATAACACAAAGTTCAAGCGAATATTCAATCTGCATAGCGGTGCTGCCCTCTGACGCTATAGCGGCGGCCGAAGCCGCCTCTGTTGAATTCAGCAGGGAAATATCGGCCGGTTCAATTGATCCTCCGGCCATTGAAAAAGACCTTTCGATAATTGCCGTTGTAGGGGCCAGAATGAAGAAGACCCCCGGTATTTCAGGCAAGATTTTCCATGCACTTGGCAGGAACGGCATAAGCGTTGTCGCTATTGCCCAGGGTTCATCGGAGATGAATATTTCCGCGGTAATTTCAAAACAGGACGAGACAAAGGCCCTCAACGCGATTCACGAGGCCTTCTTCCTGTCCGGCGTGCGTTCTGTAAACCTCTTTTTGCTGGGGATAGGTCTTATCGGAGGGACCCTCCTGGAACAGATTGCAAAGCAGCGTGAGATACTCGCGGATGAATACAAAATATTAATCAACCTTATAGGCATTGCCGATTCCAAAAAAATGATATTTAAGGCAGCAGGCCTTGATCCAAGAAACGCAAGAGACATGCTTAAGGGCCGGCTCCCGCCGGATGAATTTGACGATACCGGAATTCCTGTTCCGGTTGATCTGGCGGGATTTGTCGCTTCGATGAAGGCAATGAATCTACCCAATACCTGCTTTTGCGACTGTACAGCCAGCGACGAAGTTGCCGGATGGTACGCGGACATACTTCAGTCTTCCATACCGATTGTTACGCCCAACAAAAGGGCCAATGCCGGCTCCCTTGGTTACTACAAAACCCTTACCGGTTTTTCGCGCAGCCGCGGCATACCCTACCATTACGAGACAACAGTCTGTGCGGGCCTGCCTGTGATTTCCACTCTGCGCGATCTTTATATGTCAGGGGACAGGGTAAGGCGGATTGAAGCGGTGCTTTCCGGAACACTTAGTTATATATTTAATAATTTTGACGGCAAAAAAACATTCTCCGCACTGGTCAGGGAGGCAAAAGAAAAAGGCTACACCGAGCCCGATCCGCGCGATGACTTAAATGCCATGGACGCAGCACGCAAGGCCCTTATTCTGGCCCGCGAGTGCGGAATGTCCCTGGAGTTTTCTGCCGTGGAAATCGAACCCATTTTGCCGCAGCCGTGTTTTGAAGCCCGCAGTGTGGAAGCCTTTTTTACAGAGCTTGAAAAGTATGACAGTGATTTTGAAGCCCGCCGCCGCAAAGCCGCCGCAGAAGGCAAAACCCTGCGCTACATTGCGGTTATCGAAGAGGGGATGGCAAAACTGTCCCTGAGCGCGGAGGACAAAGACAGCCCCTTCCTGTCGCTGCAGGACGCGGACAATATTGTTGTCATTACCAGCGACCGTTATTCGTATTTACCCATGGTTATCAAAGGCCCGGGTGCGGGCGCGCAGGTTACAGCCGGCGGTATCTTCGCTGACATTGTCCATATTGCGCGGACTTTAGTATAAAAAAAGCCGGGGATTCGTTCTGGTTTCCCCGGCTATAAAATTCAGTTATTTTAAATTATTTTAAGCGGCTGTAAGCGGCCTGATCAATGGCGAGCAGCCTTGGCAGACCCATATTGTTGAGGGTTCTGATGTAGTTGTCCCATCCCGCGTCCACATCAACTCCGCCGCTGACGAACTGCGCCTTGGCTGTTCTTAAGTACATTGTTATGTCTGTAAACAGCTGGTTGCGTTCGGTTTGCTCTGATGCGGTGTAAGTCAGTGTCGGGAACGCGTCTAGGCCTTTTACATTGGCAGGACGTATGGCGCCGCGGTGCAGAAGGATCATCCACCCGGCGTTTTCAAATAATGCCTGGTTATTGTAAATTTCGCTGTCCGGTAAATCTTCGATAACACCCTGGAGTATGCCTTTGGGTGAGTTGAGCCACAGGAAAGCGTTTACAATAACGGCTTTACCGATGCGGAACGCTTCCGCGGATTCAAAACCTGGCTGGTCCTTGTATGTTGCCAGAACGCTCTTGCCGGGCAGGTAATCCAAATCTTCACGCCCGAATGTAAGACCTTCGTAGCCGAACCGGCCGGCCAGTGTGCCTTCGCCGTCTTCGTCGTAGAAGTAATCAAAAAGCCTTGCAAGCGCTTCCGGATACTTGGTTTTGGCGCTGATGAACGCTATACCGTTGGGGGTGATACGGGGTCTCATGGTATACTGGGGCTGGCTGTTATATTGAGAAGTCATGCCGCCGAACCATGCCCAGTTCATATCATAGGTATACGGCTTGCCGGCTAATTGATATATGGAAGCATTGCTGACAACACCAAGGGTATCCGCCGCGGCTTTTGCCCTGTATTGATCTATAGTCTGGATAAAGACTTCCGGGTCAAGCAGTTTTTCCTTATAAAGGTTGTTCATGTATTTGAGGAAGGCTTTGTAATTATCGGTTGTCTCGGCGATGCCTACTTTGCCGTTATCGGCGTAAATCTGGTAAGCGAGGCTGCCGGGAACAGCGCTGATTCCAAAAGCGGCAAGCATCGAACTTTCCAGTTGGCTCTGATCCCCGGGTGTATCAAAAAGATAGGACATTGGGATTTCATCATTTGGATTTCCGTTGCCGTTGGCGTCCTTGTCCCTAAAGGCCCTGAGCGCTGTTAATAAATCATCGGTTGTTTTTGGAACATCCAGGCCGACATTATTTAGCCAAACCGTATTTATGTATACACGGGGCATGACGGCTACTGTATTGGTATTAAGCTGCATGATTCCGTATATATTGCCGTCCTGGCTGGTCATTGATGTTTCGTATACAGGGTATTGTTTGAACAATTTTTCCATAAACGGCATCAGGTCGCGGTATTTGTTGAGGGGCAGGAAGTAACCGTCGCTGCCAAATTGATACATATCAAAAGGACTGACATTGCAGTTTACCATAATATCCGGCAGATCGTCGGATGCAAGCATTAAATTCAATTGCGTGTTCCAAACTGTCTGTTCAAAACCTGTACAATCCATTTTTATGCCAAGCCTTTTTTCAATTTCCTGTACCTGGATCCTTTCGTTCCAGGGCGCCTGGCCGGCAAGCGCTCCGCCCCCCATCAGTTTAACCGTGATGGTATCATTGCAGATTGGGTAGCCTGTTTTGTTATAATAATTACTTGCGGCAGTTTGCGGCGCGGCGGACGAACTTTGTCCCCCGGCTGTTACTGTTGCCAATGCTGCGGCCAAAAGCAGAACCAAAACGAACAATGTTTTCTTCTTCAGCATACCAAATTCTCCTTTTTATAAAAATTAATATTAGCCAATAAATAATCAGCCCTTTACTGAACCGAGCATGACTCCCTTGGCAAAATATTTTTGAAGCCACGGATACACTATGAGCATGGGAGCGGTAGACACGACGATTACCCCGTATTTTAAAAGGTTCGCGTTATCCTGCTGCTTGAGGATATAATCGATTTCTTCGGTGCTGAGCCCCGAACCCATGACGCTTAACATTTGAGTCTGGATTAAAATCTCCCTTAGAAAAAGCTGAAGCGGATAAAGCCCCCTGTCCTTGAGGTAGATCATCGCCTGGAAATATTCGTTCCAGTGCCCGACCCCGTAATACATTGCAAGCACAACAACAATGGGGCTGGAAAGCGGCAGGATAATTTTAAAGAAAATTCCAAAGTCACTGTAACCGTCTATGCGGGCAGCTTCCTGCAGTTCCCATGGTATTGTATTTGCAAAAAATGTACGGGCGACGATTAGGTTATAGACAGAGACAAGCCCCAAAATTAACAGAACCGCCCTTGTGTTTACAAGCCCGAATGACGAAACATTAAGGTAATGCGGTATTAATCCTCCGCTTACATACATGGTAATAATAAAAAAAGTCATAATAATGGTACGGGCCGGAAAATCCCTGCGAGAGAGTGCGTAGGCGCATGGCAAAGTAAATATCAGATTAAGCAATGTGCCGGCTACTGTATAAAAAACAGTATTAGCGTATCCAATCCACAGTTCCCTGTACCTTACAACGTATTCATAACCCTGTATGGTTAAACCTTTGGGAAGCAGCAGAACCTTGCCGCTGGAAACCAGCAGCGGATCGCTTACAGAGGCCGATACAACGAACAATATGGGGTAAATTGTAACAAGAAAAATAAGGGCAAGCAAAAATGAGTTAATAAAAACAAATACAGTATCCGAATTAAAATAAAATTTTTTATATTTTAGCGCCATATTATTTCCCTTACCACAGGCTGCTCTCGGATACCCTGCGGGAAATCCAGTTTGTAAGAATCAGAATGGTTGAATTTATTACTGAATTAAAAACACCGGTAGCGGTGGAAAAAGAAAAATCCATACGTTCAAGGCCCATCCGGTATACATACGTAGAAATAACTTCCGAACCCATTAGGTTTGTGGAATTCTGGAGCAGGAAGGTTTTTTCGTATCCAATGTCCAGAATATTCCCGCAGCGAAGTATGAACAATATGGCTATTGTAGGAACCAGCACCGGCAGATTGATTTGTATGATCCGCTGCAGACGGTTGGCGCCGTCAATTTCTGCGGCTTCCAGAAGACTGATGTCAACCCCGGCCAGGGCCGCGAAATAAATTATCGCAGCCTAGCCTGTACTCTGCCAGATGCCGCTGAGGACATAAATCCATTTGAACATCGAAGAGCTCTGCATAAAAAAAATCCGCTCTCCCCCAAGCAGTTCGATAAACCTGTTAATTATGCCGGTGCTTGGGCTAAGGAACATTGTTATCATTCCGCAGATAACAACCGTTGAAATAAAATGCGGCAGGTAAACAACGGTCTGGAAAATTTTCTTGGTCCGCAAATTTTTGATTTCGTTGGCCATAAGCGCGAGAATAATCGGCATGGGGAAACCCAGTACCAGGCCAAGAACGCTCAAGGTAAGCGTGTTTCTTATAATTATGGGAAACCAGTATGAACTGAACAGCCTTGTAAAATTTTCAAAACCAACCCAGGGGCTGCCCCATACGCCGAGTCTTATTCGGTAATTTTTAAACGCTATAAGGACCCCGTACATGGGTTTATACTGAAATAAAATCAAAAAAGCCATTGCCGGCAGCACCATTATGTAGAGCTGCCAATATGTACGGATGTGGTGTAATACTCCCTTTTTGCTGTTTAAAAGGATTGCTGTTTGCTGAACCTGGCTCACAAGAATAGAATATAGGTATTTTTAATATAATGTCAAGAAAATTCAAATAAACAACGAAATTCAAACAAACAAAAATTTAGACAAATGCTTGACATGTTCTTCAAATAATATATTCTGATGTATATGGAAACTTATATCGAAAATAAAAATATCCGCGAACGCGGCGAGCGGACCAAATGGTTCACGCAGGCGCGCTTTGGCATGTTTATACACTGGGGTCTTTATGCCATTCCAGCGCGGGGCGAATGGGTAAGAAGCACGGAACGCATGCCGCACCAGGATTATTTAAAGTATTTTAATGAATTTACGGCCGCTGATTACAATCCCAGGGAATGGGCGCGGCTGGCAAAAAAGGCCGGAATGAAGTACGCGGTGCTTACGGCAAAGCATCATGACGGCTTTTGTCTGTGGGATACCAAACTTACCGATTTTAAAGCAACAAATACACCGGCAAAAAGGGATTTGGTCAGGGAATATCTGGAAGCTTTCAGGGCAGAGGGCATAAAGGCCGGGCTTTATTTTTCGATAATCGACTGGCGGCATCCGGATTATCCGCATTTTGGGGACAGACAGCATCCGGAGCGCGATAACCCTGCCTGCAAAAATGACGGCCGGGATTTTAACCGTTATCTGGATTTTATGCACGGCCAGATCAGGGAACTGTTAACAGGCTACGGCAAGCTGGACATAATGTGGTTTGACTTTTCCTATAAAGACGCTGTCAATGATATGAGGGGCGCCAAATGGAAGGCACAGGAACTTATTAACATGGTGAGGGAACTGCAGCCCCATCTTATAATAGACAACCGTCTTGAAGGCTCCGGCGAAAATTCCGGAACCATACTTACAGCCAATCCTTCTGACTTTGCCGGAGACTTCGCGTGTCCGGAGCAGATGATTCCTCCCCGGGGTATAGTTAACGAAATGGGGCAGCCGGTTCCCTGGGAAGCCTGCATTACCTTAAATAATAATTGGGGTTATTGCGCAGCCGACCGCCACTGGAAATCCGCGCAAATGGTAATCCGTATGCTTACCGAATGTGTTTCAAAAAACGGCAACCTGCTTTTAAACGTTGGGCCGGACGCCAGGGGGCGCATTCCCGCAGAATCAATAAAAATCCTAGAGGATGTAGGCCGATGGATGGCGGACAACGGCGAAAGCATTTACGGATGCGGCATGGCAGATTTTCCAAAACCTGAATGTGGGCGTTTTACCCAAAAGGAAAATCTGCTTTACGTTCATGTTTATGAACCGCAGTGCGGCGGTATATGTTTGTCCGGGCTTGCAGGCAAAATAGAAAAGATGAGGCTGCTGGCCGATAAAAGTGAAATTAAAACCGCCCGGCACTGGAACCAGAGCGAATATCCTGCAGACGCCTTTTTCTTTTTAAACCCGGCAACAAATGATAATTATCCGCTGCCGGATTCCAGGGATACTGTTGTTGAGATTACATTAAAATAAATAAACCGGACTGGATTCCATCTTCGCCAGGATATCTTCGAATACGCCCATGTCCCAGGCCAGGTCGAGAATGCAGTATTTATTGCGCATCATCTGGGCCTTGCGTGCTGTAGCAATCGTGCGGGTTCTGGTAAGGCCGACGGTTTCCGGAGTCAGCGGACAGCCGGCCCTGCCGAGCAGATCCTTCATTTCGCGGTAGGGCAAAAGCCTTTCCATTACGCCGGCCCGTACTTCTTTCCAGGAATCGCGGAAACACTGATTAATTTTTTCCGCTGCCCTGTCATCCATCAGTTTATTTAAAGCGGTCTCGGTTATTCCGCTGCAGGCGCTGCTTCCCTTAAAAGCCGCTTCTGTTTCCGCCTTGCGGGCTGCTTTGCCGGGGCGCTGGAATCCTTTTGGCACTGGCGGCGGGCCTGACGGATCCGCGAAAAACAGTTCGGTAAAAGCTGTGGCAGCCAGTGTTCCTATTGTAACCTTGTGTCCGTGGGTGACAGGCACTCCGTCAACACAAAGGTCTTCCATTTCCCACACGTGGCTGTAAAGATGCTCCGAGCCGGAAACCGGACGGGAATCCTTGTAGTACTGCATCGCGAATCCGGTAATTGCCAGCGACTGAAACAGTGCGATGATTGCCTGCGGATCGCCTTTGGCAGCGCTGACTGATTTTTTTAACGCGGGTAAAAGTCCGTTCTGGGTCATGGTCCAGCAGACTTCGTCGATTGCAGGAGCCTCCGGAGCGCCGGCTGTTCCGGCCTTTGCGGCGATAATCCAGTCCGTGCCGGTTATGATTTTACTGGCAAGGTCTCCAAAACCGGAAGACGCGAGGTAGGCGGGAGCGGCCGCGATTATGTCAATGTCGGCGGCCAGTACTTTAGGAGCCGGGCAGGGAAGTGTCTGCTTGTAGCCGTCCAGCAGCAGGGCCGCTCCGTTTGGTGTAAAACCGTCAACAGAAGCCGCGACCGGAACGCTTAAGTAGGGGATTTTTAATTCAGAAGAAGTACATTTTACCAGGTCGTTGACAGTACCGGCGCCCACTGATATCGGGACGATATTATCGCTGCCCGGCAGTGAACTGATCCATTTTTTAAGCATACCCACATACTTATAATCCGCGTGCAGTCTTGGCTCTCCCGGGAATATATGCGAGCCGGCAATTTTTTTACCTGCTTTTTCCAGAATCTTCTGAACTTTATTGCCTGCCGCACGGAAGATGTTTTCATCGGTAATAAGGCAGACAGTTGCGTTAGGCGGAAAAAATTTATCCAGCAGGCCGGGTATTTCTTCCAGCGCGTTTTTTTTAATAATGAGTTCTTTGGTTTCGTCGGCGTGTTTAAGGCATTCCTGCAGGGTAGGAATGTTATTTTCATTAATATACTTCATGGCTTACTTTATCATATTTTTTGGGATATATTAAAGGGGATTTTTTTTATAGATCTGCAAATCAAATCTGTAAATGGATCCGTAAATCCGCAGGAGGGATTATGCCGTTAGCCAATGCGATAAAAGAAGCCTTAAGTACACAGTCCATGGTGCGTAAAATGTTTGAGGAAGGAAACCTGCTTAAAAAACAATACGGTCAGGACAAGGTGTATGATTTTACCCTTGGTAATCCCGATATTGAACCGCCGCCCGCGTTTCACCGTGTATTTGCCAAAATGGCCAAAGAAGACAAAATTGGTTCCCACGGTTACATGACGAACGGTGGGTTTCCGGAAGTACGCCAGGCCCTTGCGGAAAAAACTTCGCGTGAGCAGAACGTCAGGATCGACGGTTCGCGGGTTATAATGTCCTGCGGCGCGGCCGGCGGCCTTAATGTGGTTTTTAAATCCATCCTTAATCCCGGCGACGAGGTAATTGTTCCCTGCCCGTATTTTATGGAATACCGGCCATACGCGTTAAATCACGGCGGCAGTATTGTGGAAGCCGCGACAAAGCCGGATTTTTCCCTTGATGTTGACGCCATAAAAGAAAAACTGTCTGTAAAGACCGCGGCTGTTTTAATCAATTCGCCCAATAATCCGACGGGCCGGATCTACCCCGCTGCGGACATCGCCAAACTCGCGGCCCTGCTGGAAGAACACGGAAAAAAATGCGGCCGTATGCCGTATTTAATTTCTGACGAGCCCTACCGTGAAATTGTCTATGACCATGCGGTTGTGCCTCCGATATTATCGGCATATAAAGAATCCATCCTGGTTTACTCATATTCAAAAAGTCTTTCGCTGCCCGGAGAGCGGATTGGCTTTATAGCTGTCGGGCCGCAAGTAACTGATGCCGATACCCTAATCGCGGCTTTTGCCTTTGCGACCCGCATTCTGGGTTTTGTAAACGCTCCCGCGTTAATGCAGCGCATTGTCGCCGAACTTACATTTGCCAAAGTGGATGTCGATATTTACAAACGCCGCCGCGCCGCTTTTACAGAAATCCTTGATGGGTGCGGAATTAAATACGCCAAACCAGAAGGCGCTTTCTATTTGTTCTGCCAGGTTCCCCAAAGGAAACATGTTTCCGGCGGCGAACTTGCGGACGGCGGCGCTGACGATACAGCCTTTGTCGACCACCTCAAGCAGCAGCTTGTCCTTGGAGTGCCGGGCGCCGGTTTTGGCAAACCGGGCTGGCTGCGGCTGGCTTACTGCGTGGACGAAAAAATAATTAAGGCGTCAGGGCCGGCGTTCCGCAAGGCAATGGAAACCTGGTAGGATTTATCCGGACAAGCGCAAGTTATTCAAGCTCCTGTTTCTGCGGCTGCAGACAGGACAATGTATTAACCACTGCACCGGCAGGTGCCGGTACCCGATACGGATGTTTCAATAACGGATCATCAGTTTTTTCCATCCAGTCCCAAAGCAGAAGGGACAGTTCTTTGTAGGTATTCTGGTATTCAGGATCATTGATAAGGTTTATTCGTTCCACCGGGTCAAGCCAGAGATCAAATAACTGCTCGCGCGGGATCGGATGTTTGAAAAAACCGGCTTCCATAACAAAACGTTTGGAAAGACCGTCATCGGTATTTGACGGCGGTCTTTGGTTATGGAAATCAAAATGCCTTATTAGTTTATACCTGTCTGTGCGGACACAGCGCATCGGTTCATAGGCGGCGTGATAAGTTACTTCTGCGAATATTGCCTTGTTGACAGAGGCGTCTGGGTTTTCCAGAACAGGCTTAAGCGATTTTCCCCGGGTCCATTGCGGTATAGGTAGGCCGCACAGTTCACATATTGTAGGGAACAGATCGATCTGTGAGACCAGGGCGTCCGTTGCTTTACCGGCTGCGGAATTGCCGGGGTATCTGACAATGAGTGAAACTCCGATACCCGTGTCGTAAAGTGAGCACTTCATGTTGGGGAAGGCGATACCGTGATCGGTGGTAAAGATTACCAATGTATTTTTGTCCAGGCCGGTTTTGGCAAGGGTGTCAATTACAATGCCCGCGCATTGATCAACGACGGACGCGCTTGTCATGTAATCGGCCATATCTTCGCGGTTTGCCCTGGTGTCGTAAAGCGGGAAGGGCGGCTGGACATAGGCGTCGTCAACCCTGCCTTTGTGATCCGGATATTTCCGGTGGGTATTGGTCATGCCAAAAGACAGAAAAAATTTATCTTTTTTTAACGCCTTTTCCTCCAGATACTCTACCGCGATTTTGGCGGAATGCAGATCGCGTGTAACAGAATCGGTATTTTCAGTATCAGGTTGTTTTTCATTTTTTAGTATTCTTTGGTAACCGAGGTTTTCCGGATGGACGTCCTCATGCTGTGCTCCCGCCAATGCTGTTTCATAATCATGTGCAGCGAGGTATTTGGATAAATGCATGCTGTAATCATTTAAGGTGAATCCGCGGTGGGCAAGGCCGATCATGCCGTTTACGTGGGGCCAGGTTCCTGTAAGGAGACTGGCCCTGCTGGCTGAGCAGACAGGAGCGGCGCTGTAACAGTGTCTGAACAATGTGGATTCTTTTGCCAGGTTTAAAAGATTGGGCGTCGGAATATTAAATCCGTAGGGCTGGATATAACGGCCGCTGTCATGGGTGTGCATGTAGATTATGTTCATATTAAAGCACCCATACCAGTGTACGCAGTATCTCAAAGAAACTGTCCGATTCAAATGTTACGGTGTAATCGCCGCTTTTTGTAACACCCGGAAACCACGACGCGGTTTCTGCGCTGATAAATGCTTTCATGCTGTTCCTCCGCTGATATTTTAAATTATTATCTGATTTTGGAATATACCGCCAAACCGCCGGTAATGGTGTAATGTGGAAATTTTTGGTAATAATATATATATTATAAAATATAACGGGAGCTGTTAATGGATATTTTATTTAGTGATATTACCGTAATTACCATGAATGATCACCGGCCTGTAATGTATCATGCTTATGTCGGGGTCACCAACGGTAAAATTATTTATGCGGATGAAAAACCTCCTGTTGAAGAAGCCGCGAGTGTAATTAACGGCTGCCGGCGGTTATTAATGCCGGGCCTGATCAACTCCCACAGCCATCTGCCCATGTCACTGCTGCGCGGCTATGCCGACGATTACCGCCTCCGCCAATGGCTGTACGGACACATCTTCCCGGCGGAAGCCAAGCTGGATGATCGCTGCGTTGCCGCCGGCGTACGGCTGGGCATTGCCGAGTGTATAAGGTTTGGAGTAGTAAGCTATACTGAAATGTATTTTAAACTGCGCCAGATTGCGGAAGCGGTTCTGGAAGCCGGCGTCAAGGCAAATATAACCAATTCGGTTATGTGCCTGGACATGGAAAAATTCGATTTTGAAAAAGACCGCGGCGTCATGGAAGTAAGGGATGTTCTTGCAAATTACAGGGGCAGGGGAGAAGGCCGGCTAATGATTGACGCAGGAATTCACGCGGAGTACACATCCGGTCCGGCTGCCTGGCGCAAAAGTCTGGAATTTGCAGAAGAGAACAATCTGCGGTTCCATCTGCACCTGAGTGAAACAAAACCTGAGCATGATGAATGTGTTAAAAAATACGGTAAAACTCCCTCGCAGATGTTCGAAGAATCCGGCGTGTTTACGCGCAAAACAACCGCAGCTCACTGCTGCTGGGTAACCGAAGCCGACATGGATATTCTTGCGGCCCGCGGAGTTACGGCCGCGCATTGCCCCGTGAGTAATTTAAAATTGTCCTCCGGCATTGCTCCGGTAATAAAAATGCAGGCCCATGGCATTAACGTTGCCCTGGGAACAGACGGTGTATGTTCGAACAACAATCATGATATGTTCGAAGAAATCAAAACCGCTGCCCTGCTGCAAAAATACATTACCGGGGATCCGGCTGTAATGCCCGCTTATGAAGCAATCAAAATGGCAACAGTAAACGGCGCGCTGGGACAGGGCCGCGAAAATGAAACCGGAAAAGTCTTGCCGGGTTATGACGCCGACTTAATCATGCTGAACCTGGACGCACCGCACCTTATGCCGCTTAACGATCCCTGCGCTGCTGTCGCGTATGCGGCCCGTGGAAGCGATGTCTGCCTTGCCATGGTACAAGGTAAAATCCTGTACGAGAACGGCGAGTATAAAACACTGGATATCGAAAAAATCCGGTACGAAATTGAAAGCTATGTTCTGCCTCGGCTTAACGGGTAATGCTGAGCGGGGGTAACTTTAAAAAATTCCTTTATACCCGTCTATCCAGTCTTTTACAGTTTTAATGGTCTGCGGTTCGCAGCGCGGCGGCATAACACCTGCGGAAGATAAATAAATTCCCCGGTGATGCGGAAGGGCAGCAAGAGCTTCTTCCATATAATTAATTATGCTTTGCGCGTCTCCCAGCCAGACTACTGCATTTGTTCCGCCGATAAGACATTTGTCCGGGCAGGCTTTTCTGCCGTCGGCCAATGTGGTGTTGCCTACAGAAGGAGGGGTAAAAGCTTCAAACGCGTTTACAGGTAATTTGTTTAATTGGGGCAGCAGCAATTTTAAGTGGCCGCACATATGCACCATAATCAGGCGGCCGCGGCTTTTGGCTATTTCGCCGTATTGGGATATTTGGGGGAAACAATATTTTTCGTACTGTGTAGGCGATATGAGTGTAGTGGATGTGTTTTCCACCATTAAAAATGAATCTGCCGGGCTATGCTCCGCGGATATTTCCATTTTCTTTAATAAATTTTTATGTATTTGGGCAAATAATTCTTCGGTTTCCTCTGTGTAATCCTGCAGCAGGTAATGTGCCTGTTCGACGCCGGCCAGCCATTCGACAAAATACATTAATGATGATTCACCTATACTGCAGTTTACAAGGGCGTTGTTTCCTGCGTCTTTACAAACGGCAAGAGCTTTTTCGTACAGATCTTTATCGTACTGCACTTCGATGTCCCTGTACCACTCCGTCATGATTTCTATATCAGTTTTTGTCTTGATCGGGAATTCCATCGGATGCCAGGCCTGGGACGCCTCGTCAAACTGATTTTTTTGTTTTAGTGTACCCGATTTTGTTATAAAAAGTGTTTCTTTTTTATTGCCGTTGTTTTTAATTTCAACCGAAGTATTTTTATGTACTTCTCTGAATACCTGGTTAATGCCGATCACGCGATCGCTTCCTATATAATCATGGAATTGGGGAACGGGTTTACCCCATTTTTTTCTGAAAGCCTCGTCCAGCTTGGGCCAGAACGGTAGCCTGTCTACGGGCTTCATTTCCATTGCGGCTTTGGCGCGTTCCTTTACTGTCATTTGTCCGCTCATTTTTACCTCCGCTTAATTAAATTCCTGATAAATAATGAAAAAAATTACTTTCGTTCGGTTATAGCATATGATAACATATTTTTACAGATGGAAAAACCAGATATTCTTGTTTTTATGAGCGACCAGCATAACGCCATGATCTGCGGATATGCCGGCGATAAAATTATCCGCACTCCCAATATGGACGACCTTGCCCGCTGCGGCACTGTATTTGACGCGGCTTATACCAGTTTCCCGCTGTGCGTTCCCGCCAGGATTTCATTTATGACCGGCCAGCTCGCGCACAGGAACGGTTTTATTGACAACGCGGGCGCAATCCCGGAAGACCAGGCTACGTTTATACATTCGGTTGCCGCCGAAGGTTACGAAACCGTATTATGCGGCAGGATGCATTTTTTGGGAGCGGACCAGAGACATGGTTTTACAAAACGGTTTGTTGGAGATATTACTCCGCAGTATTGGGGGACTTTTGACAAGGCAGACTGGGGCTGTTATCACAGAACCAACAACGACAGGTATTTTGATACAGTAGGCGGCGGAGACAGTCCGGTTTTGGCCTATGATCGCTCGGTTATAACAGCGGCTGTTGATTACCTTTCAAAAGATCATGATAAACCCCAGTGTGTGGTTGTTGGTACTTACGGTCCTCACAGTACTTATGTTGCCCCGCCCGATCTATATTCTGAATATCTCAATATTACACCGCAGCTTGCTGCAACCGATCAATCTATTGATTACGACATGAGTATTTATAAAAACCGCCGGGAAAAAATTCCGGATGATTTATTAAACAAGGTACGCGCCGCCTATTATGGAATGATAACAACCATTGACAGCCAGCTGGGCGAAGTGCGGCGCGCCTGGGACGCATATTTAAAAAGGCAAAACCGTAAAGGAATTTTTGTTTATTTATCGGACCACGGAGATCAAATCGGCGAGAGGTATCTTTTTAACAAGGTAACTTTTTTTGATGGCTCTGCCAAAATTCCGCTGATTTTTGCCGGCGATGGGATCAAGGCCGGCGTCCGTATTAAGCAGCCGGTCAGTCTGCTGGATATTTCCCCGACTGTATGCCAAATAACCGGCGCCGAACTGCCGCCGGAGCAGGACGGCATTGGCCTTGCGGCCGCGCTTTTTGACGGACACGAAGATCCAAAGCGTTATGTTATAAGCGAGTCAAGGACTCTTGGCAACGAAAGAATGTGCCTGGGCAGAATGATCAGGCAGGGTAAATGGAAATATATAACTTATTCATCGCTTGAAAAATACGATTTATTGTTCGATATGGAAAAGGATCCGTACGAACTTCACAATTGTATAAAAGAAGAACCTGCGATTGCGGCTGATCTTTACAAAAAAATTACAGACGGCTGGGACATCGATTCGATTAATAAGATTGTTCAAAATAAAATAAAGCATCATAAACTGCTGGCCCGCTGGGGCATGGCCGCGAATGTCGAAGAAGAAGAACGTTATGTAATTCCTGAAAGCGCGCTTAAGCCGCCGGTTGTTCAGTGAGGAAAAAAGCCATGAAATTTCAGAATCCCATAATACCGGGATTTTATCCTGATCCCAGTATCTGCCGCGCAGGCGAAGATTATTATCTGGTTAACAGCAGCTTTGAGTATTTTCCGGGGGTTCCACTTTTCCACAGCAGGGACCTGGTTCACTGGGAACAAATCGGCCATTGCCTTACGCGCAGGAGTCAGTTGGAAATCGCTGACGGGTACCCTTCGGTATCCGGGATTTTCGCGCCAACCATCCGCTGTTATAACAACCGGTTTTACATGATCACAACCAACAAAGCGCTTGGAACAAAAGGCGGAGGCAATTTTTTTGTTTATACCGATGACATAAACGGTGAATGGTCCGATCCTGTCTGGATCGATTTTAAGGGAATAGATCCAGACCTGTTCTTTGATGATGACGGCAAAGTTTTTTATACCGGCGCCTGGAACGGAATCCGCCAATGTGAGATTGACATCAACACCGGCAAGCGCCTTACAGAGCCACGCCTTATATGGACCGGCTCCGGCGCCAAAAATCCGGAAGGCCCCCATCTTTATAAAATTAACGGCGTCTATTATCTGATGATTGCAGAAGGCGGCACTTCTTACGGACACATGGTAACCATTGCCAGGAGCCAAAATCCATGCGGCCCTTTCGAGAGCTGCCCGCGCAATCCTGTACTTACGCACAGAGGTTCAAAGTCAGAGATACAGGCAACCGGCCACGCGGATATAATACAGGCACATAATAGTACCTGGTGGATGGTCTGTCTTGGGATTAGGCCGGTCCCGTATCCTGAGGTTCACCATCTTGGGCGCGAGACTTTTTTGGCTCCGGTAAAATGGGATGATGACGGCTGGCCTGTTATCGGTTTTGGCGGTGAAGTCCTCATGGAAACAGAGGCTGACTGTCTGCCGCAATTTTCTTTTCCGGAAAAACCGGCAAGGGATAATTTTGATACAGAAAAACTTGATCCGCAATGGAATTTTATCCGCAACCCTCATAATGAAGACTGGTCGCTTACAGAACGCAGAGGTTTTTTAACCCTGCACGGTTCGCACCGCACTCTTGAAGATGGCGGCTCGCCCGCTTTTGCCGGCAGGAGGCTGCGTCATTTTAATTGCCGCATAAGTACGCATCTGGAATTCAATCCCGTCAATGACAGCGAAGAAGCCGGGCTGACCATGTTCCTTAACGGTGAAATGACCAGTGTTAACAGCGGAGGGCATCATTACGAAATTGCTTTAACAAGGCTGGACGGTAAAAAATTTTTAATATTCAGACGCAGGATTGGATCTTTATGGAAGGTTGAAAATACAGCCGAATATTCCGGCAACGCAGTTATATTGGGCGTGCAGGCGTCTTACAGGGAATTTGAATTTTATTATGAACCTGTTGGAACATTTAACAATGCGCCGCCAATAAACGGAAATACGCAGCCTTTGGGACAGCCAGTTTTTTTTGGCCGCGGAGAAACTCATCTGCTGTCCGCGGAAGCCGGCGGCGGGTTCACTGGGCTTTATGCCGGCCTTTACGCGACTGGCAACGGCAGGAGATGTTCTGCAGCAGCGTACTTTGACTGGTTTGATTATACGGTCACAGCAGATCCCGGTATGATTTCGTATTGGGATTATATAAAATGCTGACAGATAATTGTTAAAAAAATTTTAATGGCAGTTTTAAAGGAGAAATTTATGGCAGATAAAAAACCTAACATTATTTTGATCAACGCCGACGATCTTGGATACGGAGATCTAAGCTGTTACGGTTCAGAAGTCAACAGGACGCCGTACATAGATTCTATGGCAAAGAACGGATTGCGGTTCACCGATTTTTACATGGCCGCACCTGTCTGCTCACCGTCGCGGGGCGCGATGATGACCGGCTGTTATCCGGCGCGCATCAGTTTTGGCACTTACGAAGGCAAGGGCGTGCTTTTTCCCGGGCAGGGTGTCGGGTTAAATCCAAAAGAAATTTCCATTGCCAAACTACTCAAGACCTCCGGCTACCGCACAATGATCATCGGCAAATGGCACTGCGGCGACCAAAAAGAATTCCTTCCGCTTAATCACGGTTTTGATAAATACTACGGCCTGCCTTACAGCAATGATATGGGCCGCACACACAGAATGCAAAAATATCCGCCGCTCCCGCTGATGATGAACAACGAAGTCATAGAACAGCAGCCTGACCAGGCCACAATAACCGAACGTTATACCGAACAGGCCGTCAGATTCATACGTGAAAACAAACAGGACCATTTCTTTTTATACATGGCGCATATGGCGGTACATCTGCCCCATTACGCGCCGGAGCGTTTTCTAAGGCAGTCGCGCAACGGCAGATTCGGCGCGGCCCTGGAATGCATGGACTGGTCCGCGGGCGTGATTGCCAATGAAGTCAAAAAGCTCGGTCTTGCGGACAATACCCTGATAATTTTTACATCAGATAACGGCGCCCGCATTACCGAGGGCGGAAGCTGCGGTAAATTGCGCGGCGCAAAAGGTACGACCTGGGAAGGAGGGCAGCGCGTTCCCTGCGTAATGTACTGGCCCGGCGTTATTAAGCCCGGCGAATGCAAGGGGCTTGCGTCTTCAATAGATTTTTACCCGACTTTTGCCAGGCTTGCAGGCGCCGCGCTCCCGGCCGACAGGATCATCGACGGTAAAGATCTGCAGCCCCTTATGAACGGAGAAGGTGTTTCAAACAGACAGACTTTCTTTTATTATGCCGGCGACGCCCTTTGCGCGGTAAGGAATAAAAACTGGAAACTGCACGTGGGCAAGGGCCGTATCCACGCGAACTTATTCGAAAAAATAAACGAACTGTATGATTTGGAAAACGACATCGGCGAAACAAACAACCTGTATGACAGCCGCCCTGATATCGTAAAACAATTAACGCCGTTAATCGATCAATGCAGGATTGACCTCGGCGATGCAGGCACAGGCGTGATTGGAAAAAATGTCAGACCAATCGGCAAAATAGAAAATCCCAAAACCCTTACAATTTATAATGAAGAATACCCGTATTACATGGCAGAATACGATCTTGAGGATATGGGATGAACACATTGCTTATTATGGCAGATCAGTTCCGCGGAGACTGGATGAGCTGCGCCGGAACTGATTTTGTAAATACGCCCAATATTGATAAAATAGCAGACAGAGGTGTCCGTTTTTGCAGCGCCGCCTGCAATGGCCCTCTGTGCGCGCCCAGCAGATCGTCAATTGCCGGAGGCGTTTACCCGCACAGACTGGGTGTAATGAGCAATAACGAAAACTTTCCAATTGACAACGAGACGTATTTCAGGATTCTTAGAAAACACGGTTACAGGGTTTCTTTGATTGGCAAGAGTGATCTGCACAAACCGGATCGTTTTAACGGCCGCAGCGGCAGCTTGCCGTTAATGTACCATCTTGGATTTACCGATTTAACCGAAACCGAAGGAAAAATGAACGCTTGTTTCAGGATGCCGGGACCGCCGGCTTCCGGGATTGGGTTTGAAGATTTTGTACATGACGCCGATGTTCCTGACAAAGCGCTGGCCGGCCCTTACCAAAAATACTTAATGGATAAAGGTCTGCTGCTGGATTTTGCAAATGATTTTAACGACAGACTTTTTAAAAAACCGGTCTGGTATTCGGGCGTGTCGGTTCTGCCGGCAGAAGATTATCAGGATTCTTTTATTGGTAAAAAAGCCTGCGAGTTTTTGGAGAATGTAAACGATGATTCTCCCTGGCATCTCTTTGTCAGTTTTGTCGGCCCCCATGATCCCTGGGATGCGCCAGCCGAATATTTTAAACGTTTTAAAAATAAAGATTTTCCTGTGCCGGAGCCGGTTCCGGCGGATAGTAATGCCGCCAAAAACAAGCCTGCCTGGATTGCCAAAAAAACCAATACAGCCTCCGCCGGTATGAGCAGCGGCGATCTGGTAAACATAAAACGGCATTACGCTGCCATGATCACCCTGATTGATGACTGGATTGGCAAAATGCTGGCGATTCTGGATTCAAAAGGACTGCGTGAAGAAACAGCCGTAATCTTTACTTCTGATCACGGGGAAATGCTCGGTGATCACGGCCAGTTTACCAAAAACTGCATGTACGAAGCCGCGCTTCGTGTACCGCTGATAATTTCTTTACCCGGATTGCAGGGCGGACGAACCGAACACGGCATGGCCGAATTGGTTGATCTTTATCCAACCATCCTTGATATAGCCGGGATCAATTATGACAGAGCCGGACTGGACGGCCAATCGCTTTTGCCGGTTGTTAAGGAAAATAAAAAAATCGACAGGGAACTTCAATTCAGTGAACTGGCCAATACGAGAATGATTTTTGACGGCAAATATAAATTTATTGAAAACTATAACGATCTGAACGAACTCTACGATTTGGAAAATGATCCCGGTGAACAGGAAAATTTACTTCCGCAAAACCCTTTCATCGGAAAAACTTTGCTAAGGAAAATGCGGGAGATTTGCAAATAAACAAGAGGCAGTAAGCAAGAGGCAAAAAAATGGAATTTAATGAAAAACAAAACGAGATTACCGCGAAACTCGCGAAAGGCTGGAATACCTGGGACGTACACTCCGTTGCTGCCCATGTTTATCTGCCTCAAAAACTAAGGCTGAATATTGCTTTTGTTGTGCCGCACATGAGCGCCTACTGCGGCGCTTGTTTATGGAAAAACGTTGAGTCGTTCGGGGAACATTCGGTTGACGGCAGCTATACCGAAGCGAACCTAAGGTACCTGGACGGGATTTACAATGTGCGGACAGCGGCAAGCGGCGCGGAATTGGTTATTAAAATAACGCCTGTAAAGCCCAGGTACAACATATACATCATGCTTGAAGCCTCGCCCGTCTGGGGTTCCAAAATAAATATAACATACAGCGGGGACAATCTTTGCGCAGAATGTGTAACAGCAAACTCCGGTAATAAAAATTCAGATATTAAAAATTTTACGATTGAAACACTGAACCCAACAGACGAGCCTTCGTACAACCCCTGTACCTGCGCCCACATTGCGTGCAAAGCGGATGAACCGCTTTACTTCAGGGTGAACAACAAACTCAATAAAGCTGAAATTGACCAAAGGCTGGACAGTGCCAAAGCAGACTGGCTGCGTACTACCATAAGCGCGGACGGAATTCTCGGTGTTGGGCTGGACGCGATGAGGAGATCGCTGCTGTGGAATACGATCTACGATCCCCACGGCAACAGGGTAATTACACCTGTAAGCCGCGACTGGTGCGATCCCGGGAGAACCAAAACTTTTCCTGTTAACCGGCTGGGGCATTTTGTCATCTTTGGCTGGGATACTTTTTTCGCGTCCCTGCAGCTGGGACTTATCAGCAGGGAGCTGGCTTATTCAAATGTATTCGCGATTCTGCAGGGCCAGACTCCGGAAGGGATGATTCCGTTCCAGGCGTCAGCGAACGGCAGAACGCTTGACAGGGCAGCTCCGCATGTCGGCAGCCTCTGCGTATGGAAATTGTTTATGCAGTACGGCGATAAATGGTTTATCGAGGCGTGCTTTGACAGGCTGCTCGCCTTTAACCGCTGGCGCTTCAGGGAACGCGATTTTAACGGCGACGGCCTGTTCGAGCCGGCATCGGTTCCCTGGGCGCCGATTAAAAATGATGATGAAGTAATGAAGACGCCGCAGTTTAATCCGAAGTACAGCGCCTGCCTTGAAACCGGTCTCGATAATTCACCCATGTGGGATCGTGCCGTATACGACACTGAAAAACACTGTCTGCAGCTTTCCTACATTGGCCTGTGTTCGGAACTGGTCTTTGACTGCGAGATGCTTGAAAAAATGGCGGCTCTGTTGGGCAGAAAAAGCGAGCAGGATGAACTGGCCGGGCGCAGGATCGCCCTTGCCGCGCGTATCAATTCGCAGTTGTATAATAATCAAATTCATTTTTACCTTAACAAACATTGGGACGGCAGATTTGATCCCTGCCTGTCAATTACCGGGTTTTATCCGTTAACCGCCGGTATTGTCCCTTCCGGCGAACTTGAATTTATTCTTAATAACCATCTGCTCAACCCAAATGAATTCTGGGGGGATTATGTGATTCCCAGTGTAAGCAGAAATGATCCCGGTTTTGCCGATCAGCAGTACTGGAGGGGCAGGATCTGGGCGCCGACGAATTTTTTGGCGGGCGAAGGTATTATGAGGATAGGCAGAATTGATATTCTTGACGAGCTGGTTAAAAAAGGACTGAACCTTTTTGTTGACTGCTGGCGCAAATACGGCGCTGTCGGGGAAAATTATAACGCGGTAACAGGGGAAACCGCGGAACCTGACAAATGGAGCGACAGGTTCTATCACTGGGGAGCATTGCTTGTTTATATGGCGGTCCAGCGCATTGTCAATTTTAATGAATGGAAAGATACGGTAGAGTATAACAAAGTTCCGCAGTGGCTTTCGGCTGTCAGGAACGTGCCGGTTGGGAACAAAATGTTTGACGCAGGTTAAGCGGAAAAAATCTTACTCCTTAATTTCCAGTGTGACGCATTGCCCGGCACTGCTGTCGCTGCCGCAATAAATTACAGCCTGGTGGGGTTTAATAACATATTCCATGTTTTCATCGAAGAATTTAAACTCCGCCAGACCCAGATAAAAATCCGCAGCAGCGGTCTCATACGGTTCAAGTGCGATTTTTTGGAAACCTTTTAATTCACGAATCCTTCTTGAAACACCGCAGTGTTTGGCTTCCAGATATAATTGCGGAACAGCCATTGCTGCGATGCCGCTGTTGTTTATAACCGGGATTGAGACATGCACTGTTTTCCCGGTTTCCAGCTCCATTACGCTGATCGAAGTACGGTCCGCTGTTATGACCCCGAATGAAATTTCGGCATAGGACAATCCGTACCCGAACGGGTAAAGGGGTTCGTTGGTCCGGTCAACGTAATTGCGATCGCTGTAAATCGCTTTTTTGTTGTAATAACAGGGAAACTGGGACGGGAAGGAAGGCAGTGAAACTGTCAGCCTGCCGCAGGGATTGGCGCTGCCGAACAATATTTTGGCGATGGCCTTGCCGCCCATGGGGCCAGGATAAAAGGCATACAGCAGAGCGGCGGATTTTTCCGCGATGGATCGTACGCAATAGGGCCGGCCGCCGATAATTACCGAAATTACCGGTTTACCGGTTTCGAAAATCCGGCCGGCCAGTTCGTTCTGCAGCCCGGGAAGTCCCAGGTCAGCGGCGTCAACGCCTTCTCCGCAGTCAGAATCTGTATCATTGCGTTTTGGTACTGCTGCTCCATTTTTGTCAAACTCCATATCAAAAGTGCGGTTGCTGTTTCCGCCCAGAACCAGTATGACAATATCGGATTCCTGTGCCGCGGCCGCGGCTTCTTCAATACTGTCTGTATTTTTAACGCTGCCCGTGTTTTTACTGCGGACACGGCAGCCTTCAGAATATTTAACTTTTATTCCCCGCGGACAAAAATCAGATATCCCCTGGTAAATTGTGTATCCGGTATTTTCGCGCTGGGGCGCAGTATACAAACCGATCTGGTTGCCGAGGTTATCGGCATTGGGCCCGATTACAGCGATAGTGCAGGGTTTGTTTGCCAGCGGGAGAATGCTGTTTTTATTTTCCAGAAGTATTACAGATTCTTTTGCCAGTTCGAATGACTGTTGGTTCGTAATGTAATCCGGCGTAAAGTATTCGCTTTGGCCTTCGTCAGTGTAGGGGTTCTCAAACAGCCCCATCCTGAACTTAAGCGTAAGCACCCTGGCAACTGCCGTATCGATAACAGCCGTGTCCAGCAGACCGGATTCTACGGCTTCTTCCAAATAAGTATAATTATCATCCCATAAACTTAAATCCACACCGCAATTAAGGGCTAGGGCCGCAGCCTTAACAGGGCTGCCGGTCAATTCAACCAGGGCGTCCAGCGCGAACGCGTCAGCCATAACAATGCCGTCAAAACCGTATTCGCGGCGGAGAATATCTGTAAGGAGTTTTTTGTTTGCGTGGCAGAGGATGCCGTCGATTTCGTTATAAGCGGCCATTACGCCCCAGGCTCCGGCTTCGATGCTGGCCCTGACTGCCGGCAAATGTATCTCGCGCAGTTCGCGTTCCCCGATTAACGCAGGTGTGGTGTTAAGGCCGCCGGTGGTTTCTCCCTGGCCGCATAAATGTTTGGCGACAGCGGCGACTTTATCTGGACCGGTAAGATCGTTCCTGTCTTCACCCTGCAGACCGATGATAGCGGCCTTTGCGAAAGCTGCGGCCAGGAAAGGATCTTCGCCGTAGCATTCCTCGCTTCTGCCCCAGCGGCCGTCCCGCAGCATATCCATTGTCGAGACCAGCGCCAGATGAATTCCCATACGGCGCATTTGTTTTGCGCAGACAGAAAAACACCTGCGCAGCAGTTCAGGATTGAATGAAGAAGCCGAGCCGGTATTGGTTGGAAACAGGTAACCGTCAAGAGCCTGATGCCCGTGCGGACATTCAGCTGACAGCAGCACAGGGATGCCCAGCCTTGTGTTTTCCTTTACATAACGCTGGAACGCGTTGGCGGTCTTTGCGGCTTCGCGCGGGAGTATCCCGTTTTCAAAATCGCGGTGCGACCAGGCGTCTGCGCGGAATAGGCCGTACATTACTCCAAGGGAACCGAATTTGTTCACTTCATCCTTAAAATAATTGTTGGGTAAAAATCCGCCGGAGGTTTTTTCGTAGCAGTTGAAACCGCTAAGGCGCTGGTTCAATTGTCCTGTTTTTTCCCTAAGCGTCATGCGCGATATCAAATCAGCGGCGCGTTCTTCCGCGCTCAATGACGGGTCCCTGTATTTTTCCATATGGCTTTCCGTATAGTTTCAATTTTGAGTGCTGTAAGCAAATTTGCCGGCCTGCAGTTTGTATACCCTGCTGTCCGGTAAAATCAATTCTGCGGGAACCGGAGTATTACCGCTGATCGCAAATCCGCCGCCTTCTGCCTTCCACCCGATTTCAACATCACCGCGCGGTGTAGGTACTTTCCCTTTTATATCTTTAATAAAAAGGGCTTTTGGCTCAATTCGTATTGTTTCATATCCCGGCAAAACCGGTTCAACACCCAGCATTTTACGCGGGAGCTCGTTAAGGATAATAGCTCCCCAGGCGTGGCAGTCGCTGCGGGTTGATTTGCCCGGTTTCTCCGGCACTGTAGTCAGGTTCTGATCAAGTAAGCTTCTCCACGCCGGCCAAAGTCCTTCGGTCAGTTCATAAAGACCGGTAATTTCGAGGGCCCGGAACAAATAATAACTCATGGCAAAGGAGCAGCGCACCAGGGATTTATCCGACATGGCGCGCAGCATAATGGCCTTTGCCCTGTCTTTCTGCGCCAGGCCGCAGATTACAGCCCAAACCTGAGCGTGCTGGCTGTACTGGGCTTCAAATCCCGGACCGTCGCGGTAAAGCTGTTTCTCGTTTGACCAGCACAATGATTCCAGTCTTGCCCGTATGCTGGAAGCTTGTTCCCTCAACCGCCCGCCTTCATCGTTTTGACCCATTGCGTCCAAGAGAAACGCGGCTTCATCCAGTGCAAAAGAGTAGACCATGTTTTCCAGGCCTGACGGCCCTTCTATATTGGCGGACGGAACCCCCCTGTTTCGGTACCATTCATCAGCCCAGTCGAAAAATTCCCAATACCCGATTTTTTCCAAAAGGCCGTGTCCGCGCAGTTTTCCATTAAACCAGTTCAGAATGCTGCCCATGGTAAACCTGAACTGCCTTATGTAATTGAGGTCTCCGGTTTCCATGTAATAATCCTTGAGCATAAAAATCCAGTGCAGCGAGAAGATGGGAATCACCTGCGGGAATATCGAAGGGTAACGCGACTGGAGTATGCCTTCCGGCAGCATCGACATATGGAAGTCATTTATCGTGCGGACGGCCATGGAAGAATCATTGCTGACGGCGTATGTAAAAAGCATCTGCAGGCGCGTATCCATCGCGTACTGGAGCTGCTCGTAGAACGGACAGTCTTCGTAGGTTTCGTGCATACAAAGCTTGAGTGTGCGCACACTCAAGCTCCAGACATCGGTCAGCCAGGGGCTGTGTTCTGATTCAAAGCTGACTTTGCTTTCTGTCGGGTAACGGGTTTCGGTCAGCAGGGGCAGCGAAATTTCGCAGGGCTCCGCGTTTGTTTGTACTTCGATTAATATGAATCTAAAAGTACGGAACCAAAAAGGCTTATATGTTTCACTTCTGCCGCCAGGATGGTACACATCAAAAATTCCCAAAAAATCTCCGGTATAATCGCAGCGGTCTGTTTTTTCAATCCAGACGTCAGTTCCTTGTCCGCTGTGCCGTTCCGTTGGTTTACCGAAACCTTCGGAGTAGCCGATAGTGATTTTTGCTCCCTTCCCGCCGGTAACCGGCAGTTCCATAAAACAGGTTGTAAGTTTTCCAAAGTCCAGTAATGCTTTGTAACTGCCGTTCGCGCCAAGATGGGCGGTTTTGGTTTTTTCATCAAATAAAAAATTGCCAAAATTTTTAACCTGACGCAGACCTTCTGCCGGGGTGCGCAGCAGTTGTTTAATGGGCCTGGTGTATAACCGCGGCAGGTTTCTTTCGCCGTGATCCATGCGTGTTGTGATTTTTACGATCGCTTTTTCAAAGCCGCTTTCCGCTTCGGAACCTCCATGTTTCGGAGCGCCGGGCAGTGCGCCGGGCTGCCGGTCAGCAGGCTGCAGGTCTGCGGACTGCCAGTCGGCCGGCAATTTTTCGCCGTCAACATCTTCCATGCACCCGGCCCAAAAAGCACGCAGACACTGGGTCCAGGTTATCGCTGTATCGTTCATCACCAGCCAGTCCGCTTCGCCTGTGGAGAGCTCCTTCATTTGATCCGACCATAGTATAAGGACCGGCCCGGCATCACCGCCGTAAACGGAAATCGGCCCCATGTTGGTTTTTCCGCTGTTCATGGCTTCCCTGGGCGGGTAAGCTGTGACTTTTACCGCGAGCGTGTTTTTGCCCGCAATTAAAAACCGCGTAATATCAACAGTGTCCGCATAGGCATGCCATTTTTCGCCCTTGCACGGTCCGTCAAGGATCGCTGTTCCGTTAACGTAAAAGCAGAACCGCGAGAGCGCGCAGATATTGACTGTAAGCGGTTTTACTTTGTTCAGATTAAAAACCAGTTTAAAATACGATGTTTCAATCTGTGATCCAAAGACCCTTTGGGGCGGGCAGATCCAGCTTACATTTTCGGGAACCGTCATTGTATTCATAACAGCGCTCCTTCCCTTACATACACAGGAATATCATCGATCTGCGCGCTTGCGTAAATTATAGCGCCGCCGTTAAACAATTCGCCTGCAGGTATGCACCTGTCCGCGGGCCGGCCTGCGCCTTTTGACATGGTGTCACTCACCGCCGTTTCAATGTCCAGTCTGGTCCAGTTACAGCTTGCCGGCAAATAAACTTTCCGGTTGGTTACTCCCGCGTACATAACCGGCGCGACCATAATATCCGGACCGAACATATACTGGTCCTCAGCGTTCCAGCAGCGCAGGTCATCCGGGAAATCGTAAAACAGCGGTCTTATTATCGGGCTGCCTTTTTCGTGGGCCTGCTTCATCTGCGCCATTATGTACGGACGCAATTTCTCGCGCAGTATCAAATATTTTTTTAATATTGCCAAAGTGTCTTCGCCGAAACTCCAGACTTCATTTGCCGCGCCGCTTCCCTGCATGCCGCCGCCGTCGGCGCCGATTGGCCGCTGTATTGGTTTACGGAATCCGTGCAGCCTCATGACCGGACAGAACGTACCGTACTGGAACCATCGTATCAACAGTTCTTTAAAACCCGGGTCCGAAATATCGGCGCCCTGGAAACCGCCGATATCCGTGGTCCACCAGGGTATGCCGGACAGGCCCATGTTAAGCCCCGCCGCAAACTGGCTGCGCATTGATTCGAAATTGGAATGAATGTCGCCGGACCAGACCAGGGCGCCGTAACGCTGACTGCCGGCCCAGGCGCAGCGGATCAGGCTGATTATATCTTTTTCTCCGCTGTTTTTTAAACCGTCGTAAAAATTTTTCGCGTACATCAGCGGATAGATATTGCCGGTTTCCAGCGCTGTGCCGGAATAATATCGGTAATTGTCAAAGTCATAGGTAAGATACTCCGGTTCCGCTACATCCAGCCAAAAATTTTTAATGCCGTAATCATAGTAATTGGTTTTTATTTTCGACCAGACATAATCGCGGGCTGCCGGATTTGTCACATCATAGAATGTAGCCCTCTCGCCAAATCCCATTGTAACATTGGCGCCGCGTTCGGTCTGGATCAGGTAACCGGACTCAAGCATTTCATTGTAGTTTTCGCTTTTTACCTCAACTGTGGGCCATACAGAAACAACGAGTTTTACGCCCATGTCTTCAAGTTCTTTATTCATCGCTGCCGGGTCCGGCCAATAGCGTTTATCGAATTTCCAGTCGCCCTGACGTGTCCAGTGGAAAAAATCAATTACGATTACAGAAAGCGGCAACCCCCGGCGCTTATATTCCCTGGCCACATTCAGCAATTCTTCCTGGGTCTGATAGCGCAGCTTGCATTGCCAGAACCCGGCGGCGTAATCGGGCATCATCGGCGGTCTGCCGGTTACCGCTGTATAGTTTTCCAGGAGTTTCGCAAAATTACCCCCGGCTGTTATCCAGTAATCAAATCCCGCAGAAGACTCTGCGCTGAATTCAGTCATGTTCAAACCTAAAACCGCTTTACCGACAGCGGGATTGTTCCAGAGCAATGCGTAGCCTTTGTCAGAGACCAAAAATGGTACGCTGGCCTGGGAATTGCGCTGGGCAAGCTCCAGCGTGCAGCCTTTAATGTTGAGGAAGTCCTGCTGATATTGCCCCATGCCGTAAAGTTTCTCGGTTCTGTCTGACTCAAAACGCTGGGTCAGCCTAAAATTACCGTACGGAGATCCTTTGTACTCCCGCGCGTCCAAACGAAGTGAACTGGTCAGTCCGCCGGTTTCCCTTAAACTGCGTACGTATTCTTCCAGCAGCAGTTTACCGCCGCTGTCAGTAAAAGTTATTTTACCTGCGCTAGATACCGAAGCCGTAATTTTACCGTTGGTAATTCTTGCGGCCAAATTTTGATTTTCATCTTTATCCTGCGCACTGTCAAAAATCTGAATAACCGGCTTGGTTGTTATGTCAGTATCGCCGGCAGGCAGCAGCGCCCAGTCCGATTGAATAAAGTCCCGGTTTTTAACCGCCCTTACCCGCAGTCCGTCCGGACCCCATGCTTCGATTTTTAAGATTTCGTTAAATCCGCGCCATTCAAGAGTATTGGCATCCGGCTGGTTAAATTTTTTCATACCAACAGAATAATACCATTTTGCAATTATTAACAAGCGAATTTCATTAATTGATGTAAAAATGATATAAAAATGACATTTTGATAGAAATCCGGCATTAATTGTTAAAAAAACTAAGTATTTGTTAAAAAAATTACTTGCTTAAATATCCATTCAAAAGTGAAAATATAAATGATTTATGAAACAAACAAAAAGCAAAAACGGGTTCTTCAAGGAACTGGCAATTAACAAATATATGTACCTAATGGCCCTTCCCGGGTTATTGTGGTTTTTTGTATTTGCCTATCTGCCGTTAATCGGCATCGTAATCGCCTTTCAGGATTTCAATCCCA
>WQZG01000038.1 GCA_009780855.1 Treponema sp.
AAGCGGCACGGCGAGGCGCAGGATAAATCCGCTGTAAGCGGCAAGGGCGCGAAGACTTTAGTCTGAGCAGCGCGCCCGGAGTCTGTAAGTCGCGGGAACCTCTCAACAAGCCATGGAACCATAGGTTCCTTGAACCGTAAGTTCTATGGCGAAGTTTCCAGAGGAGTAGAAAGTCGCCGGGCTTTTTTTTTTGGAGTAAACAGACGCACGAGCGCAAGCGCCGTGCGGCAAAGCGCCGGGAACATTATAGACAAACATCTTTTTTTCACTTTACAATTCAGCAGGAAATAATCTTGAACATAGCGTTAGGCCATACCAATATGGATTTGGATTGTCTTGGTTCCCTCATACTTATAAAAAAAATTTATTCCGGTTACAGGCTTGTGCGTAGCAGCCAAATCCATCCTGCGGCCAGGAATCTGTATAATTATTACGAGGCTCTTTTTGACTTTATTTCGCCCAAAGATTTGGTAAAAGAACATATAGATAATATCATTATTGTTGATACCTGTATGGCCGAGAGGGTTAAGGAATATTTTGGGTATATCCACAAATCAACACCGGAGATCAGGATCATTGATCATCATCCGACAGAAAACTGTAATATCCTGGGGGCCGCGATTGATAAGGGATGCGCAGGCGCCAATACTTCGCTGGTCGGGAAATTGGCTATCGCCTGCGGAATAAACCTTAGCGCGGAAGAAGCTACTATAGCGCTTACCGGGATCTATGCGGATACCGGAAGGCTTATTTTTGAAAATGTTACCCGGACAGACTACGAAGTCGCAGCCTGGCTTATTGAAATGGGTGCTTCCCTTAAACTGGTCAGGTCTTTTCTGGAAACCGTTATGGAAGATGACCAGATCGAAGTGCTTAACCGTATAATGATGAACAAGAGCGCCGAGGTGATACAGGGGCATTCCATTCTCTTTAGTTATCTTGAACTGGACGAAAACATTAACGGGCTTGCCGCTGTAGTGGAAAAAATTAACGAGATTGAAAATCCGGACGCTTACTTCGCGGTTTTCTACCTTGTCAAAACCAAAACGGTTTTGCTTATAGCACGCAGCCGCAAGGAAAAGATCGATCTTCATTACCTGCTGCACGCTTACGGGGGAGGAGGGCACCAGGCGGCGGCATCCGCCAAGATAAGCGACTGCGACGGAATTTCTTTTCTTGGCAGGTTAAAGGTTCATCTGGAAAACTCGCTTGCGCCCGCGGTCAGAGCCAGGGATATTATGACCAAAAAAGTTTATTATATTAACGAGAAAAAAACTCTCCTAGAAGCGTCCATGTACCTTGAAGAAGTAAATCATTCCGGCGCCCCTGTCCTTAATGAGGCAGGGGAAATAACCGGATTTATCGATTTAAAGGATATAATGAAAGGACGCCGGGCCTCCGTTATGCAGTCTCCAGTTACAGCCTATATGTCAAAACCGGTAATTACCGCCGAAGGTTCAGTTACCATGCGTGAAGTTGAACGATTGTTTTACAGGCACCACATCGGCCATTTGCCGGTTACCGAGGACAGCAAACTTGCCGGCATTATTACCCGCAACGATTATCTGGAATATCAGATTCGCAGAAATGACTAGCGCAAACAGCTTCAGCATGGTCCAAAAAACCATTGATATTTTATCGTATCTTGCAAATAACCCCTCGGGCGCCAAACTCAGTAAAATCGCCGCCGACCTGGAATACCCCAAAACAACGGTACACGATATTTTAAAAACACTTTTGAGTAATAATTTTATTCAGTATGTAAATCCGGATAAAAAAATTTATATAATCGGCGCACGGGTTTATACCATGGGTATTACTTATCTTGAATCATCCAACCTGCTGCGTGTTGCCAAGCCTTACCTTACCCTGCTCGCTGATAAATATGAAAAAACAACATTTATCGCCAAGCGGAGCAATGATCGCGCTTTTTGTATTTATAAATACGCTTCGATCCACGCTGACGCTTCCACCGGGACCATTGGTGATCAGAAGCTTTTACATTCAACATCGATTGGTAAGTGCTACCTTGCCTTTGATCCGGACGCGGCCCCTCTTATTGATTCGATTGAACTTCCCCTGTTTACCCCATACACAATTACTTCGCGTGAACAGCTTAAAGCCAATATCGAAGAAATTCGCAGACTGGGCTATTCCTGGGAGCAAAGAGAATCGCATGAACTTATGGCCTGCCTTGCTGCGCCGCTGTTTTCCAAAAAATCAATGGTTGCAACCATAAGCATGACCGGATTGTATAATGAAAATGAGGATTTTGCCGCCCAGGGCAGTGAAATCGCGCAATTGGCAAATATAATTTCGCAGCAGCTTGATGAAAGCGATCCATAATAACGATCCATTATAACGATCTTTAAGACTTATAGTTAATTCATTTTATGTTCGCATATACGAAAATACAATTCTATCACTTTTTATAAAGATTTTATTTGACACCTGTTAAATCTCATTATATTATTATTTTTATCACTATATTTGCTAAAAATTTCCTGTTGATGATTCTATAGATTTTTTCACATTAAAATGAATTTAAAATCGTTCGTATTTGCGTACAATTGGGCCTTTACAGACGTATGTCTGTTTTATTTATCTCTGGAGGAGTTTCTATGAAAATTCGGAAAACGGGCATTATTATGGCTCTGTTGTTTATCGGTCTGGCCATGGCTGTTTACTCGGGAGGACAGCAGTCACAGGGGACTGCGGCGCCTGCTCCCGCAGCGCTTGCGCCGGCCGCGGCGGTAAAGACAGCCTGGCCGCTTACCCCGACAAAGCAAAGTTTTAGTATTTTTGCACAAATCGGCGGCCAGACAGTTGAGAATATTGAGACAAACGCCTTTACTGCCTGGTATGAGAACAAGACCAATGTCCATATTAACTGGCAAGTCGTGACATCCGGCGCGTCCCAGCAGATCCCGCTCAAAATCGCGGCCAATGATCTGCCCGACGGTTTCTTTGGAAATCTTACCGATGTCCAGATCATGACTTATTCGCTGCTGGACAAGGTGTTTGTACCGCTTACCGATTCCATTTACAAGTATTGTCCCAATGTTCTTAAAATGCTGAATGAATCCGAGATTGCCAGACAGTATTCCTATATGCCGGACGGTAATATTTATTCGCTGCTCCGCATTGTAGACACCTATAACGAAAGGGTCTCCAAGAGAGCCTGGGTTTATGAGCCCTGGCTTAAGCTGCTGGGTATGGACCTGCCTGTGACTACCGATGATTTTTACAACATGCTTGTAAGGTTCAAGAACGAGATTCCGGCCAAAATCGGTGTTAAGGAAGTTGTTCCGTTCGCCGGCGCGCTGCAGACAAATCCGGCCAATAACGAACCGGAATCCTATCTTTTAAATTCTTTTATTTTTTATGAACGCGAGACTTTCCTCGAAATTCAGCCGGGCGGGAAAATCGCCTTTACCGCGAATACCGAGGATTACCGCGAGGGCCTCCGCTACCTGAACAAACTCTACCGCGAAGGTCTGCTGTCCTCTGAAACCTGGACACAGAACCGGAACGGCCTGCTTTCCATGACCGAAGGCGGGGACAAGAATATTTTGGGTGTCGCGGCCGCGATGTACTGGGGGCATTTTACTACCGAAAACGGCCCCAAAGGCAGAGACCTGGAATTTGTAGCCATTCCGCCGCTTCTTGGACCCAAGGGCGTAAGGAACGCTTATGACAGGGGACAGCTTGCGAATAACGGCAAACTCTGTGTGACCACCGCCTGCAAAAACGTTGATCTTTTGGTCCAGTGGTGCGATTGGTTCTTTGACGCAGACGGCATGATGGATTCCGGTTACAGCATGAACTACGGTCCGGAAGGAACAGGCTGGGTCAGGGCGCTTCCCGGTGAACTCGATATGAACGGTAAACAGGCCAAGTACCGTTACTTAAGGGCAGTTGACGGCAAGCAGAATGATAACTGGTTCCAGTCTCCGCCGTATTACGAAAGCGCAGCCTATATTCAGTCTGTTGTAAATGATCAGATGAACAGGAAGGAAGCTTTTGGCGGATCGGAAACCGCGACCAAGTATATGCCGTATTCTGCATTTGATAAAAAGGTACCGTTCCTGTACTTCCCGATGGAATACATGGACGAGCTGACCAGGCTCAAGGATTCCCTTGCCAATACCACAACCGGTGAAGTCAGTGTCTACCGTGACAGATTTATTACCGGCGAGTTAAGCCTTGATCGGGACTGGGACAATTACGTAGCTCTGCTCAAGAGAATTGGCGTGGATCGCTATGTACAGTTGTACCAGCAGATGTATGATGATTTCTTAAAAGTACAGGCGTCGAGCAAGAGATAAGGAAGTTATTGGATAAAGGAATTTATGGATACGAAAAATATACCGCGTGACTTAAAATCCAAAAAGAATTTAAGTTACATCATAAAGACTGAGCTCTCCCGTAACTGGCAGCTTTATATTCTGCTGATCATTCCTGTCGCTTACGTGGTTATTTTTTCGTATATTCCTATGCTTGGACTGCAGATTGCCTTTAAGAGTTTCAGAATTTCCCAGAGCATGTGGGCCGCGCCGATAAATCCGCGCGGTCCTTTTTACCAGTTTATACGGTTTGTCGGCGATTACAAGTTCTGGGAAATTTTTCAGAATACGATTATATTGAGTTTTTACCAGCTTGCCGTTTCCGCGGTTATGCCGCTTTTTTTGGCGCTGGTAATTAATAACCTGATAAGTAAAACGTTTCAGAAAGTTGTCCAGTTTATTACTTACGCGCCGCATTTTATTTCCATGGTTGTCATGGTTGGTATATTGATGCAGATACTGAGCGTACGGACCGGGTTCGTCAACAACGCGCTTTACGCGCTGGGTTTTGAACGCATCAATTTTATCGCGAAACCCAATCTGTTCAGGCATCTGTATGTTTGGTCAGGTGTTTGGCAGGAAACAGGCTACAGCGCCATTGTGTACCTGGCGGCGCTGTCCGGGATTGATCCGCAGCTTCATGAGGCTGCGACAGTGGACGGGGCCGGCAGGTTCAAACGCATAATCCATGTGGATATTCCCGGTATTATGCCCACTTTTATTATTTTGACAATTCTGGCTGTGGGGCGGATGCTCGACCTCGGCTTTACCAAGGCATTTTTGTTTCAGAATACTCTGAATATCAGCAAGTCCCAGATTATCGATACCTATCTTTATACCATGGGGCTTGGAGGCGGAGTGCCCGGCGCAAGTTCCGGGACGATTCCCGATTATTCATACGCGACCGCGATAGGAATGACCAAGTCGCTAATCAGCCTTGTCCTGATAATTTCGGTGAACAAGATCTCCGCAAAAGTGTCAGACACGAGTTTGTGGTAGGGCGGCGGTCATGAAGAAAAACAGCAGGCCTTTAAATTTGGCTTCAAAAAGCGATCGCCTCTTTAATTTTATTGTCGCGTTCATCGCGTCCTTTGCACTTGTCGTTACGCTTTATCCCCTTGTTTTTGTTATCAGCGCATCAATAAGTTCGCCCTTTGATTTGATGGCCGGAAGCGTCTGGCTTCTGCCCAAAAATATGACTTTGGGCGGATATAAGGTTGTGCTGGAATACGACCGGATCTGGACCGGCTTTTACAACAGCCTCCTTATTACTGTCGGCGGCACCCTTATAAATTTATTTGTTACAATAATCGCGGCATATCCGCTTTCGCGCAAAGACCTAAAACTGCGCAAGCCCATTCTTATGATGTTTACTTTTACCATGCTTTTTTCCGGAGGACTGATTCCGACTTATCTGCTGATCAGGAATCTGGGAATGTACAATACGCGCTGGGCCCTTGTAATACCCAACGCGATGAGCATGTTTAATTTTATGATAACCCGTACTTTTTTTGCCAGCAGTATACCCGGCGAAATGCTTGAATCCGCTAAAATTGACGGATGCTCGGACTTTAGGTTTATCCGCAGCATTGTGATTCCGCTCTCCGGCGCCATCATCGCTGTTATCACACTCTATTATGCTGTAAGCCACTGGAATGCTTATTTTAACGCTATGATTTACGTAACAAACCGCGCCAAACAGCCGCTTCAGATTGTGCTGCGGGAAATATTGATTTTAAATACGTCAGATCAGATGATGGAAGGCACGAACAAGGTTGAAGCCATGTACCTTGCGGAACAAATGAAGTACAGTCTAATTGTGCTTGCAAGCCTGCCGCTTCTGATTGCTTATCCTTTTGTTCAGAGGTTTTTTGTAAAGGGTGTCATGATAGGCGCCCTCAAGGGTTGATTCAGAAGCTTAGTCAAATAAAATTATGGTCAAAGACAATTAAAAGAGGGAGTCAAAATGAAGCTGTCTGAGAAACTCGCGGAAACCCTGATAAAGAGGTATCCCAATCCCAATGATTATCCGTACAAATCCTGGTCTTATTCCCAGGGATTTATGCTTTGGGGAATGGAGGCCCTCTGGCGTAAAACCGGAGAAAAAAAATATTACGATTACATCATGTCCTATGCCGAAACCCATGTTGATTCTGACGGTAAACTGCTTAAATTCGACGGAAGCAGCATGGACGACATGATGAGCGGCGCTGTAATAGTGTGGGCCTATACACAAACCAATGCTCAAAAATTCCGCATAGCCTGCGATACAATTCGCAAATCCTATAACGATTACCCGCGGAATCCGGACGGCGGTTTTTGGCACAACCGCAAACTAAAGGGGCAAATGTGGGTTGACGGTGTTTTTATGGGCCAGATGTTTTTGACCAAATACGGTTATTATATTGCCGATAAAGAATACTGTTTTGACGAGGCTGCATTGCAGCTTAAAGTTATCTACGATCGCTGCAATAAAGACGGACTTATAATACATGCCTACAGCGAAGACAGGCAGGCATCCTGGGCCGATAAAACAACAGGATTGTCTCCGGAGGTCTGGAGCGAAGGGCTGGGCTGGTACGCACTTATACTGCCCCAGGTGCTGGAACTAATGCCTGCCGATCACAGGGACAGGGAAAGGCTGGTACGGCAGTATAAAGAAATGCTTGATTCGCTTAAAAAACATCAGAGTCCCGCAAACGGTTTATGGTTCCAGGTTGTAGACAAAGACAAGGAACCGGATAACTGGAATGATACATCCGGCAGCGCGATGTTCGCATATTCAATCCAAAAGGCTGTTGAACTTGGTATTGTCAAAAAAGATGAATTTGGTCCTGTTGTAAAAAAGGCCTGGCAGGGACTTGTTACCAAAGCGAAAATCAACGATGAGGGCCTTCTCGATATTTACGATGCCTGCGACGGCGTTTGTGTCAAAAAAGATTATGAAACATATATTAATTACCCAAGGTCCGTAAACGCCAAAGAAGCAGTTGCTGCGTTTTTGTGGGCGGGAGGGGTGTGTGAATAAAGAACAATTTATTAATGAAATTGAAAAACTCCCCGTATATGACGCTCATACCCATCTTGTAGGTTCTAAATTATGCGCGTCCGACTTTTGGGAGATTGTCCATTATTTTTGGTTTTTGCGGGAATTGCAGGGCGCAGGTTATCCCGATGATTATAACAGTTTAACCGAGGAACAGCGGATTGACGCTTTCCTGCCTTGTTTTAACAGGACCAAAGGCACCGGCATGCATTATGTAGTTAACCGAATTTTTAACGATCTTTACGGATTAAAGATTACCGATAAAAAATCGGTGTACGCCGCCGCAGAAAAAGTAAAGGCCTCTTATGCCGATGCAGGCTGGGCCCGTAAAGCTGCGGCCGCCGGAAATATAAAACATACAGTTGTAAACAACGAGGAACATAAAAATTTTTGCGGCCTTGACAGCACCTGTGTCTGGGTACCCCGTATTGACGGCAGACTTAATGAAGCCGCCCGCAATATCTTTGCGGCAGAACCTTCAAAACGGATTGCCGCGGCGGAGAAAGAAAAGACAGATATGCTGAATCATCTGGCCGATTGCAGCGCAAAGGGCGCCAAAGCGTTTATGACTACGCTCGGCAGTTTTGATAAAAAAATTTGGCAGGATGCTTCCGGACGCAGTCCGGCAGGACTTAGTCCGGCCGGATATGACAGTTTTGAAAGCCTGGATGATTGTTATGTATTCATGCTCCATATCATCTGTGCCTATGCGGAAAACGCAGGCGCCAATATTCAGTTTTTTATTGGTATAGAGCAGGGATATTTTAAAGACGCAGCTCCGGTTAACAACAGCAAACGCGTACTTAACCTGTACGGGCTGTTTGAAAAATACAAAATCAATTTCGATTTGGTCGCGGGAACAGAAGGCAATAACCTGGATGTTGTACAGGCTGCCCATATATTCCGCAATGTATTTGTCGGCGGAATGTGGTGGTTCAACTTCAGGCCCAGTACCTATACCGATGCCATGGCCAAACGTTTTGAAGTATTGGCTTCCAATAAAACCTATCTGTCGATTTCCGATTCACGCTGTATTGAATGGTGTTACGGAAAAAACACTCTTATTAAAAAACTTGCTGCTGATTTTTTTGTACACAAAGCTGAAGAAGGTTACGTCAATTATGAAGAAGCCCTGGAAATTGCCGCGGACTGGTTTTATGCTGCACCATATAACCTTTACGGCCGGTGAAACTGAGGTGTAACCGGGGTGTAACCGAGTTGCAACTGAGGTGTAACCAAGGTGTAATTTAAACAAAATTAAGGTACAATTGACCAATTATGTTTGATTTTACCTTCCTGCGCGATAAATCCATTGATATCAGGCTTTCTGACGGCAGCCCGGTTAATACGGCGGATTTTGAAATAACCAAAACCATAAATGACAACAGGCTCCGGGTAAGCGTTAAAAATGTCAGCGGAAGTCCGCGCCGCATAAAAGAAATTGCGCTGTTTGCAGGCAAAGCTGATATTCCGGCTGTTACTGAATTTTACGGGGAAGGCTACCACATGCTTTCCCAGTACCGCGGGAATATGCTTAAAAGTGAAGTTATCGGCGCTTACGGCGATGACAAATCATTTTTCCATTTGCCTGATAATCCGTTTGACAGGGATTTGCATGTTGTTTATTACCTGCTGCATCTCAACCTAAATAATGAACATTTGCTTTTGTCTTTTACTTCCTGCCATAAATTCCTGGGCAAGTTCCGCTTTGCGCAGAATTACCTGGAAATCGTTATGGATTGCGAGAACCTTGTTCTAAATCCGGGCCAGGCATGGGATTTGGAAGAACTCGCTGTGTTTGGCGGTAAAAACCCTGCCGAACTATTTGACAGGCTGGCGGCCGCGATAAACCGGAATCATCCTCCGTTAAAACCTGTGTCCGCAAAGATCCCGACCGGCTGGTGCTCGTATTACTGTGTCGGCCAAATGAACCCACAGGAACTTTATAAAAACGCATCGGCCATGGCGCAAAGAATTCCGGAACTGGAAATGATCCAGATAGATGCCGGATTAAATACATTGGACGGCGACTGGATGAACTGGCGTTTTGAAGATGACCTTGCGGCGGCCTGCAAAAAAGTACGTGAAGCCGGAGTTGACGCCGGGGGGTATTGTTCTCCTTTTATCGTAGATCAAAATTCCAGGCTCTGCGCCGAACACAAAGACTGGCTAATAAGGGACGAAGACGGGAATCCGACCAACAGGCTTTGCCATAAAAAAGACTGGTACATCCTGGACGGGACTCACCCGCAGGCGCGTTCTTACTTAAAAAAAATCATGCGCTATATGCATGATGAGTGCGGACTAAGGTATTTCAAGCTGGATTTTTTATCTTACGGCGCCCTTTCTGCCGGAATTCATTATGATGAAACCAAAACCAGCGTTGAAGCCTTTAGAATGGGTATGACGGCTATGCTGGAAGAAATAGCAAATGACAGTTTTGTGCTTGCCTGCAACGCGCCGTTCTGGCCCTGCCTGGGACTGGCGCACGCCAGCCGGACTACCAACGACATATTCCGCGACTGGAAACATGTCCGCGGCAATGCCCTGGAACAGTTTTACCGCAACTGGCAGCACCAAAAATTGTGGATAAACGATCCGGACTGTGTTGTGCTTGAGAAACTGGACATTATAAGGCTTAAGGACGGTCTTCCCAGCAAGAGACCCTGCACGCTCACAGATGATGAATTTGAGTTTCATAAAGCATTTGCCGTTGCTTGTGGGGGCATGATCCTGAGCGGTGATTTGCTTTATGAAATTTCCGGACAAAACATAGACATACTTAAAAAAATGATGGAGGCAATGGGCGAGGCGGCTTTATTTGATTCAACTGAATTTAAAATCGGCCGGTTTAAAACAAAAAATCTTATCTGCCTTTTTAACTGGGATGATATACCGCAGAAATATTCTGTGTCTTTGAACGCAGCCGGCAGACAGACGGTTTACGACTTCTGGACCAATCAAACAATCGGCGTTTTTGAAAATATTGCTGTTGTTGAAATTCCTGCCCATTGCGGGAAAGTTCTGGCGTATAAATAATGTTCGGCTACCTTACCGTTGATTCGAAATCATTGTCCAGCCAGGACAAAAAGCGATACCAGGCCTTTTACTGCGGTCTTTGCCGGCAGCTCGGTTTGCAATTCGGTTATGCCGGACAGATGAGCCTTGCCAATGATCTTGTATTTTTGTCAATATTGTTGTCTTCCCTGTATGAACAGCCCCTGTATGGCCAGGAAGAAGAATCCGGTACAATGCGCTGTGTCCTGTATCCGGTGCGCCATTCCTATGTCATCACGCCTGCTGCCGCTTATGCCGCGGATTTGAATGTAGTTTTGGCATATTATAAATGCCTTGACGATATCAAGGACAACCGCAGCGCCGCCGCAAAAAAAAACGCGGCTTTATTGGAAAAATTTCTTCCGCAGATTAAAAGCCGCAGGCCGCGCCAGGCAGAAGTCATAGAAAAATCACTGGAACAGCTTAACTTTATGGAAAAAGAAAATGTGTTAAATCCTGATATTCCGGCAAACTGTTTTGGCTGCCTTATGGCGGAGATATTTGTCATGGATAAGGAAGACAGTTTTTCGCCGGCGCTCAGGCGCATGGGCGCGGCGCTTGGACGTTTTATTTATTTAATGGACGCCTGCAATGATCTGCATTCGGATTTAAAAAAAGGACGGTACAATCCTCTTGCAGCCCGTATGGATACCGATTTTAAACCGGTTTTAATGATGATGATTGGTGAATGCACAAATGAGTTTGAGAAACTCCCGTTAAAGCGTGATGCAGGCATACTGAGAAATATTTTGTATTCCGGGGTATGGATGAAGTATAAACGCGGAAAAAAAGACAGCTATAAAGGCGATAATAAAGCATGAACGATCCTTATGACGTACTTGGCGTAAACCCTTCCGCGACTCAGGACGAAATTACACAGGCTTACCGGAGACTTGCTAAAAAATATCATCCGGATTTTAATCCGGGTGACAGGGAAGCTGAACGAAAAATGCGGGAAATAAACGCCGCTTATGATGAAATAAAAACACAGCAGAACGCCGGCTCAACCGGCGGGGATCAGTACGGGCAAAATTTCTACAGGGGACACAACGGTCCGTTCGGCGGTTTTGAAGATATTAATGACATCTTTGGAGCTTTTTACGGCGCGGGACAGAACCAAAGGCAGGATACGGGTACTCCCGTAATGCAGGTAATATATAACTGCCTTGTAAGCCGCCAATATCTGCGGGCACTCCAGCTTCTGTCGGAAATCAGCGACAGGGATGCGCTTTGGTACTATTACAGCGCCCTTTCCAACATTGGACTGGGTAACCGTGTAACCGCGCTGGGCCATGCGAGGGAAGCTGCGCGGATGAAACCTGAAAATTCCGAATATCGCTCGTTATTGCGGTGGCTGGAACAGGGAAACTTCAATTATCAGCAGACAGGCAGGACCCACGGGTTTGATATGAGAATAATCGGGAGAACTGCGATTCAGATATTAATGGCGCAGTTATTCTGCATTGTCTGCTGCCGTTTCTGTTAAATCAATTTATACGTTTATATTCCCTGATTTCCCTGCGGAGGCGTTCCGCCAATTCCGCACGGTTTACGCGGACCTGTTCCATTGAATCACGGAAACGCAGCGTTACCGTGTGGTTGTCTTTGGATTCATAATCTACGGTTACGCAGAAAGGCGTGCCGGCTTCGTCCTGGCGGCGGTAGCGGCGTCCGATGGCGCCGGCCTGATCGTAGTCGGTGGTGAAATCTTCTTTTAATTCCTGCCTAATATCCTGGGCCATCTCCGCCAGTCCGTCCTTTTTCATTAACGGGAGAACGGCTACTGTAATTGGCGCGATGGACGGGTGGAAGCGGAGGACAGTGCGCACATCATCGGCGGCGCCGGAGTTTCCGCTGGCACCGCCGTCTTTATCGGAAGCAACTTTTTCTTCATCGTAGGCGTCGCAGAGGATCATCAAAAGATTCCTGGTAAGGCCTGCCGATGTTTCGATTATAAAAGGAATGTAGCGTTCGTTGGTTTCCTGCTCGATGTACTGCATGTCCTTGCCTGAAAACTGTGAGTGCCGGGTAAGATCGTAATTGGATCGGTTATGCACCCCTTCCAGTTCCTGCCAGCCCATCGGGAACAAATATTCGATATCATAGGCGTCGCGGGCGTAATGGGCCAGCTCGTCCTTGCCGTGCCTGTGCCAGCGCAGATGATCCATTTTTACCCCGAGTTTTTCGTAATAAGCCCAGCGCCGTTTTCTCCATTCCTCAAACCATTCCGTATCGGATCCCGGTTTGACAAAATACTGCATTTCCATCTGCTCGAATTCGCATGTTCTGAAAATAAAATTCTTGGTGACTATTTCGTTGCGGAAAGCCTTGCCTATCTGGGCGATTCCGAACGGGATTTTCATTCTGTTGCTCTGGATAATGTTTTTGTAATTAACATAAATCCCCTGGGCGGTCTCCGGCCTGAGATAAATAATATTGGCTTTCTCTTCGACAGCGCCGATGTGCGTCTGGAACATCATATTGAACTTGCGGGTGTCTGTCAGTTCGCCGCCGCATTCGGGGCATTTTTTGGCAGCAAGGTTTTCTGGGGGGATATGATCCGCGCGGAAACGGGCCTTGCATTTTTTGCAGTCCACCAGAGGATCTGTAAAATTTTCGACATGGCCGGACGCTTCCCAGACCCTGGGGTGCATTAAAATCGCGGCGTCAAGACCTACGATTTCATCATGAAGCTGGGTCATTTCTTTCCACCAGAATCGAGCGATCCGGTTTTTAAGTTCTATACCAAGCGGACCATAATCCCAGGCGCCGTTCTGGCCGCCGTAAATTTCGGAAGACTGAAAAACAAACCCACGCCGTTTTGCCAGTGAGGTGATTTTTTCCATTGTCGCTTTGCCCGTGTATTTTTCTGCCGGGCTGTTAGTGTTTGTGTCAGACATATATATTCCTTTGTTCAAATTGCTGAGGTATACTATAAAATAATATGGGGTTTAATGTCGAGTACGACATTAGGCCGAGTACGACATTAAGCCGGGTACGCGGGAGGGGTTTTCATGGGTAAAAAAATCAACGTAGGTATCTTGTTCGGCGGGAAGTCGGCGGAGCATGAGGTCTCCCTTCAATCCGCGCGGAATGTATTTGACGCCCTTGATCGCGAAAAGTATAATCCCGTCCTTATAGGTATCAATAAAAACGGCCAGTGGCTTTTAGGCAACGAGTCCCGCTTTTTGTTAAATACAAACGATCCCAAAAAAATTAAACTTGATTCCGCGCTTAATCCTTCGGTTGATCAGGTTGCTCTGGCGCCGGAGAGCGGCGGACTGCTTTCCAGTCTGTCATCGGGCGCGCGGGAACAGTCGGTGGATGTGGTTTTCCCGATACTGCACGGGCCCTTTGGCGAGGACGGTACTGTGCAGGGCCTCCTCAAACTTGCGGGCATTCCTTTTGTGGGCGCAGGTGTTCTGGCTTCCGCGGCCGGTATGGACAAGGATGTTATGAAACGCCTGTTTCGCGACTCAGGCCTTCCCATCGCAAAATTTATAACACTCAAGTCATACGAAAAAAGGCCGGGGTTTGGCGATATTGCCAAAAGACTCGGCTGTCCGTTTTTTATAAAGCCGGCGAATATGGGATCTTCGGTAGGAGTCGGAAAAGTTCATAATGAAGCTGAATATCTTGCCGCCGTCAATGAGGCTTTTCGTTTTGACGTCAAGATTCTTTTTGAGGAATATATTATAGGCAGGGAACTGGAATGTTCGGTATTGGGAGACGAGGAACCGTGCGCATCTGTTGTAGGTGAAGTTAAATCCACCCACGAATTTTATTCTTACGATGCCAAGTACATTGACGAAAACGGGGCCGCGCTTGAGATCCCGGCCAAACTGGATGTAAAAATTTCGGCCCGGATCAGGGAACTTGCGGTCAGGGCTTTCTGCGCAATCGAATGCGAAGGCCTGGGGCGCGTAGATTTTTTCCTGCGGAATAACTGCGAAATTATTATCAACGAGATAAATACAATGCCCGGATTTACCAAAATCAGCATGTATCCCAAACTTTGGGAAGCCAGCGGCGTTTCGTATTCCGCCCTAATCGATAACCTTATAGAGCTGGCAATAAAACGTTTTGAGAAAGAAAAGAACCTAAGAACCAGCGTGTAACCTGGGTAATTTTGGTAATTTGGGCGGCGCCAGGATCCATGTCAGAATTACCGCCGCGCCGAAAGCGCAATAGGCGATTGTAAAGACCCAGGACGGAAAATCATAAAATATCAGTTTATGTATAAGACGCGGTATAAAACGCATGCTGACTGTGTCTGTAAGGCCTGATTGCGCGCGCAGTTCGTACTCCCAGACTGTCAAAGGGCAGTTGATTCCCAGCAGTGCTTCCAATACTACTGTTAAAATCATTGCCAGGTGAATTACCCGCAGCCAAAAATTCCGTACGATACGCCATTTTAGAATGATGCCCGCAACAATTAATACAAGTCCAAGGACAACAATAATTACATAGACAAAATGAATTGATACGATCAGATCCGCGACCCAAAGCTGGTTCATTATTTGCCGGTAAATTTGGCGTCAGACGGGTCAGGTTTTAAACCGGGAACATCCCATTGAGGCGGTATTTTTGCCGGTGTACCGTCAGAATTAACAAAAGCCCAGGTAACTTTTGCGGCTACCAGGAGATCTTCGCCGCGCCAGATCTCCTGTGCGAAGACTCCGCTAACCGCTCCCTTTTTAATGGATTTGGAACGGATTTCCAGAAGATCGTCAAAGAAAGCAGGTTTTTTATAATCAATTTCTACTCTGGTAACATAAACTCCGTAGCCCGCTTCGATCATGGCAGGATAATCAAAATTCATTTCTTTTAACGATTCCATGCGGCCGTATTCCAGATAATGGAGATAATTGGCGTTGTTAACGTGGCCGTAACTGTCGCACTCGTAAGTGCGGACTTTAAGCGATGATTTACAAACCATGAGCTTATTATATAAAAAAAAATATAAAAAAAAACCTCCCAGGAAAAGGAGGTGAAGAAACCTGGGAGGTACACTGATTGATTTGCCCCGGTAATCCAGGCATGCAGTCAATTAATGATGTTAATCAAATTAACCGCATGTTCATCAGCTACTTATTAAATTAGTGACTAAATTGATTTGGGTCAAGAAAAATATTATTTTTTTTATGACTTTTCTTTTATAATATGGCTCTTTTTAAGAATTCCTATTTTTTGTACTGATACCCGTTGGTCTGCACGGCGACAGCTACCGGTCGCCTATGCTCGGACTAGCCTTGACAATTTTTTAAACAAATGGTTTTATAATTAAACATAAAGGCCACGACAAAGACGAGTAAGCAATATCACCGGTTTTAGAGAGCCTGTGTCACCGGCTGCAAGCGCGGGTATCCAGGAATTGCCCAAAACCCCTTTGTTATAATCAGATTTTAAAACTTTTTTGTTTATAAACTGGTTAAAGCCGCTCCGGGGAACTGATTTTTTTTATAAAAAGAAATCTAATTATCCGGAGACGTTAATCCGCGTCAGTGATGATGAGAGCGCCCCCTGTCGCGGGGAGGCGAACCAGGGTGGTACCGCGCGGCCTGTAAGGAAGCGTCCCCGGCATAATGCGGCAATACGGTTTTTTAAAACCGCACTGCTTCAGACTTAAAGGTCTGTAAGACTTAAAAGTCTTAAGATCAATAGGTCAGCCGGAGGTTATCATGTCCGATTCACTGTCCAGTAAAGTTGCCAATCAAAAACCAGACGCAAACCAGCGCCCGGCCCAAACCCAGAAACTCGAAACTATACGCCACTCGGTAAGCCACATAATGGCCCAGGCGGTTACACGTCTTTTCCCTGGGACCAAGGTCGCAATAGGCCCTTCCATAGAGAATGGTTTTTATTATGATTTCCAGTTTCCGGCGGCCAATTCAGCGGCGGCAGACGGTTCCGGCGGCGGCAAACCGCAAATTACCGCAGAGTCTCTTCCCCTTATCGAAGAGGAAATGAAGAAGTTAATCGAGAGCCGCCAGGATTTTGTCCGGATCGAAGTAAGCCGGGAGGAAGCGTTAAAACAGTTCGCCGGTGAGCCTTTCAAGATTGAACTGATCAATGAATTTCCCGCGGACGAAAAAATTACGATTTACCAAAACCGCAAACCGGCAGATCAAAAGGATAATCCGCAATCCGGCGGCCAGGTTTTGTGGTTTGATCTCTGCCGCGGCCCCCATGTAGCAAATACCCGCGAGATTCATTCCGGGGCTTTTAAACTGATGAATATTGCCGGCGCTTATTGGCGCGGCGACGAAAACCGGCCCATGCTCACCAGAATCTACGGAACCGCCTGGGAGAATCCCAAGGACCTCAAGGCCCATCTTGCCTTTCTCGAAGAAATCGAAAAACGCGATCACCGCAGACTGGGTAAGGAACTGGACCTTTATTCGATTCATGAAGAAGCCGGCGCCGGCCTGATCTACTGGCATCCGATGGGCGGCAGGATCCGCGTCGCCATCGAAGACTACTGGCGCAAAGAACATTACCGCAACGGTTACGAGATACTTTATACGCCGCACATCGGCAAAAGCTGGTTATGGGAAACATCCGGCCATCTTGGTTTCTACAGGGAAAATATTTACAGCCCCATGGAAATTGACAACCAGGATTATTTTATCAAACCGATGAACTGCCCCTTCCACATTCTAATCTACCAAAACTCCGGCCGCAGTTACCGCGATCTTCCGCTGCGCTGGGCCGAGCTGGGTACAGTTTACCGCTATGAACGCAGCGGCGTACTGCACGGACTTTTGCGCGTACGCGGTTTTACCCAGGATGACGCCCATATTATCTGCACCCCGGAACAGATCGAAAGTGAAATCTTAGAGGTGCTGCGCTTTAGTTTAAAAATGTGGGAAGCTTTTGGGTTTAAGGAAATAAAAGCTTACCTCGCGACCCGTCCGGAAAAATCGGTCGGTGAACAGCAGCAATGGGATCAGGCCCTGGAGAGTTTGCGCAAGGCCGTTGAAACTGAAGGTTTGGCATACGAAATTGATGAAGGCGGCGGCGCTTTCTACGGCCCCAAAATCGATCTCAAGATCAGGGACGCACTTGGGCGTGAGTGGCAGATGACTACCATCCAGTTTGACTTTAATGAACCGCAGCGCTTTGGCATGACCTATGTTGACGCCGACGGAAAACAAAAACGCCCCTATATGGTACACAGGGCCCTGTTGGGCAGCCTTGAACGTTTCTTCGGTGTATTGATCGAAAACTACGGCGGCGCTTTCCCCGTGTGGCTCGCTCCCGAGCAGATTGCCGTCATCCCCGTTGCCGAAACTTTCAACGATTACGCCCGCAAGGTTGCCTCCGAACTCAAGGCAAGAGATCTGCGTGTCTGTACCGAACTCGATGACAGCCGGCTTAACGCCAAAATCCGGAATTGCCAGAACCGTAAAATTCCGTACATGCTTGTTATCGGCGAGCGCGAGGTAAACGAAGGAACTGTCTCCATCCGCCTGCGCGACGGCAAACAACTGCCGGCCATGAAGATCGCAGACTTTGCTGACTACGCGGTTAAAAAAACACAGACCAGGGATTTGACGCTGTAATTATTCCGGAGCAGCCCTTAAATAGAGCATAAGCGGCAAATGGTCGCTTATGCCCAGGCCTGTTTTTGGGTTGTAGGTGTTCGGGATGCCCCTTGTATTGGTAAAAGGCGGAGCGTTCAATACCAGGGCATTTCCGAATTCCCAGCCTTTATTGTCGAATAATTCGGCGGACATTAAAATGTGATCTATTGTTTCCCAGTTGTCCCTGTACCAGTATGAACCGCCTGTAATCTCGGTTTCCCATGGCGTGTAGAGGACGGGGTTAGTTTTATCAAAATAAGTTGATTTGGGCGGCTTCTCTTTACTTACTATAAGAAAGTAATTATTATTCTTGTTTTTATCCGCAAGCAGCGCAGCGCCGGGATCATCCGGGAGCAGGGCGTACGGGATTTTGCCGCCGCGGCGGTAGAATTCGTCGTGGTTTTCGTTCAGGTCGCCCATGATGATGACAGGGGTTCCCGGTTTTTCGGTTTTTAATTCCCTGATGCGCCGGCTGATTACAGCAGCCGATGCCCGTCTCAGGGATTCGGTTGCGTCGTCGCCGCCGACTTTGGATTTCCAGTGGCATAAAAATATAACCAGGGAATTGCCGCCCGGTGCAAGGCTTACTTCGAGGATCGGCCTGGGTATGGTTTCGCCGGTTGTTGTAATTGAATGGACTCTTGTTTCGGTCAGTGGGTATCTGCTAAGGACCCCAAGTCCCAATGACATTGCCGGCGCGCTGCCGTAGAACGATTGGATATAGCCCTGCTGTGATAGAGGGCCCATAAGCAAATCATTGAGAACTTCTGCGTTTTCCATTTCTACAAGACCGATAAAATCCGGCGCTGTTAATTTTTCTGTATTGGCGGCCGGAAGGTTTTCCGCAATGGATCGCATCTGGGTTATGGCCCGGGCCGCCGCCAAAAGACGGGCCCTGTATTTTTCTGAAGTCCAGCCGGCGGACTCCCGGTATTCTTCGTATTCATTTCCGTTCTCCGTGCTGTCAAAAAGGGCCTGCATGTTCCAGACTGCCGCGCAAAATTTTCTGTCCGGCGCTGACTGGTTTTTACCGCTGTCAATGCTGCCAGAACAGCCGTTGTTTACAAGAATTAATAATATAACCGCCATATAAATAATTAACCGGAATAAATTTGAATAAATTTTGGCGGGCTTGCCGTAATCAGATTTTTTCATAATTGCCTCCGCTATACTACGGCATTAAGTTGAACGGCGCTTGGGTTTTTGATATTTTTTTTTAATAATTTTTCCTAATTTACTTTTTTTATATGTTCACTTTCCGGCTGCTCTTCTTTATACTTGATGTATGAAAATTGTCGCCGCGCCTGATTCCTTCAAGGGAAACATGAGCGCCCCTGAGGTCTGCGCCGTTATCGAAGAAGGGATTTTACGCGCCGATAAAACGGCTGTAATTGCGAAAGTCCCTCTTGCCGACGGAGGCGAAGGCACCGCACGGGCCGTAACCGAAGCGGCCGGCGGCCGGTTCATCAATGCCGTTGTTACCGGACCGCTTGGGAAACCTGTAAACGCAGTGTTCGGTTTGATTAACAGCGGCCGGACAGCGGTACTGGATATGGCGAGCGCCTCCGGAATTGAACTGCTGCGCCGCAGCGAACTGAATCCGTTAAATACCACAAGCCGCGGAACCGGCGAACTTATTAAGGCGGCCCTTGATACCGGCGCTGACGAGCTTATAATCGGTATTGGCGGCAGCGCCACCAATGACGGCGGTATAGGTTTACTGGACGCGCTTGGCTTTAAAATTCTGGATAAAAATAACAGGCCTGCAGGTATTACAGGCGCGGCTCTGGCGCGGGTTGCCGCATTCGATCCGGCCGGCGCGGATATCAGACTTGGGAAAGTTAAAATTACAGCCGCCTGTGACGTAACCAATCCCCTGCTTGGAGAACACGGAGCTTCGGCCGTTTTTGGCCCGCAAAAGGGCGCATCGCCGGAAATGGTTAAAGAACTTGACGCCGGTCTTGCCAACCTTGCGGACGCCTGGATAAGGGCGGGCCTTGCCAAAGACGTTGTCCAGCCCGGCGACGGGGCTGCCGGCGGAGTCGGCGCCGCATTGCGAATCTGCCTTAACGTAAAAATGGAATCCGGGGCAATGCTTGTAATGAAGCACGCAGGTTTTTTTAATTATATAAAAAATGCGGATCTGGTAATTACCGGAGAAGGCCAGACGGACGGTCAGACAGCCGGCGGCAAGCTGTGTTCGGTGGTTGCGCGCGAAAGCCGCAAAGCCGGAGTTCCGGTTGCGCTATTGTCCGGCGCCCTGAGCGGCGACGCGGGAATACTGCTTTCAGCATTTGATTACGCGGTTTCCATTGCCTGCGGCCAGATCGGGTTAAAAGCAATGATCGGCGACAGCCGCCGGGATCTCCTTCTTGCCGCGGAAAATCTGATCCGGGCCATCCAAATCGGCAGTAAAATCAAGAGGTAAAATATGGAAATAAAATCCGGCAATACCGGAACGAACAACGGCGGTTCGCCGGACACTTTTGACAGCCTTGACGGACTGGATACGGCGGCTGCAAAAGAATATATACTCGGTGTTTTATCCACTCTAAAACTAACAGAGAAAGAAATAATAACGCTTACTGCTGAGGAAACCAAATGGGATAACCGCGTGAACCTGGCCGCAGAGAAAGGAGCCGCAGACCTTCGGCAGGAAGCGGAAAAGGAAAGGGATAGAATTCGCGAACGCAGATCCGGGCTTGAAACAGAGGCCTTTGGTCTTAGATTAACGCTTGAAAAATTAAGATCGCAGCTTTTGATTTTGCCGGCTAAAGAACGCAGCGTTGATCCGGATTTGCTGGAACAGGAACTGCTTATCCTGGGCGGCAGGATGCCGGGAGAAGAAAATGAAGCTGCCCGCGACAGAACTTTTGCAAAAATGGAAAAAGACGCATCCGCAGAGGAGGCGCTGCAGGCGTTAAAATCCCGGATAGGAAAATAAACAGAGGGGTAAATAATGAAAAACCTTATGGGGAATTATGCAGGAATGGCCGAGGCGATCGCTGGTTCATGCGGGTATCCGTATTCATATTTGTCCGATGAATGGGACGACATCGCAATCTGGCAGCGGCTGCTCCGGGGCAAAGTGTTTGATTTGCTTTCTTATAATCCGCTCCGGACTCCGCTCAATTCCAGGGTATTAAAATCATTTGAATACAGCGGCGTTAAAATGGAACTTGTCAGCTGGGACCAGCCCTGGGGGCCGCCGACCGAAGCTTATTTTTTAACGCCCCTTGGCCGCGGCAAGGAAAAACTTCCGGCAGTCGTTGCGCTCCATGACCACAGCGGGTATAAATATTTTGGCAAGGAAAAAATCGTCGCTGTTCCCGGTGAACATGAGACTTTGCGTGAGTTAAAAAACCATACTTACGAAGGGGCTTCCTGGGCTACCGGGCTTGCCAAACAGGGCTACGCGGTGCTCGCCCACGATTTGTTTTTATGGGGATCCAGAAAAATGAACGCCGCCGATGTTCCGCAGAGATATACCCAAAGCCTGGCCGGCAAAGAAGAAGGCTCAAGCGAATATATAAGGGCCTACAACGCATTTTGCGGAGAACACGAAAACCTCATTGCCAAATCACTTTTTATGGCCGGAACTACCTGGCCCGGGATAATGCTTTATGAGGACATGCGCGCGGTTGATTATCTTTTTACCAGGGATGAAGTCGATACAAACCGTGTAGGCTGCGGCGGACTTTCCGGCGGCGGAGAGAGGACAATATTTTTGACCGGCATGGATTCCAGGATTAAATGTTCGGTATGCGTTGGATTTATGACCACTTTCGCCCGGACTGTAGAATATAATATCAGCAATCATACCTGGATGTTCCACCTGCCCCATCTGTCCAAACTGATTGATCTGCCGGACCTTGTGTCTTTGTCCGGCGGCAATCCGCTGATGGTCCAGTTCGATGAGGATGATCCTCTTTTCAATATAAACGGCATGAGAGAGAGCAATGAGAAACTAAAAAAAATTTTTGCCAAGATGAAAGTACCACAAAATTTCAGCGGGCGCTTTTTTCCCGGTGTCCACAAGTTTGATCTTAAAATGCAGAGCGAAGCGTTTGCGTGGTTTGACAGCCGGTTAAAAAATGGGCTTTAAAAAAGGGGTTAAAAGGTTTCGAAATGAATAATGAAATGAATAAAGATTTTAATAAAAATTTGGCAGATAAAAATGATGATCTAAAAAAAGCCGCGATGGCTTTTGTTCTGCTGATGGGCATAATGAGCGGATTCTCCGACATGACCAAAGAAGGGGCGTCAAGCATACTCGGCGCGTTCCTTAGTTTGGCCGGAGCCTCGGCGGCGGTTATTGGTTTTGTTTCCGGCCTGGGTGAATTTATCGGGTACTCGCTGCGGCTGCTTACCGGATGGCTTACCGACAAAACCAAAAAGTACTGGCCTATTACCATTGTCGGTTACATCATAGATTGTATGGGAGTCCCCCTGCTGGCCCTTGTACCCAGAGACGGCTGGATTTTGGCCTGCGTAATTATCGTGATCCAGCGCACCGGCAAGGCGATAAAAAAACCGGCAAAGGACACTCTGCTTTCATTTGCGGCCGCGCAGACCGGCGCCGGCAAGAGTTTTGCCATCCAGGAATTTCTGGATCAGATCGGCGCTTTTATCGGCCCTGTAATGTTGTTTTTCATAATACTGCTTAAAAAGAATGAAGATTTATTTTCGGTTTATACAGTATGTTTTGCCGTGCTGTTTATTCCGTCGGCCATTACAATATTGCTTCTGTTGATAGCCAAACACCGTTATCCGGAACCGGAAAAATTCGAGCCGCCCCAAAAAGAAGCTGTACCGTTCAGAATGAACCATTCATTCATTTTTTATATGGTTGCAATTAGTTTATTCGGATTCGGGTTTCTGGATTTTCCAATTATTACCATGCATACACTTAAAACAGGTTTAATACCGGAAGATACGATTTCCTTGATTTACGCCGGGGCCATGGCCGTTGACGCCTTTGCCGCGCTTTTCTTCGGGTGGCTATTTGACAAAAAGGGTATTAAAGTTTTAATGCTGTCCACTCTGGCGTCGGCTCCGTTTGCCATTTTTATTTTTTCGATGAACTCACGCTGGGCCCTGTTCCTGGGAGTGGCCCTCTGGGGAATTGGCATGGGCGCGCAGGAATCAATACTAAAGTCCGCTGTCACCCAAATCGTTCCCAAACAAACCCGGTCATCGGGATTCGGTATTTTCCAGACAGCGTTCGGCGCCTGCCTTTTTTTGGGAACCTGGCTGATGGGCGTACTTTACGATGTTGCGCCTTTTTGGCTTGTTGCTTTTTCCGTTGTCATGCAGGTTGCCGCGATTCCGTTTTTTTTATTATCGGATCGTTCCCAGCGCGCGGCCCTGCCTGTTATGGAAAATTGATAATTACAGGAAACTGATACCATATACAGCGGATTCAGAAGATCAATGGGGGCCTTCAAGATCCTTTATATCAAGAAGGCCCTTGTTTAACCGGTCCATTACGTATGATGAATATTGTTTATCGGTAACGGCTATATGGCTTAGTACCCAGTCCTTTAGGGTTCTTACAAAACTGTGCGGCACGAATTTTTTGCCGCTTTGGTATTCGTTGGCGGCTTCCAGAATCCGTTTGATTAGCGAATCGTGTTCGGCTTTATGATCGTTATAGTAGGGGTATTTAATTTTTTTTAGAAGCTCAAGCTCCGCCGAAAAATGAAAACGCACATAATCCACCATTTTCTTCATCGATTCCTTGAATGTCGCTTCTACCAGTTTGTTATCGGTCAGACATGCCCGGTACAGGTCATTAATCAGGTTAACAAGTTCCAGGTGCTGATTGTCAATATACGGAATTTTGGTTTTATAGGTTTCTTCCCATGTAACAATCTGCGGTTGGTTAGTCATATATTTTTCCTGTTTTAAATTTTTTATAGCATAACAGTTTTATTAAAAAAGTATAACGCGGCTGCGGTTTATGGTCAATTAAAACTTTGTACATAAAATCCTTTGATGCAGCCAGGCCAACTTCGATCGGTTCTCGTTCGGAGTCGAAGGGGTAAACTACAAACTGGACGGTTCCGTATGCCCAAATAATTGGTAATTGGGCTGTCCGGGAAGTTAATTTCCAGTCAGCCTATTATTGACAAGCGAAGTGAGAGTCGGCACCACGATGTGGTGAGTCTAGCTTGCTCGGACATAGCCGAACGAGCGCAGTCTAAGCAGAGGTCAATACCCCGCCGAATTTATAGTTTGCATTCTGCTGCGGAAGGCTCTGAAAGCGCCGGGTACAGGGCTTACTATGCGGTATTAATACCTTTTATTTTAATAATCCAATTTCCGTAGTGAAATTTTTTTCTTTTCATGCTATATTTACATTATGACCATTACACAAACTGTAGAAATCCCAGCTAACCGCCGGATTGTCCTTGTAGTTCCACCTGAAGTACCGACAGGGCGTACAAGTGTTACAATACAGTTCCCTGTACTGAAAACCCCTGATAAAAAGCATATGACCGAAGCGGAAGAAATCGACACTCTCAATCGCATGGCCGAATGGCATAATAAGGAAGCTCTGGAAACCCTTTCATACCAGTGCTGGAATCCATTGGAGAATGATGACCAATGAAACGCGGAGAACTTTACAGGGTTTATAAAGGAGCAAAGTATGACCCAAGAAATTAACGTGTTTTCCTCATTATCTCCAGGCAAGTATTGATTATTTCTAATTTTTCCATGGTGATATGTGCTCCGGTTTACTCCAAATATAATGGCAGCCCCACCCAGGTTGAAATTGGAACTGATGATGGGATGAAACATGATAATGTTGTCTACTGTGATGAATTAATGAGCATTCCAAAGTCTTTGCTTACCAATTACATCGGCAGTCTCACTAACCAAAAAATGGAGGAAGTTAATACAGCTCTTCGTATAGCATTGGCTATCTGATAATTTCTGATTCATTTCTTATTATTAATGGCGTTAATCGCTTTTGCGTCGGTTAACGTTACAGTCTGTAAGTTTGAGCTTCTATTACTCAGGAATATGGAAAGCCTATCCCGACTAGCACTGTAGATACTTATTTATTATTTTATTTCAATGAAAACAAATTTTAAATTTATATTGATACTTTTCATTAATATCTTATTAATATCTTCAATAAGTTATGCTCAATCTTCCAGAATTATAACGGTACAAAAATTTGATACTATTTTTGATATTTTTATTCCTGAAAACTGGTTTTTTGGACGAAATAATGATCAAACTAAATCTATAATTGGTCAGTAGTATCCGCCGAAAAGAAGACAGGGTCTATTTTTCGACTTACCATCAATGGTTATTATAATGAGGAAGTTAAATCAAGCATCAGATCAAGAATTAGATCAATTAATATCAACAGATAATAAAATAAATGAGAATAATAATTTTAAAGTAACACTGGAAAATAATAAAAAATATAAAATTTTTTCGTTGACAGGTGGTGGTACATATACATCTATCTTATATTTAAGATATTTATATAAATAAGAAACCAGTAAAATTTAACCGGTTGAAATTGCCCGAATATCTATCTATGTCAGAATCAAGCATGACACAAGGAGCAATGCTGTCATTTACACTTGACCAAGCAAGAAATTTAAAATACACTTTATTATAAAAAAGTCCTGGAATGGAGCGGTGTCCGAGCGGTTGAAGGAGATGGTTTCGAAAACCATTGAGCTCGTAAGGGTTCCGGGGGTTCGAATCCCCCCTGCTCCGGATAGATAAAAATCCTTAAGGATTTTTATCGTTGGAGTATTAAATAATCCCGTAGGGATTATTTAATACTCCCTTTTTATTTTATGGGGGGATTCGAACCCATTTGTGCTGGCCTAAGCCGGCATAAGAGGCGCGCACGGCTGACTAAAGTCAGCCTGCTTTTTTTGTGCTTGGCGGAATTTACTTGCGCCTCGCCGCGCGGATTGTAATTATCGGACAGTCCATTCGGACTGCTTTGTTTGGCGTCCCCTGCTCCGCTTCGATATTAGTTATACCTACTAAATTATGGGGGATTCGAACCCACTGATACTGGCCTAAGCCGGCATAAGAGGCGCGCACGGCTGACTAAAGTCAGCCTGTTTTTTTTACTTGGCGGATGTTATTTGCGTCTCGCCGCGCGGATTGTAATTATCGGACAGTCCTGCGGACTGCTTTGTTTGGCGTCCCCTGCTCCGCTTCGATAATAGTTATACCTACTAAATTATGGGGGATTTGAACCCATTTGTACTGGTCTAAGCCGGCATAAGAGGCGCGCACGGTTGACTTTAGTCAGCCTTTTATTGCTTTTCCCCAACCGCAAATTTCATTACCATCCCAGGAAAAATATTTCTGACAGGTTGTATGCACAGGCCGAATTGTATTTATTCTTTTTTCAATGTTAATTGTCCCGTCACATAAAAATTCATCAGCCAGTACGTTTCTGATTTTACATAAGAATACTTCTCCATCATCCAGTTTAATCGATTTATCAACTTCCAGTTCGTAAACCCATGGGCTTTTTGTTAAAACAGGAACATTGAGTATATGTCCTTTTTCTGTTTCTATTTCAACATTCATTTTATCTTTGTTATATCCTTCTGTATTACCAAAATAATCAGCCATTGGCAATAATTCCTGTGTAACGAGATTGGCAGAAAAAATTCGTTTTTCCCGTATTAGATCTTTTGTTAATTTATTCCCTCCGATACATGCCATTACACCCATTTCTTTGTCCCAGTAATAGCTAAACCAGCAGAACAATCCAAAATTTGGGGTATTATCCCCTTTATATGTTCCATAAATAAACAATGTCTGCGGACAAAAATCATTTGATATCGGGATGGATTTTTTCCTTGAGACATTACTGCCCGCCGATTTAATGTTTTCGTTCATTTTGATTCTCCTTTCCTGTCAAATTTTTGAATATCCAGAATAAATAACTTTCAAATGTAATAATTTCTTTATCCCTAAAACCTTTATAAAATATTTTATTCATGTGTTCTGAAACTTCCGATCGATCCAGTATACCTGTGAGTATAGTTTTGCCAAGCCCTGTTTTCTTTGAAAGCTCGAAAAATTTTTATATTTTCTGTGACCGTTTTTAGCTGCTTCTTCCCAATACCCCCTTTCAGGATAAGGAAAGCATGTTGGCAAAATAAAAAAATCTAAAGAGAATTGTAAACCAAAGAGATTAACATGGCAAAAAAACTTTTTTGTTGTCTTTCACCGGTTATTTTAATTTTATTATGCGGAATTTTTGCATTTATGTTTAAAGATTTGCTTTCAGTTTGGATTTATATACCAAGCATAATGGTTTTATACTGGGGCTTAACTCTCATACTTATTCAAATTGGCATCAAACTTCCAAATATAAAATCGGTTTTTAGTAAACCCGAAGGGAAAATATATTGGCTGTTTATTGCAATTATTGTGGGAATTTTACCCCTGATAACATTTTTGGATAATTACCAAATTGTTAATATTCCCTTGGGTTTAATTATTTTAATGCTGTTTTCATTGGTGAATGCATTTTTTGAAGAATTATTTTGGAGAGGATTTATACTGAATTACACATTTTCTTCCAAAATATTGAGTTTTTTCTATTCAGCGGTATTATTTACAGCAAGTCATTTTGTATGGGGTATAACTTCTCTTGCTGTCAGAAACATATATACAATAGTATCTGTATTTATAATGGCAGTTGCCTGGAATATTATTAATATTAAAACAAAAAGTATCAGGTGGTGTATTGTTTCACATTTTCTGGCTGATGTATTGGGTTTGAGTCTCCTTTCATTATTGAATATTTACATACCGGCAGCAGGTCTGTTGTATTAATTTAATACTTACTTCGGCTGATGTTGGATACAGAAAGCACAATATTACCTTTTATGTTCCATACATACAATTGATTTTGTACTGACACCCAAAGGCTCCGCCACCAGTTCACATTTGGCCATGAGTAAAAAGAATATTCCTTCCCTGTCAGCGGTTTGCAGACTTTCGTAATTGGCCTGGCCTTTGGATATTATTACATCAGCGTCGTAAAATATTTTTTTAAATTCATCGGAGACGAGACTTAAAATGGTTCCCGATGATCCGTCTCCGTTTTCAATAATAGTAGCGGCTTTATCCATTCCAACCATTCGGGCGTCTTCCGCCGTATTGTCATTCAGGATTGGTCTTCCCCTGACCCCGTAGAAAATATTAATACCGGGAAATTCTTTTTTAATAATTTCAATAAAAATTCTGTCCAGAACGATTTCACCACAATTATCGCCGATGTAAAACAGCTTATGTGCATTTTTCAGTTTGCTGTACAATTCATTACTGTGATCAACTTCAAGCCGTAAATTTTTACTGTCGGATATTTTTTGCTTTAGTTCATCCAGATTGAAAGTGTATTTCGCGGCAAAGTCGATTAAGTTCCCTGTAATGGCAATTTTTAACGCCGTGATGAATTTATTATCTGACGCGTTTATAATACCGGTAATTTCATCGTACATTTTCAGCATTTCTGCGTTATAATGAGCTTTGATATTTTTATAGGGATTTTCATCCCCGATAAAATTGCATATTATTTTCCATGTGCTGCCCATTAACTGCGGATTGGATTTTTCGAAATCGGCGGTGCTCAAATAAACCAGGACAGCCTTTACTATTTTTTCTCCCTGTTCTCTGGATAAATCAAGCATTTTTATTATTTTATTAACTTGATCTATGTTGCATCCTATACAGTCGAATCTGACCAAAATTTTCCTCCGGTATTCAATTTAATGTATTATTTGTATGATGATTTTACAAGGGAGGAAACATTCGTTGAAAAATCTAGGTAAAAAAGCTTTTGAGGAAATCCGGTTGTGGATTTACCGTAATGCCAGACAAATTGAATTGGCTATTTGGCAGTATGAATTTGAAAATGGATGTAAGGAACAGGTTCTTTCGGCATTGGCTCAATATCAGAATGATGACGGAGGATTCGGCAATGCCCTGGAGCCGGATTGCTGGAATCCCGGTTCGTCGCCTTACACTACCCTTAACGCGATTGGTATTCTGAATGACATAAATTTTTTTGACACTGCCCATCCATTAATGCGCAGTATTTTTGAATTTTTGGAAAGCGGCGCGTACAGTAATGAAAACGGCTGGCTGTTCAGTATTCCGTCTAATAATGAATATCCCCGAGCGCCATGGTGGACTTATGATCCCGCAGTAAATGAATTTGAACATACCGGTGTTACAGCCGGAATCGTTTGTTTTTTACTGCAGTTCGCGGAAAGAAAATCCGGACTTTATAAAAAGGCTTCCGGGTTAGCAGAAAAACTGCTTCTTAAAATCAGGGAACCTGGTAATTTGGGCGATATGGGGCTGACCGGATATTGTCAATTATCCGGGACTCTTTCAAAACTTGGCCTGACAGATCAATATGGAGCCGCCTTTCTGCCGGCCCTGTTAAGGGAACTGGTGAACAAAGCCATTGTGCGCAATGACTCTAAATGGGTTAATTACGGAATAAGGCCGTCACAATTTATCGCATCGCCTGACAGCCCGTTTTATGCAGAAAATGAGGATATAGTACAGAAAGAGCTCGATTATCTGATTGAAACCAGACCTCAAAACAACGTATGGGGAATAACCTGGAATTGGCATGAAAATTTTAACAAGTACCAGGAAGAATTCGCCATATCTAAAAATTGGTGGAAAGCCTCCGGCGCAATCGGGAAATTGAAATTTCTGCGTAATTTTGGCAGGTTATAGTCTGGGAACCTTTACTTTTTTTGTTCAATTGGTATAATTGAACAGTTATTGATATTTTGGAGAGATGACCGAGCGGCCGAAGGTGCACGATTGGAAGTCGTGTGTACCCGTAAGGGTACCGAGGGTTCAAATCCCTCTCTCTCCGAAGAATATTTTACAAACCCAAAAAAATGAGGGATTTGAACCGGAGCGCGACTCGATAAAGGCCAAGGCGAAAGCCTTGATAGTAAAAGCGGCGCAGGGACGCGCCGGGAGCGCGGAGGCGGGATGGAAGGAGTAAACAGGAAGTTTACGACTGGAATCCCAAATCCCTCTCTCTCCGTGTAACATTTTTACAAACCCAAAAAAATGAGGGATTTGAACCGGAGCGCGACTCGATAGAGAACCAGGGCGTAAGCCCTGACCGATAAAGCGGCGCAGGGATGACGCTAAGCCGCCGAATGGCGGCGCTTTAATTTTTCCTTTCGGCAAACGGCCCGCAGGGACGTATGCGCCGGGAGCGCGGAGGCGGGATGGAAGGAGTAAACAGGAAGTTTACGACTGTAATCCCTAATTTTGTATCCGAATTGCTTCTTTATGTGTTTTATGGTATAATGATTATAAATAAGATTTAAAAAAATTTTATTTAAATCGGGAGGATCTTATGGCTGAACATGTACTTCATAAAAAGGAAAACAAGAAAGCTCCGCAAAAGACTTTAAAAGAAAAACGGGAAGAGAAGAAGAACAAGAAGAAGAACACCAGCTCTGACGTATAATTTTTTTAAGTTTCTTGGTTTAAAGACATTCTCTGCGGTTATACCGGATTTATTAACTCTTGTAGTCACGGGCGTAAGTACCGTCCCTAGCCGTGCCTCTGCCTGTACGGGGTTCGTTTTGGGCGTTAGCTGCAAGGGACTGTTTACAGTAGCATTGCGGTTCCCCGTGGCTTCTCCCCGGTGTTAAAGCCGGGGTTTTTACATTTAACAGGGTATAAAAAACATTCTCTTTAAAAAAATAAATAATAATAACTGGGCGATACTGGATTTGAACCAGTGACTTCTACCGTGTGAAGGTAACACTCTTCCACTGAGTTAATCGCCCGTTAATCGTCAAACTTTACCATTCCTGTCTGTGATCTGTCAACGCCGCATCACGCCTGGGGTACCTGGCAATAACTTTTATTATTTCCATACATTTAATTGTTATTTAGTGTCTGTCCACAAAGTCGGTCACTTTGTGGACACACTTTGCATTTTCTCGCCTAAAGGCTGCGAAAATGCTACATTCAAGGTAGTCTGTCCATAATGTGTCTACATTATGGACAGACTC
>WQZG01000039.1 GCA_009780855.1 Treponema sp.
ATTTTTATTTTCTCTTCTGAGGTATACCGTTTCCTTTTCCTACCCATTATTTCCTCCTGGGTCTCTGGTATACCACTTTATAAGCTATGCTCTATTTCGGCAAGTTCAACTTAGGCGCGACAGGAGCAATGGAGTGCTTGGAGATTTTTTAAGATACTTTAACAGATTTGATTTCAATTAAAGGCTAACTACGTGTAACTTTTTGAGATCAAAAAAATGATGCGTAGTGAGCCATGTCTGAAAGTAGCTGTCAAAGACATAACACATAACTGTCAAATTAAATGGCAATAGATATTAATTGCCGCGAACAAACCCAGTAATCTGCTCCAGCATGGCATCGTAAGTGTCCACACACGGAATATGGGAATATTCATTGCGGATGGACTGCGGGGCGCGGAATAAACAGCCGCCGTCGGCTTCTGCTATCATTGCCAGATCGTTGAATGAGTCTCCTGCGGCAAATACTGTAAGGTTAAGCGACTTAAAGGCTTTTACCGCCTGCTTTTTTCCTTCTTTTTGGCGGAGTCTATAACCGGTAATTTCGCCGCCGCTGCCGGTAACCAGGCTGTTGCACAGGAGAACCGGCCAGCCAAGTTTTTTCATCAGAGGCCTTGCGAATTCTTCGTAGGTGTCGGAGAGAATTATTAGCTGGGTTATTTCGCGGACCCTGTCGGCAAAGTCCTTTGCGCCTTCCAGTACATCCATGGACGAGACCGCTTTCTGGATATCTGTAAGCCTTAGGTTATTCTTCTTTAGCAGATCCAGCCTGTAACGCATGAGCTTATCGTAATCCGGCTCGTCCCTGGTGGTGCGCCGGAATTCCGGAATGCCGACCGCTTGCGAAAAAGCTATCCAGATTTCCGGCGTGAGCACTCCTTCCAAATCAAGACAAACAATCTTCATGTATTAGAAATTACCATAGCGGCGAAAAGGAAACAAGGGTATTATGTTAAAATGACCAGGCTTAATTTATGCAATCCTTTTGGCGCCCCGGTTTATTTTGCTCAATCTCTGGACAGTACCATGGACGCCTGCAGGGAACTTGCCGCAGCCGGTGAACCGGACGGAACCGTGATTGCGGCCGGATTCCAGGAGAAAGGCAGAGGCCGCAAGGATCGCATCTGGCAAACCGTAAAAAACCAAAACCTGATGTTTACGGTTCTTTTTAGGTACCAGAATTTTACATCGATACCAAAAGCATTCACCCTAAGGGCCGGGCTTGCTGCTTCCCTGTCAATCGAAGATTTACTCCCGGACCTGGCAGGTCTTGTAAAAATAAAGTGGCCCAACGATATAATGCTCGTGCCAGGGGCCGGGCCCGGAAAAACAGCAGCCATTAAAGCAGCAGGAATACTGACCGAATCTGACGGCGCCAATGTGTACCTGGGTATAGGTGTAAATGTCCTGCAGACTGAATTCCCGCCGGAGCTGACTGGAAAAGCCGCGAGCCTGCTTTCGTTTTATAAAGATCGTTTCCCGGACCGTATAATTCCAGAGTCCCTGCGGCCAAGGCACGCCCATTTTCTTTTACTGGAAAAAATACTAGCGCGCCTTTATACGGAATTTAAAACTCCGCAGACAGCCTGGAAAACAAGTATAGAAGATAGACTTTTTAAACTGGGTGAGCAAGTAATTTTTGCGAGAGGCGCAGCCGATTCGCAGAACCTTGTCCGCGGCCGGCTTGAAGGGATAACAGATTCCGGAGAACTATTGATTTTTCCCAACGGCGAAAAAGAACCCCGCGCCTTTATTAACGGAGAGTTAGAAGTCTACTCCGATCATTTTTAACTTTTAACTTTTTTCTCTTCTACCTTCTGACTTCTCATTTCCTTTTACCCCTTGCTGCTCATTTGATCCTTTGTTAAAATAGCAAAATGTTAGATTATCGTTTTATTATGGACAACCTTGAGGCCGTAAAAAAGAATATAGCCGACAGGTTTATGAAGGCTGACGCTGACGCTGTGGCCCGTCTGTACAGCCTTAGAGCCGAACTGACTACCAGGTTGCAGAACCTTCAGCAAAAACGGAACGCCAATGCCGCCGCAATGAAGGCCAAACTTGAGGCAGTGCTTAGGCAAAAGCTTATAGAAGAAGGCAAACAGCTCAAGGACAGCATCGCTTCCGCAGAGTCCGAACTCGTAAAGATTGAAAGCGAACTGGACGCGCAGGCCCGGCGCATTCCCAACATGGCCCATCCGGACGCGCCTGTCGGCAGGGAAGACAAGGACAATACCGAAGTCAAACGCGTGGGCAAACCAACATCATTCAGTTTTATTCCGGCCGATCATGTCAAACTGGGACAGGATCTCGACATAATTGATTTTGATTCCGGGACCAAAGTGTCAGGGACCAAATTTTATTACCTTAAAAACGAAGGCGTTTTTCTTGAACTGGCGCTTGTACGGTACGGCCTGGATATACTGCAAAAGAAGGGCTTTACCCCGTTTATTACGCCGGATGTCGCCAGGGAAGAAATTCTTGAGGGCATCGGTTTTAATCCGCGCGGCGCTGAGTCAAATGTCTATACGATAGAAGGCGAAGATGCCTGCCTGGTAGGAACCGCGGAGATTACCCTGGGCGGCTACCACGCCAATACGGTTATACCAAAAGAAAAACTCCCCTTTAAAATGGCGGGTTTGTCGCACTGTTTCCGCAGGGAAGCAGGAGCGGCGGGCCAGTTCTCCAAAGGACTTTACCGCGTACACCAGTTTACAAAACTGGAAATGTTCGTCTTCTGCGTTCCGGAAGAATCAGAAAAATTTCACGAAGAACTCCGTCTTATAGAAGAAGAAATTTTTGCGGGGCTGGGCATTCCGTTCCGTGTTGTTGATACATGTACCGGCGATCTTGGCGCGCCTGCCTACCGCAAATGGGATCTGGAAGCGTGGATGCCCGGCCGCGCCAACCCGCCAACGCCTGACGGAGGTGACTGGGGCGAAGTTACTTCAACTTCCAACTGCACAGATTACCAGGCCCGCAGGCTCAATATAAAGTACAAGGATGACGACGGCAAAAATAAATTTGTGCATACGCTTAACGGCACCGCGATTGCAATCTCGCGCGGAATAATTGCAATTCTGGAAAACTTCCAGCAGCAGGACGGTTCTGTAAAAATTCCGGAGGCTCTGGTCCCGTACTGCGGCTTTGATGTAATCAGGAAAAAGATTTAATGAGAAGATTACGATACGTTTTGCTTTTATTTTTAATACCGGCTGTTTTTTTTGCCGCGGTCTCATGCCAGACGCTGGCGTCGATAGTGCAGGAGCCCAAAGTTAGTGTGCGGACCGTTGATCTGGACAAGATAAGTTTTACAGGCGCGGACATGATTTGCCGCCTTGATGTTGAAAATCCCAACGCATTCGACATTCCTTTCCCGGAAGTTGACTGGGAGCTGTATATCAATTCCAACCAGTTTATAAGCGGCATATTGAGCAACAGTACAAAGCTCGGCGCCAACAGGACCGTAACTGTTGATGTTCCCTTTAGTGTTACATACGCCGGTCTTTTTAATACTTTTACATCCCTTATTGACAGCGATGAGGCTGGCTACCGGATCGCGCTGGGTATTAAGTTCCCGCTCAGGTTAATCGGCGATAAAACTTTTAATCTGGAATACAGCGGCAATATCCCCATGCTTAAGCTGCCAAAAATCAGCGGGGCTGCTTTTAAAACCGGCCGTATAGATTTGACGGGCGTACAGCAGGACTGGACATTTATGGTGGAAAACCCCAATGTGTTTCCGCTGCCGCTGCCGCAGATGAACTGGGAATACGGGGCAGCAGGTGTAACTGTGCAGAGCGGCAGCACCGGTACAGCAGGTATAGCCGGCGAGATTCCTGCCCAATCACAGAGTCCGGTAACCGTAACAGTGGGAGTAAAGTTTGCCGACCTGATCTCCGCATTGGGCAGTCTTGGCGACTCCTCCCAATTGCAGTCGCTCATGAGCATTAGTCCGCATTTTCCTGTACCGGCCTTCGAGAATCTTAATTTTGATTCACAGATACAGGCGATGCTTCCGGTCTTCCGCACACCGAGCATTGCCTTTCACGGGTTAAATATAAAAAACCTGGGGTTTCAGAAACTGGATTTTGTTGTAAGCTGGGAAATTGATAACCCCAATGATTTTCCCCTTGATCTCGGGAATTTTAATTATAACCTGAACGTAAATGATTCTTCATGGGCCCAGGGTAACCTTGCTTCTCCGCCCCGGCTGGAGGCTAATTCCAAAACAGTTGTTCCGCTGGATTTTACTGTAAGCGCGCTTAACCTTATTACCCAGATAATTGATATTATTAACCGCGGCGCAAGTGTTAATTTTAATACTGCAGGTAATTTTGATTTTTCCGGCAGCATACCGGGGCTTGATAAAATGAATCTGCCGTTTGATTTATCGGGGGTTACCAAACTCCTTAGGCTGTGATATGTTAGTCAATATGAAGTGCTGCATGGGCGATAAAAAATATTTTTCCAGCTTTTACTTTTATTATTATTATCCGCAAACGCCCGTGGATACGGACTTTGGGCCAAAAACCTAAAATCCTTTAACCTGTAATTCAGGGATCCCGGGCAGCGGCGCTGCTTTGGGGTCCCTTTTTTTTGGAGGCATACTGTGATTATAGCAATTAAGCGGGGAAGCCCTGCGGAAGAGGTCATTGAATTCATCGCATTCCTGGAAAAGCAGGGGGTAAAAGTTCACCGTTCCGACGGCGAGGAACAGACTGTCCTGGGCCTGGTCGGCGACACCACAAAAATTGACGCTGACGCATTGCGCGCCCGCCACCTTGTGGACAAGGTAATCCGCGTGCAGGAGCCGTATAAAATGGCAAACCGCAGCTTCCATCCGGATGATACCAGGATCGATGTCAGTACGGACGGCGGCGGAGTCAAAAGCATAGGCGGCGGGTTCCTTGGCATTATCGCCGGTCCCTGTTCGGTGGAAAGCCGCGAGCAGATTATAGCGGTGGCGCAGTCCGTAAAAAAGTCCGGAGCGGGATTCCTGCGCGGCGGGGCGTTCAAGCCGCGGACCAGCCCCTACAGTTTCCAGGGATTGGGATGCGAGGGAGTAAACCTGCTCATGGAAGCCAAAAAAGAAACCGGACTCCCGGTAGTTTCAGAATTGATGACAATTAACCAGCTTGAAATTTTTGATGGTGTGGACGTAATTCAGATCGGCGCAAGGAACATGCAGAATTTTTCCCTGCTGCGCGAACTTGGCCATTGCTGCAAACCTATCCTGCTCAAACGGGGTTACGCAAATACAATCACCGAACTGCTAATGGCCGCCGAATATATTATGGCAGGGGGCAACGAAAGGATAATCCTTTGCGAAAGGGGCATCCGCAGTTTTGACGATTATACGCGGAATACCCTGGACCTGGCTGCGGTCCCCATCCTCAAGCGGCACAGCCACCTGCCTGTCATTGTCGACCCCAGCCATTCCACGGGCCTTTCGTGGATGGTGCCTTCAATGTCCAAGGCCGCAATCGCAGCCGGCGCCGACGGCATTATCGTCGAAGTCCACAACAATCCGGAGAAGGCCCTGTGCGACGGCGAGCAGTCCATAACGCCCGATGTATTTTCGGACTTAATGGATACCATCCGCAAGTACGCCGTAATAGAAGGAAAAACCCTTTGAAACCAATCGGGGAATGTAAAATAGGTATAGCCGGTCTGGGCCTGATGGGCGGCGCCATAGCCATGGCGCTCAAGAACAGCGGCGCTGTCCGGGTGGAAAATATTTTTGCTTATGACATTGACGAGAATACATTGAACGAGGCGGTAACAAGCAATGTAATCGGGCGCCCGTTTATATCGCCGCCCCGGATGCTTCCGCTCTGCGATTTGGTAATTCTTTGCCTTAACCCGTCGACCCTGCTTGAGTTCATGGAAAAATGGATGAGCGAGTTCGCGCCCGGCGCCCTGATTACAGATATCGCGGGAACCAAGCAGAATATAGTTTCTGTAATGGAAAAGACTTTGCGGGAGGACCTGGATTTTATACCGGGCCATCCCATGGCCGGTTCCGAAAAGGGCGGTTTTTCCAACGCGCTTGCCTGTAATTTTACCGGTAAAAATTACATACTGACCCCGCTGGAACGCAACAAGGAAGAGAACCTCCAGTTTATCAAAGACTTGGTTTACCGCATGGGGTTTGGCCGTATTACAGTTACCACGGCCGCGGAGCATGACCGCAAAATTGCCTTTACTTCCCAGTTATGCCATGTAATTGCCGCGGCACTTATTGACTGCGAAAACGATCGGTATATTACCCGCTTTGGCGGCGGCAGCTTTGAAGACCTTACCCGTATTGCGATGCTTAACGCGCCGATGTGGACCGAGCTGTTTCTGGAAAATAAAACCGAACTGTTAAAGCGTATTGAACAGTTCGAAGGCAGCCTTGATAAATTAAAGGAATATATTGCCGAAGGAAAAACGCAGGAGCTGCTGGAAACCCTGTCTGCCATAAGGGACAGGCGGACGGCAATGTCGCAATAGGTTTGGGCTTCGCGGTATAGCGCTTACCGGCAGGATGACAGGATTTCTTTGGTGATTTTTTCGATCGCGTTTTCGCGCAATAATAACTGGTACATCGGAAGCACAAGCGCGGCCTCAGCCGTATCCGGTGCAATCGAGGAGACTTCGCCCAGTACGCGGCCGGCTTCTTCTTTTGACTGGGGTTTACCCTGTTCTTTTAAATGTCTAAAAATCGCCGCGGCCGCTCCTGCTGAAATAAAATTGGGCTTTATGCCGGCATTTAGGCAGCACCGGATTGCCCCGATAAACCTGTCTTTTGGGCCGAGTTTTCTTGAAGTGTCCGCGCCGACGCGCAGGCAGGTGTCCCCCAGCGCCCTGTTGGAAAAGCGGCGCAGTAAGTCCATTATGTGGCTGTATAAATCTGTTATTGGTTCATTATGCAGTTTCGACAAAGCCATCGCGCTTTCAAACATCGCGTTCTGGGCCATAAAAAGAATGTCCGGCCTTGCGGCAGCCTGGTATATAAATTCTTCTCCCGCGTACATGCCAAGGTAGGCACAGACGCCGTGGCCCAGGTTATGGATAAAGAGTTTTCTTTCCATGTAAAAACTAAAGTTTTCGTACGCTTCCATGCCGTTAACCGCCGGTATTTCGCCGCGGAACGCTTTTTTATCTACCGGCATTTTGCCGTAATCCTCGGTACAGATGCGCAGACTGCTGCCGTCTTTCATCGCTTCGGTCTGAACCGGAACCATGCAGCCGATGGACGCTTTGATAAAGCCTGTTCTTTCAATGATTTGTTTTGTTTCATCGATTTGTTTGGCTTCATCATTGTTTAAATATTTTTTTATCTGGCCTGCCAATACAGTATCCGCGTCGATTAGGTTTTCGCAGATGATAATATTTAACGGTTCTTTTGTTGTTCCAAAACGTTTTTTTAACCCTGCGGCAATTACCGGCGCTATAAGCGGCAGAACCCTTACGCCTACCGCGGTTGCCATTATGTCCGACTCCGCGATCGCCTGCGCGGCCTTTTCGGCATCCAGGCCGTTTATCGCCCTTACGCCTTCGACCAGTATGTCACGGCTGCCCTCCGCGGAAAGCAGTCTTACAGGATATTGTTTTTCGCTGTTAAGGCCGTTTATAAGGGAAACAACCGTATCAATAAAAATTATTTCGTAACCTGCCGCTGCCAAAAGGCGCGCGATAAATCCCCTGCCTATGTTGCCGGCGCCGTAAATTACTGCCTTCATTTTGTTATGTACATCTTATTTATAAAATGAACGGAGTTTTTTAAGTTCATTTACACCCTTCATTCCCTCAACCGCGCCGGGTTTTAACAGGGAGGCGGCCGCTGCAGCGTTTCCCAGTTCGAGCCCTTCCTCAAGGCTGTTGTTTTGGCAAGCCGTGTAAAGTACGCCTGCGCAGAAAGCGTCTCCGGCTCCCACCTTCCCCTGTATGGCGTCCGGAGGCAGCCGCAGCGCCTGCGACTGCGCATAGCGGCCCCTGTTATCAAGACCGCATCCGCCTTCCGGATAATGGATAATTACCCATTCGCTGACACCGCAGTCCCGGATTATTTCAAGTGCCTGTGCGAGATTGGCCGTTATCAAACCGCCGCCGCTGTCCCTTAATTTTACCCCTGTTACCTGTTCGGCTTCTACTTCGTTGATTATGCAGTAATCGGTGTATTTAAGGGCGGGCGGCACAAGGCGTTTGAACCTGCTGCCGGCTTCGCTTACCACGTCGACCGATGTCCGGATTCCGTATTCTTTTGCATGGCAGAGCAGCCTTGCCATTTTGGTCCCATATTCGCTGTCTTCGCTGTCAAGGGCGTCAAGCAGAAGAATATAACCTATATGGAGCAGCATGCCTTCAATTTTTTTAAAGTCAATGTCGGATTCGCAGAACGCAGCGTTGGCGCCGCGGTAATGGAAGAAAGTCCTTTCTTTTGAAACAGCGTCTGACATGACCGCTGTAAATGAAGTCCTGCCTTCGCGTTTTACCATCGAGAGATCGATGTTTTTATACGGTTTAAACGAATCAAGAACAAAGCCGCCTTCCGGATCTTCCCCAACCCTGCCAAGAGCGGCAAGCGGAAGCGCAGGATCGATAATTGCCAGATCTCCGAGAACATTACAGACCGCTCCGCCTGTGGATTTTATTATCGGATCGTCAATCGTGGTCAGCTCTCCCGGCCCGGGCAGTCCCCTTACCGGGTAGAGCATATCAACGATCATGTTTCCTGCGGCACAAATTTTTTGGTTCATATTAACTCCTTTCGGAGGATTCCATCACGATATTTACAAGCTTGTCCGGGATCACAATAACTTTGGCTATCTTGTTCCCTTCAAGCCACTTCTGCAGGCCCGGCAATCCAAGCGCTGTTTTTTCCAGGTCTGCCTTTGGGACACCGGCGGCGGAATCAAACTTGCCGCGTATTTTACCGTTAACCTGGACCACAACGGTTACTTCGGTATCGGCGCACAGGCTTTCGTCCCAGGTCGGCCATTTGGATTTGGAAACCGATTCCTTATGGTTCAATTTTTCCCAGAGCTCCTCGCCCAGATGCGGCGCGTAAACACTGAGTATTTGTACAAAAGGTTCCCAGAGTTTACGCGGAATTTTTTTGAGCCTGGACAGCTCGTTGGAATAGATCATCATGGCGCTGATAGCCGTGTTCAAATTTAGGGATGAAGTATCTTCGCTTACTTTTTTGATTGTCTTGTTGAGAAGTTTTACCAGAGCCTGATCGCAATCTGCGGCGGCCGGGTTGTATCTTTCGCTTAATGTCCAGACCCTGTCCAGGAAGCGGCAGACGCCTACAAGGCCTGCGGTCATCCAGGGTTTGCTCATTTCCAGCGGCCCCATAAACATTTCATATACCCTGAATGAGTCGGCGCCGTAATCGCGGACTATGTCGTCCGGGTTGATCACGTTGCCCCGGCTTTTGCTCATCTTCTGGTTATCTTCGCCCAGGATCATGCCCTGGTTGATAAGGCGCTGGAAAGGTTCCTTTGTTTTTACCAGGCCCAGGTCGTACAGGAACTTGTGCCAGAAGCGTGCGTACAGCAGGTGCAGAACCGTGTGTTCGGCGCCGCCGACGTAGAGATTGACCTGGTTCCAGTAATCGATTTTTTCCGGGCCGGCGATTGCCTTGCTGTTATGGGGATCCAGGTAGCGCAGGTAATACCAGCATGAGCCTGCCCATTGCGGCATTGTGTTTGTTTCCCTGCGGGCCGGGCCGCCGCATTTTGGACAGACAGTGTTGACCCAGTCTGTTACGGCGGCAAGCGGGGACTCGCCTGTGCCTGTCGGAACATAGGCTTTTACATCGGGCAGTTTGAGCGGCAGCTCCGTCTCCGGCAGGGCAACAATGCCGCACTTTGCGCAGTGCACAACCGGAATCGGCTCGCCCCAGTACCTTTGCCTGCTGAATATCCAGTCCCGCAGTTTGTAGTTGACCGCTTTTTTTCCAAGGCCTTTTTCTTCAAGCCAGGCCGTTACTTTTTCTTTTGCCTGCGCGGTTGGCAGGCCGTTTATAAATCCGGAGTTTACTGCCCAGCCGTCATCTGCGGTGCAGTTTTGCGGGACCGCGCCGCCGGGATTTTCTTTTCCGGGTTCCGGTTTTGCCGAAGCGACAACCTGGATTATGGGCAGCCCAAAAGCCCTGGCGAAATCCCAGTCGCGCTCATCGTGGGCCGGTACTGCCATGATCGCGCCGGTGCCGTAAGATATTAAAACATAGTCGGCTATCCATATGGGGATTTTTTTATTGTTCATCGGGTTGATCGCGAAAGCGCCGGTAAAGACTCCGGTCTTGATCTTCGCCAAATCCGTGCGTTCCAGATCGCTTTTTTTGGCGGCGTCTTCAGTATATTTTGTTACAGCCTGCTGCTGCTGCGGTGTTGTAATTTTTTGTGTCAGCGGGTGCTCCGGCGACAGTACCATGTAAGTCGCGCCGAAGAGGGTATCCGGCCTGGTTGTAAAAATTTCCAGCTTCTCCGGATGGCCTTCGATATTAAAGGTAACATTGGCGCCCTCGGATCTGCCAATCCAGTTGCGCTGCATGAGCTTGACCGGTTCAAGCCAGTCCAGGGTATCCAGATCTTCCAGCAGCCTGTCCGCGTAAGCGGTAATTCTTAAAATCCACTGGCGTATACGGCGGCGCGTTACTTTTGTACCGCAGCGTTCGCATTCGCCGTCCTTGACTTCCTCGTTGGCCAATCCGGTCTTGCAGGAAGGGCACCAGTTGATGGGACTCTCGGCTTCGTAGGCCAGGCCCTTCTCAAAAAGTTTAAGGAAGATCCATTGGGTCCATTTGTAATATTCTTCGCCGGAAGTAATAACCTCGCGGTCCCAGTCATAGGAAAAGCCGATTGATTTGATCTGGCTGCGCATGTTGTTAATGTTGGCGGCTGTTGTAGAGGCAGGATGCGTGCCTGTTTTTATCGCGTAATTCTCGGCGGGGAGGCCGAACGCGTCAAAGCCCATGGGATGAAGCACGTTGAAACCGTTCATGCGGAGGTAGCGGCAGTAAATATCTGTTGCCGTGTAGCCTTCCGGATGGCCGACGTGAAGGCCCTGAGCGGAAGGGTAGGGGAACATATCAAGTACATAGCGGCGTTTTTCTTTTGGGAAAGAAAGGTCCTCCTCTGCCCTAAAGGTTTTGGCGTCCGCCCAGTACTTCTGCCACTTTTGTTCGATTGCTGTGTAGGGATACTTTGGTGTCCCGCTTTTTTCCGACATAAAACACTCCGTACTGTATGATATGTTTAAATACTGAATTGTTTCAAGGCAAGAAATTTCGCAGGGCAATTATTTATGACTGGAGATTGTTTTTCGGCTGTGCTAAAAAGGAAGCCGGACAAATGCCATTGCCCGGTATCCGCTGCGTTTAATGTCCGCCGCCGCGGCGAACCCCTGCGGTTTTTTACGCAGAAGTTTTTCGGCATCCGCCGAAGCAAGGCTGATAATAACAAGGCCGCCCGGAGCGAGCAGGTCTTTTATTCCTTCCCAAAGCGCGCCAAGCCTGTCCGTCACGGGAACAAGTTCCGGGAATATTGCCATAAATGTATAGCAGGATTTTGTATTGATTTTTAATAATCCCTGATCCAGTAATAAATCCGCGGAAGGAACAGCGCGTACATCCGGTATTCCTGCGTTTATGTTGTTCTTTAATGCCGCCAGGCAGTTATGCTGCGCGGCCTTAAGCGCCAGAATGTTTCTGCCGGCCAGTACAAGCGGCCCTTTAATACTTCCTGTTAAATATGAAATAAGCCAGACCGGAAAATGTCCGGGCCCGCCTTCGTACACAAGCATGGGCCCCTGCGCAATTTTTTTTAAAAAAGCCGCGTCCGGTTTTAAGCCGGCAAAAAGTTTCGCTGCAGTCTGGATCTCAAATCCGGGATTGTCAAAGTCCGCCGCGCCGTAAACCGTATCGAGCCGGTATGAGGTATTGCAGACAGTGTACTCGCCGCTTGAGCGCAGGTAATACGGGTATTGTGCAAAAAATGATTCATCGGACGCCGCATTGCCGGACGCTGCGGTATCGGGGGCGGCATCTGCAGCTGTTGTTGGACCCCTGGTGTCCGCTGGGCCCCTGGTGTCCTTTGGACACCAAACAAAAACTGTATGCCCCGGTCCTGTTGTCTCCGAAATTATCGGTATGCCCGCTTTGGCAAGTTCCGCGCGGAAAAAATCCGCAAGAGGATTTACTGCGACCATCATGACTCTGCCGCCGGGTGCAAGCATTCCGGCTGAGCGTCCGATAAAATCGGCGAGCACCGGCTCTCCGGCTTTTGCGGGAATATTGGCCAGAATCAGGTCCCAATGACTGCCGGCCTTAAAGGCGCCAGCCTTAATAGCGCCGGGCATCTTTGTTGGAACAAGCCCCGCCTCACAGGCCAGCAGAGGTTCGGTACATGCGTCAAACAGATATGGGGGAATGTTATTTTTCTCTGCGTTGTATAAAGTGAATTGCCTGGCCAGCTCGTCCCTGTCCTGAGCGCGGATATATACGCCGCTGTCCCGTGCATCGTTGTCCCGGGCGCTTTGGCCTCCCGCGGCTAAGCTTTCGCGGATGATTGCACCGGCTGCGCAGATCCCGAGTACGCCGGCGCCGCAGCCTGCGTCAAGAACCCGGCGGGGCAGGGGGATTTTTTTTTCAATATCGGAATCAAGAAAACCGGAAAAAACCTTTAAAAGCAGACGCGTACCGGTATCAATATCGTTTGAACTGAATAACCCGTGCGTAAGTGCAAACGAATAATTAACGCCGCGGAAACGGAACTGAACCTGTTTGTTGCCGTAGGCTTCTGCGTACGGATTCACCGGCTGTTAACCTAATCGTTTACCCGTTCCACGTATTCATTTGTTTCGGTGTTGACTCTTATTTTTTCGCCCTGTTTTATAAAAAGCGGAACGCGTACAGTCAATCCGGTATCTGTAATAATCGGTTTGGTGGCGCCCGAGACTGTATCACCCCGGACGTAATTTTCGGACTCGGCGACCGTAAAAACTACCTTGTAGGGAATCTGGATGTCGATAACCGTTCCCTCCCAAAATGTGAGCTCGTAGGATTCGCCTTCTTTTAGATAAAATTTCTTGTCTTCCATACCTTTCATGGTGATCTCATACTGCTCGTATGAATCTGTATCCATAAAATGGTAACTTTCCTGGTCCGCGTACTGGAACTGGCAGGTCTGGTAATCCACCTGCGCGTCTTCAACTTCCTGCTGTGTAGGTATCGTAAGTGTTAAAACGTTGCCGTCTTTAATGCCCTTCATTTTTACACGGGCTATGGCTGTTCCCTTGCCCGGCGTATGGAATTCACGCTCAACCACCAGATACGGCTGTCCGTTCTGGAGCAGACAGCTTCCTTTGACTATATCTCCGCCTCGAATCATAATTACCTCTATTGGTGGAAGTATAATAAAAACAGAAATATTTGTCCACTGAAGTTAAAGTGATTACTCTCCATTGAGTATTTTTATAAAATTTATAGGCTTGATAACTTTTATAGGTGAATTTTCCTGTAAAAATTTATCGTCACGGCTAATTATATAATCTGCTTTAGCTTTCCTGGTACAAGCGGAAACAAGCGCGTCCTCAAAATCTTCTATTGGTATAGCCATGGCACTGATGCAATCTTCGTGTGTTACCGAAATAATTTTATATGTTGCAAGTAAAAAATTAAGTACTTGCCGCGCTGATTTAATATCACGTGCTTTAGTATAGAGGTAAAAAATATCAGTTACCGCGTTTGCCGTGAAGTAACAGGTAAACTCGGTGTTTTGCGCTCTTAATAGTATTTCTTTTGCTTCTATATCAAATGGCTGACGTTCCTGTAATGCGTCCATGATTATATTGGTATCAAGCAAAACTGTCATTTCGCCAGCCGCTCTGTTCTAATATCTTCAAGGTCGATATCATTCGGAATTGTTCCAAAAAGACTTTCGATTGATGTGATTTTTTGCGGCAATTTTTTTATATACCATGGTTCTTTATCGTAACGTATAATTTTCGCGGCAGGCTTCCCGTATTTGGTAATTACAACGTCTTCGGTTTCGGCTAAATCCACATATTTACCTACATTGACTTTTAAATCAGATAACGCTACCTGCATAAATTTACCTCTTTCAATGTGTTTATATTCATAATATAGCGTATCGGTGTTGTTTTATCAATAAAACAGGTGCTGTTTAAAAAACTGTTGGAAATGGCCTAGAATTGAATACCTCCAAAAAATCCAAGTTTTTGTGTGTGTTTGCCGTATACAATACTTATCGCCGGATTGCTCATGTCCAGCGGGTTGGGGCTTTCCGGGAAATGGCGGTAAAAATAATCCCAGGAGAGGCCGGCAAAAATTCCTAGATGCCGGAAAACCTTAAAGCCGATTGTAAGTCTGGCCTGCGCTGTAATGGTTGTGTACCTTAGCGAGTTCTCAATTTCTGCGCCGGGGCTGGAATGGTTTCCCAAATGGAAATCAAGGTTGCTCAGGTTGATAATGCTGCCGCCCAAAAAATCCAAATCCAAAAACAGACTTTTTACCGGCAGCTCAAAGCCAAAACCATATTTGTTGCTCAAAAATTTGCCGCCGTCAAAGATAAAACCTTTGTTTATATCGAAACTGTTGAAGTTTGCGCCTGTGCTTAAAATCGTATAAAAATATTTTGAACCGCTGCGGAAACTGAAATTTTTAAAGAGCATGTCATCAATGTAAATGGCAGGATTAAAAATGCCGTTATCAATTACATTGATCACTCCAAAAGGGACCATGCTTTGTGATCGCGAGACATTGACAACGCCGAACATGGCGCCTTTGCCCTCTGCATCGGTATTGACGTTTACCGGCGCTGCCTGTATTCCCATTAATGTATGCGTGTAATTAAATAAACCGGCTGCCTGTACGCCCTGGATTGATCCGCCCGCTATATTAAACACACCGGCTGCCTGTATGCCCTGGACCAGGCCCCCTGTGTAATTAACCAGACCGGCAGCCTGTACTCCCTGGATAGTTCCGTTGGCTATGTTGAACAAACTTGAGGACTGAATGCCCTGAACCGGGCCGGCAATATTGAACAGTCCGGCAGATTGTATGCCCTGGACGAAATCTCCGGAAATATTGAACAGGCCGGAAGCCTGGACTCCCTGGACCGGGCCGGCCGCGTAACTGAACAGACCGGCAGACTGTATACCCTGGATGTATCCGGAGTTTACCAGGCCGAGGCCTGCTGTGCCTATTCCCCTTACATTGTGGCCGATAGCGATAAACGATCCGAGCAGGAAATTATTTGTTGCTTTTATTGAATTGTGTCCGAAAATATCCAGTCCAGGAATTATCTGGAAATTGATCGGGTATAACGGAGTGCCGTCATCAAAGGCCATGCTGTTCCAATCAATGCCGTCTTCATTTACGCCGCCCCTTATGCGGCTGCCGGACGCCGCGGCTATCAGTGCAAAATCAGCCATGCCTACAGCAACAGTCTGGTTTTCGGTCAGCCGGATTTCTGCCCTGTAAAAATTATCTCCCTTTTGTAATGTAATGCGGTATAGTCCGGGTTCAAGGCCCAGCGCCAAAGGTTTGGAATTCGTTTTGGTCAGTTCCGCTACCAAAAAGTCTGATTTGTCCCTGATGCTGATCCGCCCCGCCAGATCATCGCCGATTATAAGACCTGCCGAAATTTCTTTTATATCGGTAAGTACAACATCCCCGGTGCCGGATATCTGTATGTCGTAACTGGGATGCTGGGCGCCGTACATTGAAGTCTCGGTCCTTGCCAAAGTTTCGGTGTAGGCGAACCTGTAGAGTTCGTTGAGGGTGACCCTTCCGTCACCTACCGAATCCGCCGCGCCGCGCAGGCCTGTAAGGAGGCTGTTGGTAAAATATGAACTTTCGATGACGTCGGATTCCTGTGAGGCTTCGTCCGCCGAACTTGATGTAAGGAAGGCGTAACCGGCGGCCGATACGGAACTGTCAAAAAGAAAAGGCTGGGTTTTGACTCCGCCCTTTGCGCGCGTAATTGCGCCGGAGGAACAGGAGTCAAGGATTACTATGGTCATGTCCGCACCCACGTTATTGATGCAGTCGCGCAATTCACGGTAGCCGTAGTTTTCGCGGTTGAGAAGAAGTCCGTCTTCATCTGAATGGCCGGAGTAATAAAAGATCAGTTCGGTTCTTTGATTGTTCTGTTTGGATTGATCGGCAAGCTTTTTAAGACTGTCCAGTTTTGCATTTATGTCGTTAACGGCCGGTTCAACCAATAAAATATTATCACCTCCGGTTACTCCTCCCATGCCTGCAAAAATTTTTGAAACCGATCTGGCGTCGCTTACCGCGTACCTCAGCATTGCCCTGTCTTTGCCGCCGCTGTTGGAACCGATAAAAATACCAAACCTGCGGGTGCCGGTTTCGCCGGCTGTGTCTGCGGCCGCTGCATTATTTGCCGCGGAAAAAAGGACCGCAAGGAACAGGAATGCCGCAAAAGTTGTTCTTAATTTAAGTTCTGTTCTATTATGTGTTTTATTTTTCATTGTTGATTCCCTGTTATTATTTTTTTAATATAGCCGCAAAAATTACTTTGCAGTCCCTGAACGCCGCCAGGCTTTTTTCTTCCAGCGCCTTAAGCCCTAAAACCGGAGCTCCCAAAACCGCGGTCCCCGAACCTGCGAGTTTTCCCGCTTCCGCAAGAACCGCCTCTGTATCAAGCGGTTTGTCCGAAATCACCATTACAAAAAGTTCGTATCCGGGCGCGTCGTCCAGTGTATACGCTTCGGTTAAAAATGTCCTGCGGCCCGATACAAGAAGCGGGCTCTGTCCCCGGCTGTACGGATAATGCATGGTAACCTGCGACCTTCCGTCAATCGAAAAAATCACCCCGTAAGCTTGCGGCTCCGTATTGGCGGTGTAGGCGAGCTGAACCGTATTTCCTTCGGTGAGTACGCTTTGGTCCGGAAGGGGAGTCTGCTGATCTCCCTTGAGGTAAACCGACAATTCCGCGCCGGCACTGCCTTTTGGGCGGTCCCCTGACTGCAGCGCTGCTATGGTTGTGCCGCCTCCGGTAATTCTGCTGTTTTGGACAATAAACAAAACAGGTAAAATAATGCACAGGACCACGGCCGCGGCTATTGCGGCGGTAATGTAAACACGCGGAAACTTCTTTATTTTCGCTGCGGAATTTTTCACGGCAGCAGTAGCGGTATCGCCAGCGGCGGCTTCAGGCAGGCCCAGGCTTTCCAGCGGAAAGCGCAGCCTAAGTTCCCGGTCCGATTCTTCAAGTTCCAGCAGCCGTTTATGCAGCCGGCCGCCCGTTTTTTGATCCGCCTCCAGCGCGCTGTTCATTGTCCCCAATTCCCCGGGGCTCAGTTCGCCGAGCCTGTATCTTTCAAGCATTAAAAGGGATACTTTTATTTCTTTCATATATCTTCTCCAATATGGAGCTTTTCCCGGGCCCGTGTTTTAAAAGCTTCCAGCCGCTTGTGCACCCCTGATACCGAAAGGCCGCAGGCCCCGCCGGTTTCGCTGAGGGTCATCCCGTCCATAAAATACATATAATAAATGGTCCGGTTTTCTTCGGACTCATCCTCCAGAATCGCATCGATTAAAATCTTTGCTTCTACCTTGCCAAAATTTTTATCTGTTACCGGGAGGGATTCTTCATCGTCTGTAAAGTCTTTAAGTGTTTCCCGCTTTGTTTTCCTTAGCCTGTTAAGACAAATATTGGTGGCCATGGTATAAAGCAGGCTTGAAGGAAACCTATTGTCAAGCCTTTCCTTGTACCTGAGCAGATTAACAAAGACATCATGAACCGCATCCATCGCGTCTTCTGAATCTTTGAGTATGCTTGTGCAGCGCCTAATTACCATGGGCCCGTATTTTTTGTACCAGGCCGCAACATCAATAGCCATTGTGTTTATTTATATAACACATTACCAACAGATATTTATACTGTTAGATTCATGATATATTATATTTGTGCTGTACCGGCCGGGCTCTCCCGCAAACCGGTTTTTGGAGATTTAATTTGGAAAATCGTTTAAAAATACTGGTTCCCATAAAACAGGTTCCGGAAAGCAGCAATGTAAAAATGGATCCCGTTACCGGAACAGTGATCCGCACCGGTGTTGAAACCGTGGTAAATCCGCTTGACCTTTACGCGATCGAGACTGCCTTAAGACTTAAAGAATCCTATCAGGGTGAAATTACCGCGGTTTCCATGGGGCCGCCGTCGGCCATGCGTGTCCTGCGTGAAGCTGCGGCCATGGGCTGCGATTCCTGCGTTCTGCTCTCGGATAAAAAATTCGGCGGCGCCGATACCTGGGCAACTTCTTATACAATTGCGCAGGCAGTCAAAAAACTGAGGTCTTTTGACCTGATAATCGCAGGCGAGCGCGCGACCGACGGAGATACTGCCCAGGTCGGACCTGCTTTGGCAGCCTGGCTTGATATCCCGGCCGTCACCTATGTTTCCAAAATCGATCAAATCACCGGCGGCCGCGTTCAACTGCAGCGTCTTACCGAGGAAGGTTATGAGCTGGCCGGCGCGCCGCTCCCCTGCCTGCTTACGGTTGTAAAAGAAATCGCCGTACCCCGGCTCCCGGCATTAAAAGGAAAAATACGTTCCATGGATTTGCAAATACCTGTACTAACCGCCGGCGATCTTGATGTAAATCCGGAGTATCTTGGCCTTAAAGGATCGCCGACCAGAGTCGTTAAAATCGAAACTCCGTCGATCAGCAGGGGCGGCAGGATTTTAAGGGTAACAGACGATGAATCACTGGGCAAGGCTGTAGATGAACTGGAAGCCCTTCTTGCGGAAAAAGGCATTATATGAAAAACGCGGCAAGTAAAAATTCGGTGTGGACTCTTGCCGAACAGCATGAAGGAAAACTCAAGCGTGTCTCTTTTGAACTTTTGGCCAGGGGCAGAATTCTGGCCGATAAACTTGGGACTGAACTTTGCGCTGTACTTATCGGCCCTGTCATTGATGATGAAACACTTGCGGAATTAATCCGCAGGGGTGCAGACACTGTGATTGCCGTCACAGACAAAGAGCTACAGTATTTTTGCTGCGAAGCGTATTCGGCAATTCTGCAGGTGCTGATAAAAGAATACAGACCGCAGATCATGCTGGCAGCCGCGACAACAACCGGCCGGACCCTGATGCCCTATACCGCGGTAAAAGTACACGCCGGACTTACCGCTGACTGCACAGGTCTGGATATCGAAAACGGGACAGGCCTGCTGCTGCAGACAAGACCGGCCATCGGCGGCAACATCATGGCGACAATCAAAACGCCCGATTATAAACCGCAGATGGCTACGATAAGGCCCCGTTCATCGCGCCCCCTCGATGAAGACTTTGGGCGCAAAGGCGCCATAATCCGGTATTCCCCCGGCGATGTTCTGCCCGGAGGCGCTGCGCTGCCAAAACCGGAAAAAGACCGTGTCCTTGTCAGCGGTTACCGCAAAGAAGCCGCCGGGTTTGCAAATCTGGAAGAAGCTGAAGTTATAATCGCCGGCGGCCGCGGCATTAAAAAAGGGGAGAACTTCCGCCTGCTGCAGGAAATCGCCAAAAGCCTTGGCGGCGAAACAGGCGCCAGCAGGGACGCTGTTGACCGCGGCTGGATAAGTTACCCTCACCAGGTAGGGCTGTCCGGCAAAACTGTTTCACCCAAATTGTACATCGGAGCCGGCATTTCCGGCGCCATCCAGCACCTGGCCGGCATTAAAACCAGCGAGACTATTGTCTCGATCAACACCGACCCGGAAGCCAATCTGCACAAGGTAGCGGATCTGGCCATTGTGGGCGACGCTCTGGAAGTCCTGGGCGAATTAAAAAAACGATTGTCCGCAAGAAAAAAATCAGGAGAAGCAAGTGCTGACCGGTAAAATAATAGAAGAACTTAAGGAAATAGCCGGCAAGGGCAATGTAATTGCTGACGCGGAAAAACTGGAAGCCTATTCCCATGACGAGACCGACGCTCATGAATACGGTCATCTGCCGGACGCGGTTGTCCTCCCGTCATCAACCGAACAAACCGCGGCGATCGTAAAACTTGCCAACCGGGAAAAAATTCCTGTAACACCAAGGGGAGCCGGTTCCGGTCTTTCCGGAGGTGCAATACCGGAGTACGGCGGCATTGTTGTTTCCCTGGAAAAGATGAACCGCTTAATCGAAATTGACAGGGACAATATGGCGGCTGTCGTGGAAGCGGGCATGGTTACCAATGACTTTGCCCTGGCTGTTCAGGAGCAGGGGCTGTTCTTTGCCGGGTATCCGATGAGCCTGCAGACCTGTGTAATCGGCGGCAATATCGCGGAAAACGCGGGCGGCGGCAAGGCTGTCAAATACGGCGTAACCGGCAGGTATGTGCTGGGGCTTACCCTTGTTACCCCGCTGGGCGACATTGTTGAGCTTGGCGGCAAAATCGCCAAAGACGTAACAGGTTACGATCTCAAATCACTTATCATCGGCTCGGAGGGAACCCTTGGCATTGTGACAAAAGCGATCATCAGGCTGATTGGTTATCCTACCGCAAAATCCGACATCCTCTGCCTCTTTAAAACACCGGAGGACGCAATAGGCCTTGTGCCCAGGATCTTAAGCCGCGGAGTTACGCCTGTAAGTATCGAGTTTATGGATTCGTTGTCGGTGCAGACAAGCTGCAGATATCTCAACGAAAGTCTGCCCTATGAAAACTGCGGCGCCATGCTTTTAATCGAGTTTGACGGCTCGGACCCGGCGCAGGTGGAAGCCGACCTGATCGAAACCGGCAGGCTCTGCGAGAGCTGCGGCGCCGTTGAAGTATACGTTGCCGAGGACCGCAACAACATTGAGCGCATCTGGAACGTAAGGCGCAATATTGCCGAGGCCTTTAAGGTTTACAGCCCGGTCCAGAGCCTGGAAGATATCGTGGTTCCCATTTCAAAAATTCCTTCGGTGATTCCGGAGCTGCAAAGGCTTGGTACTAAATATAAAATGCAGATTCCCTGTTACGGCCATGCCGGAGACGGCAATCTCCACGCGACTCTTGTAAAGGATCCGGAAATGGCAATGGATGAATGGAAAAAAAATGAAAAGGACTGCCTTGCTGAACTTTACGGAATTACAAAAAATGCAGGCGGCAAGATTTCCGGCGAGCACGGCATAGGCATCAAGCGCAGGGAATCTTTTGGAGAGCTTGTAAACCCGGCCGAGCTTGAACTTATGAGATCGCTCAAGCGCGCCTGGGATCCCAACAATATAATGAATCCCGGGAAAATTTTTTGTCTGCAAAGTAACCGACTTTATAGACAAACACTATATAACAAAAATATGGCAGGTGATTTATGAAATTTTACGTTCCGTACATTGATTTGGTTTTGTCGTATGACAATAATAACGGCAATAAAAAAATTTTTGAAACTATTGAAATCATCAAGCGCGCCGATTCTGCGCTCACGGCTAAACCAAGGCACATTACCGACAGCATCGCTGCCGGCAGCGCCGGCGGCATACATGAATTTTATTCCCAGGCCGATTACGCCTGGCCCAATCCCGATACCGCAGACGGCCTGCCGTTCGTAAACCGCGATGGACAGTCCTATCCCGGCGCTTTTTTCGATCACCGCAAAGCAATGCGTTCCATGAGGACCAATGTTTCCAATTTTACGGCCGCGTATTTATTAACCAAAGATAAAAAATATTCACAGGCGGCCTGTGTATGGCTTAAAGAATTTTTCCTTGATGACGCCACTTATATGGAACCCAGCCTGCTGTATTCGCAGGCAGTGTCCGGAGTCTGCACAGGCCGCGGCATCGGCATTATCGATACCCTTCACCTGATCGATATTCCGGCGGCCGCCGATCATCTTTATGAAGCCGGTGTTATGGAAAAAAGTATTTACGAAGGACTGCAGTCCTGGTTCGCTAAATACCTTAACTGGATGTGCACGCACAAATACGGTGTTGATGAATTGAACCATCCCAATAACCACAGTGTATGCGCTCATGTGCAGGCCGCGGCCTTCGCGCGGTTTACCGGCAACAGCGGTGTGTTAAAAATGTGCGCCGATCATTATAAAAATATTTTGCTTCCCAACCAGATGGCCGATGACGGTTCTTTCCCGCTTGAACTCGCGCGCACCAAGCCTTACGGTTATTCAATTTTTGTGCTGGATAATATGGCGACATTATGTTTTATGCTTTCAACAGAGCATGACAATCTCTGGGAATTTACACTCGCTGACGGCAGAAGCATTGGCAGGGGGCTGGATTTTTTGTATCCGTTTTTAATTGACAAATCCGGTTTCCCGTATAAACCTGATGTCATGTACCATAATGAATGGCCTGTTGCGATGTCTTTTATGCTGTTTGCCGCGGCCGCTTACGGCGATAAAAAATGGCTTGATTTATATGCCGGCCTTGACAAGAACCCAACCGTAACCGAAGTAAGGCGTAATACCGCAATCCGGGTTCCGTATTTGTGGCTTAATTGACTTAACAAAATATTTGCGGTATAAAAAATTGTGCAGCGCAGCATTGCGCGGGGTGTGTTAATATATATGCAAAATAATCTTGCCAATCTGAACCCTTCACCATATGACGAGTATGACGCGGCCATCATCGGCTGCGGTGTCTGCGGCGTAAACATCGCGCGCCGGCTTTCATCCTATAAAATAAAAACCGCTGTGCTGGAAAAAGCCGCCGATGTTTCTTTTGGCACGTCAAAGGCCAATTCCGGAATTATTCACGGCGGTTTCCACCATAACAGGAAGTACCTCAAGGCCCGCCTGGAAATCCAGGGCAACCTGATGTTCGACCAGTTAAAAAGGGAATTAAAGTTTCCCTTTAAACGCTGCGGAATTATTGTAGCTGCGCTTCATGATGACGAGATGAAGGTAGTCGAGCATTTGTACCGCCAGGGAGTTGAGAACGAAGCAATCGGCATAGAGCTCTGTTCCAGGGACAGGATTCTGGAAGTGGAGCCCAAACTTTCTTACGATGTAGTCGGCGGGCTTTATGTTCCGGGCGGCGGTATTATCGAACCTTATCTTTATGTTTTTGCCATGGCAGAGTCCGCGATGAAGAACGGCGTTCATTTTTTTACCAATTTTAAAGTAGCCGGCGGCAGGTACCAGGATAAATCATGGATTATCAGCACCGGCGACGGCCGGACGATCAGGGCGCGCTATGTAATAAACGCGGCCGGTCTTTACGCCGATGAAGTCTCAAAGGCCTTTGATGCGGAAGACTTTACGATTCACGCCAGGAAGGGCGAATATTTTTTAATGGACAAGGCTGCGGTAAAAGCCAGGCCGGACCGTGTGGTGTTTCCGACTCCGACATCGGTATCCAAAGGAATGCTTGTAATTCCCACTGTTGAAGGAACCATTCTTGTCGGGCCGACCGCCGATGATCAGGATGACAAAACCGATTTTTCTACAACTTCCGAAAGGCTCGAACAGATACTGGATTCCGGCAAGCACATGATCCCCTTCCTCAGCCGCAGCGATGTGATCGCCAGTTTCGCGGGTATCCGCCCCTGCCTTGATGAGGATTTTTACATTGATATGTCGGCAAAAGCTCCCGCCTTTGTACAGGTGGCCGGTATCCAGTCGCCCGGTCTTACTGCGTCGCCGGCCATCGGTGAGTATGTCAAGAACCTGCTAATCAATTCCGGCCTGGAGCTTGCCGAAAAACCCGGCTGGGATCCGTTTATCGAAGATCGTCCAAGATCGCGGACGCTTTCGCCGTTCAAACTCGACGAGCTTATCGCGGAGAATCCGGCTTGGGGCAATGTAGTCTGCCGCTGCGAGAACGTAAGCGAGGCAGAGATCGTGCAGGCGATAAGGCTGGGCCATTATACGCTTGACGGAATCAAGTATTTTACCAGATCGCAGATGGGCCGCTGCCAGGGCGGTTTCTGTACTTACAAAATAATTAAAATTATAATGAGGGAAACAGGCCTGTCCTGGAATGAGGTTACCAAGCACGGCGGAGAAAGCCGCCTCCTTTTGGGGGAACTGTAATGAAAGAACTTCAATACGACGCGGCTGTAATCGGGGCCGGAGCGGCCGGCATGGCGGCTGCCCTGGAACTGGACAAACAGGGATTCAGTACAGTTCTACTTGACCGCGAAGACCACCTTGGCGGCATCCTGATGCAGTGTATCCACAACGGATTCGGCCTGCATAAATTTAACGAAGAACTTACCGGGCCGGAGTTTGCCGGCAGGTTTATCGATCAATTGGCTACTTCCTCTGTTACAGTAAATTTAAATACAACCGTTACATCGCTGCGATCCGGCAGGAACCCCGCTCACGGCAATAACGCATATGGCCCGGACCCCGGCACGGGTCAGGTTTATAACGAACTTTTTTGTGTATCGCCGGATGGCGTTCTCCATATTTACGCAAGGGCTGTTGTTCTTGCGATGGGCTGCAGGGAAAGAAACCGCGGCAATGTGCGTATTCCCGGTTCCAGGCCGGCCGGTGTTTATACCGCGGGCCTTGCGCAGCGGCTTGTAAATATCGACGGTTATATACCGGGCAAAGAAATTGTAATAATCGGCTCCGGAGACATAGGCCTTATCATGGCGCGCCGCATGACCTGGATAGGCTGCAAAGTCAAAGCGGTAGTCGAAATTATGCCTTATCCTTCAGGCCTTACCCGCAACATCGTACAGTGCCTGCGTGATTTTGACATACCGCTTTACCTTTCATCCCAGACCACAAGCATTTTTGGCAATGACCGGGTGGAAGGCGTCGAGATTACTCCGATGGAAAACGGCCTGTTGGTTCATGATAAAAAATTCCGTATTGACTGCGATACAGTGCTGCTCTCGGTAGGGCTGGTTCCGGAGAACGAATTGTCCAGGGAAGCCGGCATTGAACTTAACAGTACAACAGGCGGCCCCCAGGTCGACTCAACCCTTATGACCAATGTTGATGGTTTTTTTGCCTGCGGTAATGTGCTCCACGTTCATGACCTGGTTGACTGGGTTTCCGAAGAAGCTGAGGCTGCGGGAGCCCGCGCTTCCGACTGGCTAAGGGGCCGCAGGCCGGATATCCAGATACGCCTCAAAGCCGGCGCCAATGTGCGTTACATTAATCCTGGAAAACTAAACCCCGCTGCCGTTAACAAACTGTTTCTTAGATCAATGATAGTAAAGAATGAAGCTGTTCTGGAATTAAAACTTGACAACCAGGTTTTTAAAACCATAAGGAAGACCCATGTTCAGCCTTCAGAAATGATCAATGTAACCTTAACATCCAAAGATTTGGAAAAAACGTGTTTTAACGCTGACTCAGTAATGGAGTTCAGCATTGTCTAGGGAGAATTATATGAAGGAAATGACCTGCATTGTATGCCCAATCGGCTGCAATATTACTGTAGAAGAAGACGCTGACGGCGGCGCCGATTCAAACGGCCAGCTTCTGCTCACAATAACCGGCAACAGCTGCAACAGGGGCGCCGCTTATGCCCGCGAAGAAATACTGTCACCCAAACGCGCTGTTACAGCGACCTGCGGTTTTATGGGCGCGGATAATCAGACCCGCGGTCTTTCCGCGCTGCGCCGCATTCCCGTAAAATCCAGCGCGCCTTGTCCAAAAGGTAAAATCAGCGAACTGCTGGGCGATATCTATCGGCTAAACCCAAGTCTGCCGGTCAGGGCGGGAGACAAACTGCTCACCGACTGGAAAGGCATTGGCATTGATGTTGTGGCTGTCAGGGATGTGCTTTCTTAAGCGGCATTTTTCTTTAAACATTTATCCCATTAGCATTTTTTCCAGCTGATCAACCAAACGGCCGAACACTCTGCAGGCGGCTTCTACCGGCGCCGGTGATGACATGTCAACGCCAGCGGCTTTGAGCGAATCAACCGGGAACCTGGAACCGCCGGACTTTAAAAACGTAAAATAATCATCGCGTTCTTCTGCGCCGCCGGACATTACGCGTTCGGCCAGCGCAAGGGAGGCCGAAATTCCGGTTGAATATTTGTAAACATAGAAGGCGCGGTAAAAATGCGGGATGCGCAGCCCTTCCAGGTCGCTTTCTTTTTCAAGAACCATTTCGCTGCCGAAGTATTTTTCCAGCAGCCCGCGGTATTCGCCGCGCAGAACATCAACGGTAAGCGGGGAGCCCTGTCCTTCCAGCTCGTGGGTGCGCTTTTCGAATTCAGCGAACATGGTCTGACGGTAAAGGGTCCCAAGAATTTCGTCAACGCGTTTATTGACCATGTAGAGTTTAAGCTGCGGCGATTTTGATTCCTTCATAAAATATCTGAACAGAAGTTCTTCGTTGAAAGTGCTGGCAACTTCGGCTTCGAAGATAGTGTAATTGTAATGCATAAACGGATTATTGGCGGCAGAGTACCAGGAATGCATCGAGTGTCCGCCCTCGTGGGCCATGGTAAACACGTCCCGTATGCTGTCGTCCTTGTAGTTCATAAGGATGTGGGGATCCCCGCTATAGCTTCCCGCCGAAAACGCGCCTGAACTTTTGCCTTTGTTTTCGTACCTGTCCGCCCAGCGGCCCAGCAGTCCGGCTTTTAGTGTGTTAACGTATTCATCGCCCAGCGGCGCCAGCGCTTTGCCTACAATTTCTACAGCCTCATTCCAGGAGGTAGTTTTTTTTACATCGGAGACCAGCGGCACATATACATCGTAGTGGCGCAGTTCATTCAGTTTTAACGCTTCTTTTCTTAAATGATAATAACGGTGCAGAGGGGCCAGGTTATCTCCCACTGTGCCGATTAGGTTGTCATAAACGGATTCACTTACATTATCGCCGTAAAGTGCTGCGGCGCGCGCGGAAGCAAATCCGCGTATCCTTGCTTTGATTACATCCTGTTTTACCTGGCCGGAATAAAGTGCCGCCAGTGTATTTTTATGATTTTCGAAATTACCGTAAAATTTTTTATAAACTTTTTTGCGAAAATCCCTGTCCGGATTTTCCATGAACACAGACCATGTTGACTGCGACAGGGGGCGCTTCCCTTCCGGAGTATTAAGTGTTCCAAAATCAAGATCAACATTCGTAAGCACAGAAAAAGCGTCGCCGCATGCGCCTTCGCCTTCTGCATGCATCGCTATGATACGCTCCTCCCTGTCGCTTAACGTATATTGTCTGTAGCGCAGGAGTTTGTTTAAATATACCCTGTATTCGCCAAGCAGGGAGCTTTTTATAAATTTTTTAATATCGGCCTCAGGAATTGCCATGATCTCCGGAGCCGCCCAGGAGGCCGCCGCATTGGCTTTTGAAGCTGCCATCATAAATCTGCCGGTCATGGTCCTGGCCGCGCTGTCACCCTCGTCTTCGGCCTGGCGCAGTTCTGAATAATACCCAAGCCGTTCCTCAAGTATTTCCAGGCCGCGCAGATAATTCATCCACGCCGCCAGGTTTTTTGCCGATTTACCAAGGGTTCCCTTAAACGACGGAATTTTTTCGGCTTCTTTTTCGTAGGTTTCAAGACCAGCTTTCCAGGCATCGTCATCCTTAAACAGTTTTGACAGATCCCATGTATCTTTTTGGGGGACATCCCTGCGGAGGGGAATGGATTCGTTTGACATTTGAGTTTCCTTTATTTCGTAATAAAGCCTCGATCCCAAGGCTTTTTTATATTATAATAATTTAACATGTTCGTTAACCCGGAGGGAGCGGTTTATGGGAGCGGCGCCTAGAATTGCTGAACATCGCTCTGGAGCAAATTTTTTCAGCATGAAAAATTTAAATTTATCCGCGGTTCTTCTGGCGGCAACTGCCGCCGCAGGACTTTTGGCAGCCGGCCTGCTTGCATCATGCAAAACCCCGCCGCAGCCGCCGGAACCGGACAAACCTTATGTAAGTTTGAAATATGTGTCTGCAGAAGCCGGCGATACCGCAGCTGTAAATCTGGGATTTGTTCTGGATGTAAACAACCCTGCGCCGTTCAACGCCGGATTTACCGTTAAAAAATGGACCGCTGTAATAAACGGAATTGAAACGCCGGTTGACCTTTTGTCCCCGGACGGCAAGTCCGCGGATAACTACGCTTTTACAGTAGGGCCGGGAACCGTGCAGGTACCCGGGATCACAGAAGTTTCTGGCGCCGCGGAAGCTCCTGGTATCGCGGAGGCTGCTCTGGTTCCCCCGATTACGTCTGTTCCCTTAAGCGTTAAGCTGAATATTCCCGCGCTCGCCGCAAAAGGAATTCCTTTAAACGAAAATTTTACTTTTGACCTGACCATTGATTTGGCTTACAGCCCTATATCCGGGGCGCCGGAGATCATCCAGGCGGGCGCAGCCGCCGTTTTTCCCCTGGTGCAGGAGCCGGTTTTTTCCATAACCGCGATAGCCATTCTAAAAGCTGAACTTATCAATACCAGGTTTAGGGTAACAATGAAAATCGACAATCCTAACTATTTCCCGGTCGACCTTTCTTTTTTTTCCTACGAACTGTACGGCAACGGCCTGCTCTGGGCGGACGGCACCGAACGCAGTGTTTTAACGGTGCCAGCCAGAGCCTCGATCAGCGCCAATCTTTTTTTGATTATGAACTTTATAAACATGAAGCGTGATCTGCTGGATCAGATTATTAAGCTGGAAGATGTAAATTACCGCTTTGCCGGGAATGTTATGACCTCTACCGGAATTGATTATTTACCCAGGTTTAAAACAGAATTTGATCTTGGCGGGTACTCAAAGGTATATGAAAACTGATGGCTGCCTGCAAAAATTTCAACTGTAGTTGTCATCAAGGAATTTTATCAGGTCAGCGCTGATATGTGTATCAAATGAACTGTCGGTGATTTCAAATTCTTTTTGCATATTTTTCTTTTGATCATCTGTTAGAATTTTTTCAAACCACGGATACAGGATTTTATCTTCCTTTCTGATATGATTCCGCAGCAGTTCAGTGTATCCGGCAAGTGATTGCTTTATTTGATCCCGGTTATCCGACTTGAGACCTTCTGACGCCAGACCTATAAAGTTACGGCCGGCCTGATGTTCCGCCAGCATTACTTTTATTACCTCGGTATCCGGATCGGCTTTTATAAAAAGAATATTTTCTTCCTTGGCGTGATGGAAGCGGTCCGCGTAATTTCTTACAAAGAAAATCGTCTTTTCGATATTTTCTTTTATTGTCTTGTCCATTTGTTTTTTATTACCCAGGTATTCTGCCAAATCCAGGAGTCTTAAAATATTTTTATGTTCATTAACAAGCTGCTGTATGGGTTTGCAAAAGAGATCCTGTTTGGATTTCGCGGGGCTTTCCGCGGCAGGGATAATTTCGATTTTTTCACCGTTAATAATTTTGTCGATCTGTGCCATTATGGTTTTCTTTGTATCATCCGGGAAATTATGAACATCCAGGACATCTTTTAATAAACAGGTTCCTACCGAACAGCCCGCGCAGTCTACACCGTTTATTGTCAGCAGTTTTCCCGTGTCCGGAAATTCATTTATTACATCCTTGATTGCCATATTGTAATAGTTCATTTTTACTCCATGGGGAACGGCAGAACGCCGTCCAAAGTTTTTTTATTTGTGAATAACATTATCAGTCTGTCCAGTCCCATTGCAACCCCGGAACAGGGGGGGAATTTATTCCCCACGGGAAAAATTTCTCCGGAACGCGGCAAAAATATTTTCCAGTAGTCTTCATCAACATTGTGGCGGACAAGGGAGGTTTTTTCTTTTTCGGTTTTTTCGTTCTCAAAGAATTTTTTTACTTCCCCGGCCGATGTTTCTTCGGAAAAACAATTGGCAAGTTCCAGACCCCTGCTGTAAAGCTCCCAGCGCTCAACTGTTTTCCCGTCCGGTTTTTTTTTGGCGAGGCAGGGTACAAAAGCCGGATAATCGATCAAGGCAATTGGTTTGTCCAGCCGTATTTTTGGCTCAACCGAATGGATAAAA
>WQZG01000040.1 GCA_009780855.1 Treponema sp.
GGCCGCGCATACGCTTAATGGCAGAACCACAAGTTCAGTGCGCGGGTTTTTCGACCTTACATCATAAGTATATTTCGTGTCAAGTACTTTTTCAACTTTTTTTACTTTTTTTTCATTTTTTTTTAATTTTCTCAAAATTTTTCTATAATTAAATAAAAATTATAAAAACAGAGGTCCTTCAGCCTGGAATTCTCTCTATAAAATATTAAAAATAAAATAAAACCTATTGCGATTTTTAAATCAATTTGATAAGTTATAGTGTGAACCTGCAGAGGATCAAAAAATCCTTGGGATTCTTGCCCTTTCTGGGGGTAAAATAATTTCTTATTAAATTGAGGAGACAAAGAATATGGCGAAACAGTTATTGTTTAATGAGGAGGCCCGCCGTAAACTGCTGGCAGGAGTCGAGCAGATTTCCCGGGCAGTAAAAGTTACCCTGGGTCCCAAAGGGCGGAATGTACTTCTGGACAAGAAATTTGGCGCTCCCACCGTTACAAAAGACGGTGTTTCTGTTGCGAAAGAAGTAGAACTGGCAGACCCGTACGAAAATATGGGCGCCCAGCTTCTCAAGGAAGTAGCCACAAAAACCAATGATGTAGCCGGTGACGGAACAACAACCGCTACAGTATTGGCTTATTCCCTGGTAAAAGAAGGCTTAAAAGCCGTTGCTGCCGGCATTGCCCCCATGGAACTCAAAAAGGGAATTGATAAAGCGGTTGAAATCGCCGTTGAAGAGATTAAAAAGAATTCGAAAGAAATCAAAGATAAAGAAGAAATTTCCCATGTTGCATCGGTTTCTGCCAACAATGATAAAGAAATCGGCAATACAATAGCGGATGCGATGGAAAAAGTCGGCAAGGACGGAGTAATAACCGTTGAAGAATCCAAAACAATGAACACTACCATCGAATTTGTCGAGGGTATGCAGTTCGACCGCGGGTATATTTCAGCATACTTTGTAACAGACCGGGACACTATGACCAGTGTTTATGAAGATGTTTACATACTTATCCACGATAAAAAGATTTCCAGCATGAAGGACATGTTGCCCCTGCTTGAAAAAGTAGCGCAAAGCGGCAAGCCTCTTCTTATAATTGCTGAAGATGTTGACGGTGAAGCGCTTTCCACCCTGGTAGTAAACAGCCTCCGCGGGACCCTGCGAACCTGCGCGGTAAAGGCGCCCGGTTTTGGCGATCGCCGCAAGGCAATGCTGGAAGATATCGCCATTCTGACCGGCGGCGAAGTAATTTCCGACGAACTTGGTCTTAAGCTTGAAAATACCGAGCTTTCCCAGCTCGGCAAAGCCAAAACTATCAAGATTGATAAAGACAATACCACAGTTATCAACGGCGCGGGCAAACAAAAGGACATCCAGGACAGGATAGCCCAGATTAAGGCCCAGATCGAAGACACAACTTCCGATTATGACAGGGAAAAACTCCAGGAAAGGCTGGCGAAACTGGCCGGCGGAGTCGCGGTGATCAATGTAGGAGCGGCAACAGAAGTTGAACTGAAAGAGAAAAAACACCGTGTAGAAGACGCCCTCTCCGCTACAAGGGCGGCCATTGAAGAAGGTATAGTAAGCGGCGGCGCAATCGCAATGATTCAGGCCGCGCTGACCCTGGACCAGGCCAATGTTACCGATCTTACAGAAGACGGCAAAGTAGGATACCGGATTGTAAAACGCGCCCTCGAGGAACCGCTGCGCCAGATCGCGGAAAACGCGGGTATGGACGGAGCGGTCGTTGCCGAAAAAGCAAAATCATCCAAGAAAGGCGTTGGTTTTGACGCGGCGAAGATGGAATGGGTCGACATGATCAAAGCCGGTATAATTGATCCGGCCAAAGTTACCCGCTTTGCCCTGCAGAACGCGGCTTCCATTGCCAGCCTCCTGCTGACAACCGAATGCGCCATAACCGACCTGCCCGAAAAGAAAGAACCGGCTCCGATGCCGGGCGGCGGTGGCGGAATGGGCGGTATGGGAGGAATGGATTATTAAGCGTCCTTAAGTAACACACAGTAATCAATAGCAGCCTGACCAATGGTCAGGCTGTTTTTTTACCAATGCGCCCATTCCGCCGCCTGGCTGCGGCCAAATAATGGACTGGTAATTAAAGCTGCTATATACATTTTCAAAAAAATAATTGAATATTTTAAAACTAATCATGAAAACCGCGGAAAAGATCAGTATTGGGCTGCACATTTTTATCGGAGCGGGAGCGCTGGCCGGCGGGATGGCGGCGATTCTGAATCCGTTTAATCCGATGGGCCTGGATGCGGCGCAGGCATTGAAATCAGCGCCGTTTAAGACTTTCCTGGTACCCGGTATTTTTCTTTTTAGCTTCCTTGGGCTGGGTAACCTGTTTGCGGCGCTGGCATTTTTTAAAAATTGGAAACTTAAGCCGTGGATAAGCGGTTTTTTCGCAGCGGCGCTGGTTATCTGGATTGCTGTTCAATGTTTTATGCTGCAGGGAATTGCGGTTCTGCATGTGATTTTTTTTCTTTTGGGCTGCGTTCAGGGAATTTTGGCTTTGTTTATGCTTGTCAGGGACTATCTGCAGAGCAGACCATACTGAATACCATAAAATTAAATGAATGCCATGCAGTAAAATTTATGTTATAATATTCAGGGTTATAATATTCAGAAAAAATATACAGAAAATTATTGGGGGTCCATCCATGATTGAAGGAACCAGCGAACGCAATGCCGGTATAAAACTACGGTACGGTATGGTCGGCGGCGGTATCGGAGGCTTTATAGGAGATGTGCACCGTAAAGCGATAGCTATGGATAGTCTGGCAAAACTGCAGGCAGGCTGTTTTTCCAGAGACTGGGAGAACAACAAGGCTACCGGAACAGCAATGGATATTCAGCAGGATCGCATTTACAGGACTTTTGATGAAATGGCGGAAAAGGAAGCCGCGCGTCCGGATAAAATCGATTTCGTTGTAATTACGGTTCCAAATGTTTCCCACTATCCGGCAGCCAAAGCGTTCCTTACGCACGGGATTCCGGTAGTTTGCGACAAGCCTTTTACAGTTGAGGAATGGCAGGCAAGGGAGCTGGCGGATCTGGCAAAGAAAAAGAACCTGCTGCTTGCCCTTACTTATACATATACAGGTTACCCTATAATCAAACACGCCCGTGAGTTGGTACGCCGCGGGGAAATCGGTGAAATCATATATGTAAACGCGGAATATCCCCAGGAATGGCTTCTTGCGCCCGCCGAAAAACAGGGCAGCAAACAGGCGGCATGGCGTACAGATCCGGCTATCGCTGGAAAAGCCAACAGCCTGGGTGATTTGGGTTCGCATCTGGAAAATATGATTTCGTATGTATCCGGGTTAAAAATAAAGAAGGTTTGCGCAATGCTGGATAATATCGGAGAAGACCGGGTCCTGGATACCAATGCAACGGTCATGCTGGAATACGATAACGGAGCAAAAGGCGTCTATTGGACAAGCCAGGTCGCGGCGGGTTACGACAATGCCTTAAAGTTCAGAATCTTTGGTACCAAAGGGGCAATTTGCTGGGATCAGGAAGCCTGCAATTACCTCGAGCTGCGCCGTTTTGGCCAGCCCAACGCAATGCTGTCCCGCGGCAAGGATCCTTTGTATCCGCACGCCCAATCATTTTCCAGGATTCCGTCCGGTCATCCGGAAGGTTACTTTGAGGGCCTGGCCAATATTTACAGGGTTTACACGGCGGCGCTTTTAAAACAAAAGGCCGGCGAAAAACTTACAGAAGAAGATTTGGATTTCCCTGACGCGGAAATGGGTCTGGACGGAGTGCGTTTTATCGGCAAATGCGTGGAAAGTTCAAACCTTGGAGCAGTCTGGGTAAATTTATAATTTGCGCTGCTGTTCTGCCGCGCAATCGCAGTTTTATATCAGGAGTAATATATGTCAAGGAAAGTAACGTTATTTACAGGCCAGTGGGCGGATTTGCCCTTTGAAACCCTGTGCGCCAAGGTTAAATCATTTGGTTACGACGGCGTGGAAATTGCCTGCTGGGGAGACCACATGGATCCTGCAAAAGGCGCGGAGGACAGCAAGTATATTGAAAACCGGAAAGCGATTCTCGCTAAAAACGGTCTTGGCTGCTGGGCAATAAGCGGGCATCTGCCGGGCCAATGCGTCGGCGATACATCGAACTTAAGTTCGTACGACCCGCGGCTTGACGGGTTTGCGCCGGCAAAGTTTTCCGGCCAGCCGGAGAAGATAAGGGAATGGGCCATTAACGAGATGAAGCTGATCGCGCGTACGGCAAAAAATTTAGGCGTAAAAGTAGTAACCGGTTTTATAGGCAGCCCGATTTGGCGTTTTTGGTATTCATTCCCGCAGACTACAGAAAAAATGATCGACGACGCGTACAAAGAAATTGTACGGCTGTGGAATCCGATTTTTGACGAATACGACAAATGCGGGGTAAAGTTTGCCCTGGAAGTACACCCGACCGAACTTGCCTTTGATTATTATACGGCAGAGCGGCTTTTAAAAGAATTCAACTACAGGTCCACTTTGGGTTTTAACTTTGACCCGTCACATCTTTTGTGGCAGGGCGTAAGCCCCCATCTTTTCCTGCGGGATTTCCGCGACAGGATCTACCATGTGCATATGAAAGACGCGGCGGTAACCCTGGACGGCAAGGCCGGGATTCTGGGTTCACATTTAACTTTCGGCGATACACGGCGAGGCTGGAACTTTAGATCCCTGGGACACGGGAATGTTGATTTCGAAAACATAATCCGCGAACTCAATGCCATGAATTACCAGGGACCGCTTTCTGTTGAGTGGGAAGACTCCGGTATGGAACGGGATTTTGGGGCAAAGGAAGCCTGTGAATTTGTAAGGAAAGTAGATTTTGCTCCGTCAGATGTGGCGTTTGACGACGCGATTAAGCGGGAATAAATTTTGACGGGGCGGCAGCGTTTTGAGGCGATAATTGACGGGAAAAAACCCGACAGGCTTCCGGTTTATTTTACCGCGGTAGCCTGTTCGGTTGCTTCAGAGATTTTGGGCCGGGATGTAAGCACGGGCGCGGACAGCCTTCATTTTAAGGAAGAACTCTCAATCTTTTTGGGCGAAAAGGCCCATGCCGAATTTGAAGAAAAACACCTTGAAGACGTGACCGATCTTTGGCGCGCGCTTGGCGCCGATGTTGTACGTGAAGTCTGGCGCAGCAAAATGAAACCGTCCAAACGCCTGGACGAAAACACTCTTGTTTTTGGCGAAGAGGACGGCGAATATACTGTAAAGCGCTTTTTCCCGGAAACCCAAACCTACGGCCAGCTTTACAGCACAGTTAGGCAGCAGGAGCCGGAGGAACTCGCGGCGCAGCTGCGGGAAGAAATGGAAGCTGTACCTGAACTTCCGTGCAGCGCTGATCCGGTTCCCTTGTCGGCCAAAAAATTATTTGCAGCGATGGGCAATGAATGCGGCCATATGGCCATGGCCGGCAACCTGAATTTTACTTTTTACGATCCCGTGTGGCTGCAGCTTTTGGCGCTTGAACCGGAACTTATCCAAAAATGGCTGATGCGCGGAGCTGCCCGTGAGTGCAAACAAATTAAAAAAGCGGCGGCGCAGGGATACAGGTGGTTCAGCGGGGGCGGCGATTTGGCTGGCGGCAACGGGCCGATGATCTCCCCGCAAACGTTCCGCGAAGTTTTTATGCCGGCAATAAAATTAATCGCGGATACCTGCGCGCAGGAAGGCGTTGTTTATTGCTACAGATCGGACGGCAACCTGTGGCCGATATTTGACGACATGTTTGGGACCGCCGGTGTCCAGGCCTACGGTGAGGCTGACCGCGAAGCCGGCATGACAGTGGGAGAGGTGTTAAGGAGAAGTCCGGGAACAATAGTGCTTGGCAATACATCTTCGGCGCTGTTGGTTAAGGGCACCGAAAAGCAGGTGCGCGAAGACACACGGCGTCAGCTTGAGGAATCCGGCGGCGGAAATTTTATACCCGGGCCCTCCAACGCCGTAGTACACGGAACACCGGTGCGCAATGTTTTTGCCATGCTGGAAGAATTGCGAAGATGAACCGGACCTGGCAAAGAAATTATCAGCGCCGCGGAACCGAACGGTAATCGCTGGGGTTAATGCCTTCCTGCTTCTGGAAAACACGGCGGAATGTTTTTACGCTTGAGTACCCGGCCATCCTCGCAACCTCATTAAGGTTATAATTGGTAGTATCAAGCAATTCCTTTGCTTTTTTTATCCGCACAACACCAATATAATTGAGCAGGCCCTGCCCGGTTTCCATTCTGAAAAGTTTGGAAATATATTTTTCCGAAAGACCGATATGTTCGGATATCATGGTCAGGCTCAGGTTTATATCGTGATAATTTTTTAAAATAAAATCATTTATGCGCGGAAAAATACCCAATCCGGCAGTCTGTCCGCCCTTTAATCCTGCTGCCGATCCGGCTGCATCCGGATAAAAAATTTTAATGAAATCCAAAAGACCCTGCTTAAGCTGGGGCTGGTTTGAACACGCCGCGATTGAATCCAGCGAGTCCTGTAAAATCCTGTCGTCAGTTTCAATCCGTGCGGGCGGAAGCCTGTCCATAAGCATGCTGACAAGATAAAAAATCTGGTAGCGGTAAATATGGAATGGATAATTGTTTTCTTCCAGCTTTAAAAAATAATCACCTGTGATTTTTAAAGCTTCATCAGCAGGGCGGAATTCAATTGCCTCATAAAGCAGCCGCGCGTATTCTTCCCCGAGAATGCTGCCGTTTCCGGAGGATATACTGTTTTCCGCGGGCCGGATAACCCGGTGCCTGCCAGAGATAACGCCCATTGCGTGTGTTATACGGATTTCCTGGTGCCTGGTGAAAAGTTTATCTATTGAGTCAGCCTCATTGCCAATTACGATATCAAGTACCAGAGAATATTTTTTTTCAAAAACATCACAGATGGATTCCATAATATCAGGTATTTTGTCATTGAAAGCCTCGAGGTTTTCCTGATTTACAAAGAACAAAAAAACAATTGTCTGTTCAACTGTGGTTTTATAAAATTCATAATTTTTATTAACAAGCTCACCAAGGACGTCATTGAGCATCATTGCAATTGTAACTTCCGCGTAGGGCGCCTGCGTAGTGTATGCCAGAGGCGTCTGTTCAATATTGGCAGGGAACACGCTTACCGGCACAATTAAACGGCCGCTGCAGTCAAGACCTATGCTTTCCAATAGATCATCGTTTGCGGGGAGCTGCCGGTTTTTGGTAAGGGCAGTATTGAAAATAATTTCGCGCAGGAACCGATCCTGTTTTTGTAAATCGTTTTCCATCCTGCTGCGATCGTTTTTAAGCGAAAGCACCTGATCCCGGATTATGTCAAATTCGTTTCCTTTTGCGCCGCCCTGGCCCAGGCTCCGCATAACTGTACGGATGGGCCGGTAATTTAACTGTAAAAGCGAAAGGGAAAGGAGAAGCCCCAGAACAAGCGCAGCTATCATTACATTGATAATTATTTTTTCCACCATGGTATACAGGTTCCAGAAAGAAGTTTGTTTGGTGAGCACCGCGTAAGCGTACGGTCCGGCCGTTGAATTGCGGAAGGTGCAGACGTATTCGGTCCCCTGGTATTTGATTATCTGATAGTCCTGTCTGGTTTGATTAAGGTTAATTTTAAAGTCAGGAAGCTGCATGCCGAAACTGTAAACAGGCGCTCCGCTGCTGTCCAGAATTAAAACAGCCGAACCGCGCAGGTCGGGGAAGAGCGCGCCCATATCCTCATACTGCATGGAAACTATTACGCTCGCTGAATACCTGTTGCCAAAAAGGGGCTGGCCGACATAGGAACAGAACGCCATGGCGCGGCGGCCAAAAGCGTTATAGGAAAGATAAGGCGAAGAAATAAAACGGCTTTCGCCGCCGCCTGCCTCAAGCAGGTTTTCCCATTCGGACTCGCTGATCTCCGAATGTCCAAGATAAACAAGGCCGGCGTACAGTTTGTCAATGGGATTGGCCGTGCCGACGGTAAGAATATATCTTAACTCCGGTACATAAATCAGGATATCCATTCCCGGGTTTGTTATCTTATGGTAAATAAAAAGATTTAGCAGTTCTCCCTGCCGGACAACAATGTCCTGCCAGGTATTGTCCTTCTGCAAAATATCGCGGAAACGTTTGTCAAGAATTATGTTGGAAACGATGCGGCTGCTGTTTTCAAATTTGGAATCAATGGCAGCCTGGATAAATGTGTTAATGGTAAGGTTGGACTGGATAATTTCGCGGGTTACAACCGATCTGGTATTGAATAACGCGATAATAAAACCAACAACCGGTATTCCAAGTACAATAATAAATGAAATAAACCAGCGCTTTCTTATGGTAACCATAGGGACAGTTTTCCACAAATGGGACAAAAAAGCAATTTGGCTGTTTTGGAACATTTGTCCCGCGATTCGGAGTACTGGCTCTTGCGGGATAAATGGACCGGATGTTTAATATGGAATATGACGAATAAATCCAATGGAGGAATTTTTATGTCAAAGAAGATTATTTTTCTGCTGGTTCTCACGGCTTTGGTTGCCGCGGGATTATTTGCAGGCGGCGGCTCCCAGGCAGCGCCGGCTCCCGCGGTTCCGGCTCCGACAGGCGCGCCGGGTGTTGTGAATTACCCTGTTACAGGAAACCCCAAAATTACGATTTCCCGCGTAACAGACTCCGACATTCCGACAGCCGGATTCAGTTCCTACAACGATACACCCGGGGTCAAGGAACTGATTAAACAAACCGGAATCAATGTTGAGTTCATTGAACTGGTTGATCAGAACGCGTACCTGCTGTACCTGGCGGGCGGAAACCTTCCGGATATTATCATGGCCGGTAAAACATTTTATCCGGGCGGAACATCCAAGATGGTCGAAGACGGTCTTGCGCAGGATCTGACCAATTACCTGCCGACCTATGCCCCGGATTACTGGAAATTCATAAATTCAGATCCGCAGTATTACAAGGTAATACGCGAACCGGACGGCAAGCATTACGCGTTCGCCGGCTACTTCCTGCAGCCGGGGAACATTTACGGTTCCTGGATTGGACTGGTGGCCCGCAAGGAATTCCTGGACAAGCTGGGAATGGCCGCGCCTGAAACCGCAAGCGATCTTTATACCTATTTAAAGAGAAGCAAGGATGAACTTGGATGCGACGTTCCGTTTATGTCAGCGGCTTACAGGCTGGCAATGGCCTATACCGGCGGCGCCCTTACTTCGGCTTTTGGCCTTCCCAAAACAGATACTTACCAGATTGACGGCAAAGTGCATTACGGCGCCTACGAACCGGCCTACAGAGATGTTATGACTTATATGAACAAACTCTATACTGACGGCCTGCTGGACAAGAACTTCGCCGTGACCGATGAACCGACTGCGCACGCCAGTGTACTTAACGGCCAAACTTCCCTTATTTTTACGGCGACTTCCAGAATTCAGAATATGACAATGGCAGCTCCGGACCAATCCAAGTTTACACTCCTTGGACTTAAGGCGCTTTCAACAGCCAAAGGCGTAAGGCCGATGTACAACTACGCCGATGATCTTGTGACCTTTAGTTACTGGTGCTTCTTCCCGCAAAAAAGCAGGGACGTGGTTAACGGACTCAAACTGCTGAATTATCTGCACACTGAAAAAGGCAACCTCCTTGCTAACTTCGGTGAAGACGGCGTTACCTACACAATGCAGAACGGCAATCCCGTATTCAACGATTTTACCCTCAACAACCCAAAGGGTCTGCCCATAGACGGAGTGCTCAGGTCATACGGCCTTCTCAATTTCCCCATTACCCAGGATCCGCGAATGAGCCGCCAGCGCTTCCCGCTGCAGCAGCAGATCCAGGCAATGGAAGTATGGGCCGATGCCGATACAGCCAAATACAAGATCCCCAATAATTCAATCATTGCGGATAACGCCAGCGAATACGCGAGCCTTTCCACCGATATTAACACTTACATCAACGAGAGCCAGGCTCAGTTTATTTCCGGCGCCCTGCCCCTTAGCAGGTTCGACGATTATATCGCCACGCTCAAGAAAATGGGAATGGACAGGATGCTGCAGATTCTCCAGGCTTCCTACGACGTGTATAACAAATAAAACCTTTTTTTGATAACATTTGAGGGTGCGGTGCGCTGCGGCGGGCCGCACCTTTTTTTGAAGGAGGCGAATAGATGGCTCCAGGCGTAAAGACGGTTCTTAAGGAACCGCTCGGGAAAAGGCTTCAAAAAGATATTCATTTAAACCTTGGCGCATATATAATGGTAATACCGGTTCTGGCCTTCTACCTGGTTTTTGCGTATAAGCCAATGTTCGGCGCGGTAATAGCTTTTAAAAACTTTTCGCCAGCAAAAGGAATTTTCGCAAGTCCATGGACAGAAAACCACGGGTTCCGATATTTTCTGGAATTTTTTAAGTCCTACTACTTTGGCCGTACACTGCGCAATACAATTACCATAAGTCTGTCCGGAATAATATTCGGGTTCCCGGTTCCCATAATTCTGGCGCTGTTAATCAACGAAGTTAAAAACCGCTGGTTTAAAAAAGCCGTCCAGACAATTTCGTACATGCCGCATTTTATTTCCCTGGTTGTTGTCTGTTCGATGGTGTATCTGTTCACCGGCGAAAAGGCTTTTATTATCCAGATAATGAGGTTCTTTGGGTATACAGGGGATCAAAATTTATTAAACATAAAAGAATTTTTTGTACCAATTTATATAATTTCCGGAATCTGGCAGTCTACCGGCTGGAGCTGCATTATTTATCTTGCGGCGTTATCGGCGGTTGACATGGAACTCTACGAAGCCGCCAGGATTGACGGCGCAGGGCGGTGGAGGCAGACAGTACACGTGACGCTTCCGGCGCTGGTACCTACAATAATACTTTTATTGATTCTGGCCATCGGCGGAATTATGAATGTCGGCTACGAAAAAATAATTTTGCTGTACAACAACTTTGTCATGGAAACCGCGGATGTTATTTCATCATACGTATACCGCAGGGGGCTTGTTAACGGCAACTGGAGTTTCTCGACAGCTGTCGGTTTGTTTAACTCGGTAATCAACTTTGCGCTGGTAGTGGGCGCCAACCGGCTGAGCAGGAAAGTGACCGGCAAGGGATTATGGTGAAGCCATGAATGCACGAACAAAACAATCAAGACTAAGGCAGGAAGGCGCAGGCTACCGTGTTTTTACGGTTTTTAATTATATTATTATGGGCTCCGTAATTCTGGTCACCGCATACCCTGTTTATTATGTTTTAATCGCATCGATCAGCAGTCCGGCTTCCCTTATGGTAGACTACGGCCTAATGTGGCTGCCCAAAACCCCTCTTACGCTGACCGCGTACAAAATGGTATTCCGGCATCCGCTTATATTGTCCGGCTACCGCAACACCCTTTTTATCCTTATCGTCGGCCTGGGATTCAACATGGTGCTGACCTGTCTGGGCGCCTATTTTATGTGTTTAAAAAACAGTATGTTCCGCAGGCCGGTTTCGCTCATAATAATTTTTACAATGTACTTCAGCGGCGGGCTCGTTCCAACCTACCTTAATGTCCAGGGCCTGGGCATGATAAATTCACTATGGGCGTTAATAATTCCTGGCGCCATAAGCACCTACAACATGCTGATTCTGCGAACGGCTTTTTACAGCATACCCGACAGTCTGGTTGAAGTCGCCAGGCTGGACGGCGCTTCGCATTTCCAGATTCTGACAAAAATTTTTATACCGTTATCAGGAGCGACTCTGGCGGTAATGGTTTTGTATTACGGAGTCGGACACTGGAACGCATGGTTCTTTTCTTCGGTATTTTTGCAGACTCCATCCAAATTCCCGCTGCAGCTTGTTTTGCGCAATATCCTGCTGCTGCACCAGAATGTTGAATTTAACGCGCAGGCTGCGGATGACAGCGTTTCGGCGCTGATGGCGGAAATTATCAAATACGCGCTGATCGTTGTTTCGACGGCCCCGATTCTGATGCTGTATCCTTTCCTGCAGCGTTTCTTTACAAAGGGAGTCATGATAGGAGCGATCAAGGGATGAAGGCAATTACAGCAGGCGGCCTTACTAAAGTTTATAAAAGCGGTAAAAAGGCGCTCAACAGTGTAGATTTTGAAATTGAAGAAGGTGAAATATTCGGATTTTTGGGACCAAACGGAGCCGGTAAAACCACCGCGGTAAAAGTGCTTAACGGTATGCTTGAGGCAACTGAAGGGAAATGCAGCGTCTGCGGAAACGATCCCGGCAGCGCTCCGGAAAAAGTACACGCGATCTCCGGCGTTGTTACCGATCGCGCGCAGATGTACAGCAACCTTACAGGAATACAGAACCTGGTTTTCTTTGGGACAGTCTTTGGGCTGAGCGAAGAAGAAAGTAAAAAACGCGGCCTTGGATTGCTGGAACGCCTGGATCTGCTGGACGCGAAAGATCAAAAACTGGCCGCATACTCCACGGGCATGCGCCAGAGGCTTTCTCTTGCGCGGGCAATGATCCATCATCCAAAAGTTTTGTTTCTTGACGAGCCGACTTCCGGCCTGGATCCGGAAAGCGCGCAGAGTGTCAACAACATAATAAAAAACCTTGCCCACGAAAAAGGCGCGACAGTGTTCCTGTGCACCCACCAGCTCCGTTACGCGGAAGAAATCTGCACCGGTTACGGCCTTATAAGCGAAGGCAGTATGCTCGCGGCCGGCAGTCTGGACGAACTGCGGTCCGGAGTAACGTCCGGCATTACAGCGGTTGTAAAAGCCGATAAATATCCGGATATACAGTCGCTGCGGCGGGAAGGTGAATTTGCCATGATCAATGTTGAGTCGGAGGAAGAAATACCTGCACTTGTAAGAAAGATTGTTGAGCACGGAGGAAAGGTGTATCATGTAAGCGCGGCCAGACTTTCTCTGGAAGAAATTTATTTCGCGTTTATCGAAAAACGCAATAGCGACAAAAAAAGGGAAGGCTGACACATGTCAAGGCTTATGCAGACGGCTATAATTAAAAAAGATATTACGGGCATCACGGGCAATAAACGCTTATTGAGCATTCTGTGTATTGTCCCGTTAATAATGTCTGTTGTGTTGCCCATGATTTTTATTTTTGCCATACAAATGGCTCCGCCTGAACAAACAGGCAACATCGTAAGACTGGTTAACGACGCCAGAACCGGGATTCCTTCGGTAAATGAAAGCCTGAACCAAAACTTTGCCGGCGCCATACCGGAACAATTCCGTCTTACCGCAATCAGGTTCATTCTGAACTACATTATGCCCCTGTTTTTTCTATTAATACCGATAATGTCATCTTCGGTAATGGCGGCAAGCGCGTTTGTGGGAGAAAAAGAAAAAAACACCCTGGAAACCCTGCTGTATTGTCCGCTGCCTTTGAAAGAAATATTCGGAGCAAAAATACTTGCTTCATTTTTACTAAGCATGGCAATTTCGGTTGCTTCATTTATTGTTATGCTTGTTGTACTGGAAACCGTATTGATAATTATTTCGGGGACGGCGGTAATGCCGGGTTTAAGCTGGCTAATAATAATGCTTCTTGTATCGCCGTCACTTGCTTTGCTGGCCATCAACCTGATTGTACGCGGTTCGGCAAAGTCGGCGTCGATCGAAGAATCCCAGCAGCGGGCGGTGTTTTTGGTGCTGCCTGTTGTCCTGCTGATTGTTGGGCAGTTTACCGGCGTCATGCTGCTCAGCGTCTGGCTCCTGTTTGCAATAGGGGCGGTATTGGCAATTATCGCAGTCTTTATGTTTAAGGGATCATTTTCAAAATTTCAGTATGAAACATTGCTGCTGTAATGTACGGTTTTAAAAATATACAGGAGGAAAAATAATGGGGATTAAAAAAATCGCGTTTACAACGCTGGGCTGTCCGGACTGGCCGTTTAATAAAATCCTGGACGAAGCGCAGAAAATGGGATACTCCGGTATCGAAATCCGCGGTCTTGAGGGAAAAATGCTCGCAGAAGAAATGCCGCAGTTTTTCCCGGAGAACAGGACCGCTACCCTGGCCGCCCTGAAAGCGCATAACATCGAAATGACCGGGTTCGGCACCTCGGTAATGCTGCATGACGCCGCCAAGTTCGACGCCGCGATCGCTGAGGGAAAGAGGGCAATTGATGTTTGCCAGCGCATGGGGATTCCGGCAATCAGGATCTTCGGGAATAATATCCCGGAAGGCGAAAACGAGGCGGACGTTATCGCGCGGGTAGCCAGTGGCGCAGAGATTTTGGCCGAATACGGGCAGGCGAGGAAAGTTCTGGTAATGATGGAAACCCACGGAGACTTTATTACACTGGAAAGGGTCAAAGCGGTTTTTGATCTCGTAAAAAGTAAAAATTTTAAACTGCTTTGGGATGTTGGCAACACCGATTATATTTACGGCGATGACTTTTTAAAATTTTACAAACCAATGAAGGACCTGATTGTCCATACACATTTTAAAGACCATATCCGCGGGACACCCGGCGATAACAAAAGTTATAAATACTGCCTGCCGGGCAAAGGGGATATTCCGATTAAAGCCATTGTCAAACAGATGATTGATGACGGCTACAAAGGCTATTTCTGCCTTGAATGGGAAAAGAAGTGGCACCCGGAACTGGATGATCCGGAAATCGCTTACCCGGCATTCGCGGATTTACTTAAATAACGATAAGGGGATCGGCTACCGGGGTCTGTTCAAAAATTGTAAATGGATCGATATCAATACATTTATATGGATCCCGGTTACCGCCCATATCCCATGCAATTGTTTCATTAATAACAGTGCATTTTTCTTTAAATATTTCTATATCCATCAGGGTTTCAAAAATAGTATTTTTCTTTAACAGCGGTTTAACATCAAAGAGCCTGACCGATCCGTCATTCATGTAAGCATAAACCTCAAAATTATCAGTAGGCAGTACCTGTAAAACCTGTGGTGAAAAAAATCTTGAATCCAGTTCGCCAATATTCATATTTATAAAGTATTCCTGAATCATAACATGGCCTAAAACCTGAAACAAGTGTTTTTATGGTTAGCCGGGAGCCCGGGAGCTGGCATGGTATAACTCCATAACTTTTTCCGGGTCCAGTTTGGTAGCTGCGATAATGGTATCGGCCGGCAGTCCCAGACCGATCATATTACGGGCTATATCAAGAGCTTCGCTTTGCCGCCATTTATTTTCTCCCTTTTCTACTCCTCTGGCTTCCCACTTGGCAGTCCAGCCGACTTCTTCAAATACTTGTTCAAGCGTTAAAGAATTTTTACGCATATTTGCAATTGCCTCCCTTACTGCCGCTGCATTGGACCGTGTTATCACATCAAAATAGGCTTTTGTCCTGTATTCATCCCGAATACCCAATTCATTATTTATCTTGATAAAAGCCGCAGGATCAAGCCGGTTATTCAGGCTGCTGAGCCATAGATTTACATCAGCAGGTAAGCGGCGGCTGTCAATAATCTGTATAGGCAATACATCTCCATTGACATTATAAATCCCTGGATTATTTTCAACAACCTCATATTTGCGGGTATTTTTAAGATGTTTAATTAACTTCCCGGGAAAATGGTTTCCAATAATAGAAATGGTCATACAGGTTACCGGAATTTCTTCAAGACAGGCATACAGACAGGCATAACCATAAACTTTATAAAAATCTGAAACCGATATGTAATCGTCCGGGCTTTTATATTCTAGCAGGTTAACTTCTCTGAAAATGGCTGCGATATTTTTATCAATCACCGTATCACGATTTTTTTTTATTATAATACAGTCTATCCGCAGCGGTTCGGTAGTTAAATTGTATTCAGTTATAAATTCGAGAAAATCCTTATAATCTTCCAATTCAAGCCGGATAGCTTCAATAAAAGCCAGATGCCAGTTGATATACGAAGGCTTGTGTCTACGGTTTTTATGGTTTTCAGTTCTGCCCACTGGTTTTTCAGATTGTTCCATAACCTGTATATGGCATTGATTTTCATTTTGCTTTTATTTTTAGAAAAAATTACCTTCTTTTCCAGGCTTGCCAGTGATTGATTTAACCGCCAAATATGTTATATCATAAAAACTGCAAAATACCGTAAAAAACCGCGCAGTATGCGGGTTTATATTATTTTTGGACGGCAAAAAAATCCGGTGAGTACCACGCTTTTTTAATCCGTCAGAGGAGTCTTTGATGATCCGGTTGATTCGGAATATTGGGATTGGCAGGCCCGCCGCAGGCTTGCTTTTGTTTTTTGTGATGTTTGCCGGTGTTTCGCAGGGCGCGTTCTGCCAGACAAAACCGGCCCAGGACGTTTTACTGCTGAGCACCAAAGACGCCGTGGATCTTGCAATAAAAAGCAACCTGTCTCTGCAAACCGCCAAAATTGATTTAGACAACAAGGAAAGAAAATATTCCATGGTCTGGAACCAGTTTATACCGACTGTGAATGCTACAGGTACTTTGAGCAGGTCGAACTGGCAAACCACATCGCAGGGAGTTTTTCCGACGACAAGTCCCGGTACTCCGGGTTTAGTCATGCCTTACTCCGTGACACTTCCCCAATGGAATGTACTGGGAAATATTTCGGCTTCGCTGAATCTTAGCATTGCCATGATTGCAGGTATTGAGACTACAAAGGCAAATTACCAGGCAGGGCAGATTACTTATGAAAAGGCCAAGCTCCAGGTTGAGAGGGACGTCCGCAAAACCTATAACCAGATTCTGCTTCTGGAAAATACGGTAAGTCTTCAGAATGACGCTTTTACCAACGCGGAAAACCAGGCAAATATGGCGCAGGCGAACTACCAGGCGGGACTTGTACCAAGGCTGACCTGGCTGCAGGCCCAGGTTCAGGTGGAGAATCTTAAACCCGCGATTACCGAACTGGAGAACAGCCTCAAGGCGTTAAAGGCCAATTTTGCGATGACGCTAGGACTTCCCTACGATACGGCGATTGAACTCAATCAGGTGGAAGTAACTGATTTCCAGATACCGCTTGATTTGGCCGATTTGATTTCAAAAGCGGCTTCCGGGAAACCTGATATTGTGGAACTTCAGAAAAACATAACTGTACTGCAGACAACACGCAAAGCAACGGCAATCCAGATGTTTACGCCCTTCCTAAATCTTAACTGGGGGCTTTCCTCAACATTTAACCCAATGCTTGATCCGTGGAAAGACAATTTGTTTGAATACAATAACTGGAAGGGAGGCGGAAACTTTTCGGTAACGTTGGGATTCAGCCTTAATACCCTGCTGCCGTTTACAAAAGAAGGCCAGTCATTAAAAGACCTGGACAATACGATTACAAGCATGAACATAAACCTGGCCCAGCTTGTAAGGGGAACGGAACTTGAAATTTTTACCAAGGTAAATTCCCTGGAAAAAACACAGGCTTCCACCCAGGTGCAGAAAAGCGCGGTTGACCTTGCCGAGATGACTTATAACCTTACAGAAGAAGCCTACAAGGCCGGCCTGCAGGATTTCCAGTCTGTGCAGAATTCAGCGCTGGCGCTGAGCCAGGCCAGGCTTCAGCTTTTGACCCAGCAATTTAATTATATTAATGATTTAATCGATCTCGAATACGCTGTCGGCGTACCCTTCGGAACATTGAGTTCTTTCTAAATTGAGTCTTTTCCAAAAAGAGGAGAACATAGGTGAGTACTGAAAATTCCAGGCGGGTGATCGCGCCCGTTTTATTACTGCTTGTAATGTGCCTTGCAGGCTGTCAGCGGATCCAGGAAGTCTACGGCGGAATTACCAAAACCGCCGCTGTCCAGCAGCCGGACCCGGTTTACGCGGTTAACACAATGGCGGCTCCCCAGGGCGCCATAATGGATTACCTGGCCCTTGCAGGCGATGTAACTGCCGCATCAACTGTGGACGCATATCCGGAAGCAGCGGGGAAGGTAACCAGGATTTCGGTGTCGGTAGGCGCCAGGGTAAACAGGGGAGATCCCATTGCGGAAGTTGATCCGTCAAGACCAGGCATGGAATTTGTACCAAGTATAGTCAAGGCTCCGGTTTCCGGCACGGTTGTGGCGCTGCCGGCACAGCTTGGGATGACGGTGAGCCAGGCGGTTCCCCTGGCGCGCATCGCGGGCGGCAGCGGCCTCCAGATACGTATTTACGTGGCGGAACGATTCATTTCCAGGGTCAGTCTGCGGCAGGCCTGCGAAATTACCCTGGACGCGTGGCCCGGCGAGGTGTTCAATGGAAGGGTGAGCGAGATCAGCCCGGTTGTCGATCCGGCGTCGCGGACAATGGAAGTCCGTATTGTGGTTGACAATGCCGGGGCAAAACTAAAATCCGGAATGTTCGCCAAGGTAAAAATAATTACCGAGCAAAAAAACAATATTGTAAAAATTCCGGCCTCGGCCCTGATCCAGCGGTTCGGCGACGACTATGTTTTTATAGCAAAAGTTGATCCAAACAACGCGGGATCTTTTATTGCCGAAAAACGCATTGTAGTTCCCGGAATTATTATTGACGGAATAATGGAAGTACAAAAAGGTATAAGCACAGGCGAAGACGTAATTGTCCGCGGCCAGGGCCTTCTAGAAGACGGATCAAAAATCAACATCGTAGATCGCGTTCCTCCGCTAAATTAAAGAAGGTTTATAATGAGTCTAGCAAAATCAATTGTTTCCAGGCCGGTAACAATATTTATCGTTTTTTTACTTTTAATCCTCCTTGGGGTATTCGCTTTTGTCAATCTGCCCATCGATCTGCTGCCGGAGATAAATCCGCCCTACCTGGCTGTAGTTACCTCCTATCCGGGAGCGGGGCCGGAGGAAGTCGAACGTTCGGTATCCAGGACCCTTGAAGTGGCGCTCTCCAGCGTATCCAGCCTGCAAAAAATTACATCGACATCAAGCAAAGGTACTTCGCTTGTGCTGATGGAATTTACCTACGGAACCAACCTTGTAGATTCCACAAACTCGGTCCGGGACGCTTTGGACAGGGTACGCAATTATATGCCGACAGGCGCGCAGACACCGATGATAATCCGGTACGACCCGGCGATGATCGCGATCATGAGCCTTATGGTCACAGGCAACAGGACAGCCGAAGAATTACGCGAGTTTGCCGAAAATACCATCGTACCCAGGATAGAGCAGATCCCCGGAGTCGCCACCGCTTCGATCAGCGGCGGCCGCGAGAAGATCATCAGGGTGGAAATTCCGCAGTCCAGACTTGAAGCCTACGGTCTCACGGTAACCAACCTCCAGCAGATGCTGGCAATACAAAACATGCAGGTTTCCGCCGGTACCATTGTTGAGGACGGGATGTCCTACATTATTACAACAATGGGAGAATACAGTTCGCTGGACGATATCCGCAACACAGTAGTTTCTTACAGGGGCGGCGGTTATACGGGAGGCCAGGCTGAACTGCCCAGGCAGGTATTCCTCAGGGATATCGCCAATGTCTACGAAGGTTACAGGGACGAAACCAGCGCCGTATACGTAAACGGATCGCCGGCGGTAATGCTGGATGTCCAGAAACAGAGCGGCAAGAACTCTGTCCAGGTAGCGAAAGATTTAAGGGGAAGACTGGACAGTATAGCAAGGGAGCTTCCTCCGGACATTAAAATAACGGAAATCAGCAATACCACAGATCAAATAGAAAATTCCATTAACCAGGTCGGTTCCACGGCTTTGTCCGGCGCCGTACTGGCAATCCTGGTCATTTTTATTTTTCTGCGTTCAATCAAACCTACACTGATAATCGGTGTAAGCATTCCGGTTTCAATTGTCGTAACGATAATGCTGATGTACTTTGCCAAACTGACACTGAACCTGATGACTCTGGCAGGCCTGGTTTTGGGGGTCGGAATGCTGGTGGATTGTTCAATTGTAATTCTTGAAAACATCTACCACTACCGTGAAAGGGGCGCGAAACTAAAAACAGCGGCCGTTATAGGCACCCACGAAATGATCATCGCCATTACCGCTTCCACGCTTACGACCATCTGCGTATTCGCGCCCATGGTCATGTTCCAGGGTCTGCTGGAAATGGCGGGCGAACTGTTCGCCGGTCTGGCCTTTACAGTTGTAATATCACTTACAACATCGCTTGTCGTGGCCCTTTTCCTGGTGCCTGTTCTGTCAAGCCATTTTTTCCCGGTTGTAACCCGCAAGCAGAAACCGCTGCGGAACTTCCTCGCTCCTGCCGACAGGGTTTTTGAAGGATTTTTTAAGGGCCTGGATAAATCCTACCGCGGAGCGGTCAACTGGGTTCTTCACCACAAGGCCATAACGCTCTCGTTTCTGGTCCTGTGTTTTGCCGCAAGCCTTTTTCTGATTCCTGTTGTAGGCTGGGTATTTATGCCTACCCAGGAAGCGGACAATGTTTCGATAAACGTTACCCTTCCCATGGGCACCCCGCTGACCGAGACTGAAGCGACCTTAAAGCAGCTTGAAGATATTCTTAAGCGCGAAGTACCGGCAGCAGCCTATGAAAGGCTGACTATCAACGCGGGCGGCGGAGGCATGATGGGCTTTGGGGGCAGCGGATCAAACGGCGGAAGCCTCAGGGTCAACCTCCCAAAATTTGCAAACCGTATTATAAGCGCCGATGAAATCAAAAACATTATGCGCGGTTACTTCGATCAATTCCCGGGAGTTTCCATTACATTCGGCGGCGGACTAAACATGATGAGTTTTATGGGCGGCTCCGATGTGGACATAATTCTGCGCACCGATGACCTGGTCAAGGGTAAAGCGACCGCAGATAAAATCGCCGCGCTGCTCAAGGAAAGAATTCCGGAGATTACCGAACCAAGGGTGGATCTGCAGGACGGGCTTCCCCAGATTGAAATTCAGCTTGACAGGGACAGGATTTACGCACTGGGCCTTAACACAATAACAATAGGCAACGAAATAAAGGCCGCAGTTGACGGTGTTACGGCAACACGGTTCAAGGAAGGCGGAAACACCTACGATGTAGTTCTTATCTTCGCGGAAGCCGACCGGAGCGCAAGACCGGACCTGGATAAAATATTTGTCAACAGCCAGATGGCGGGCATGCAGCCGCTTTCGAACTTCGCTACGTACAAAACCGGTACAGGACCGCTGACAATTACCAGGGAAAACCAGAGCAGGGTAATACACGTAACCGCCGGCGCGCAGACAGGTACAACTTCGAATACCCTTGAAGCCAAAGTACGCAGTCTGATTTCCGCAGAGATCCCCTACGATGACAGCATAATTATTGAGTACGGCGGATCCAATACCGAGATGCTGAAGATGATCCAGAATTTTATTCTAATCCTTATAGTTGCTATCGCGCTGGTTTTTGGCATCATGGCCAGCCTTTTTGAATCGTTCAGGGACCCGTTTATTATTATCCTGACCATTCCGCTCTCCGTAGTCGGTATAGTTGCCATATATCTGATTACGGGAGATACGTTCAACGCGCTGACCCTTGTCGGACTTCTGGTAACAGTCGGCATAATAACCAATAACGGAATAATTCTGGTTGACTATACAAACCTGCTCCGTAAAAGAGGAATTCCGCTGCTGGAAGCCTGCATACAGGCCGCCGGCAACAGGCTCCGGCCCATTCTAATGACAACGTTATCCACAGTACTCGCGCTGATTCCGATGGCCTTCTTCCCGGGCGAAGGATCCGAGATGGTCGATCCAATCGGCAAGACGGTAATGGGCGGGCTTTCCTTCGGCACATTGATGACTTTGTTCCTGATGCCTACAATTTATTATCTGGCCAATCGCCGCTCCGATGAACGGCAGGCCAAAGCGCTCGCGAGACGGGAACGCATAGCCGCGGGCCTTACAAAAAAAGAAGCTGAAGCAGCCGCCGGCGGGCCGGCGGACGGAAACATTCCGGCTGCAGATCAGCCTAATCAGGAGGGACCGTTATGTTAAGGGTAGAAATAATGGCGAACCGTTCGGTGGAAGAAAATATCCTGGAAGCCCTGGCGGGCGAAGGGGTTGGCAAATATTATACCAAGTATCCGGTTATTCACGGGGTAGGTTCCACCGGGCCCCGTATGGGAGACGCTATCTGGCCGGAAGAAAACTTTGGGCTGGTAATCTGGTGCGAGAAAGAAGAAGCGCTTGGTATAGGGCGGGCAGTCGCCGCAGTCAAGGAGAGTTTTCCCGGAGAGGGAATAAAAATTTTTGGTCTGCCGGAAAACTGAATCACTCGCCGGAAGACCGACACCGCCAACCGCAAGACTGATTTTCTGTTCGCTTAACCGGTTCCGCGGCCGGTTTACAGTTCGGATTCCAGCTTTGTCTGCAGATTGGACTGGATATACCGCCTGATTCTTGCGCGGGTATCCGGGTCAATACGCTGGGTAAAGAGTACTACATATATTTTTGTATTCCCGTCCATCCTTGATCCAAAGACAATACCTTCAGCCTTTAATATATTGGTCTGGAGTTTTATCTGTATATCCTGATGCAGGCTGTTTTTGGGGAAATTGGGATCTTCGTCAAAGTGGCAGGAAAATCCCACCACACTTATATCCTTGATGGACCCGTGTACAAAAGTTCCGTGATTGGGAAAGTTGACAGTGGTATTGGCTTCCGAATCAATTACCGCACGGATATATTTGCGCCTGCCCTTTGCGTCAACTGTTCTTAAGGTGTCAAAAAGCTGCTTCATTGCGACATTAAGATCTGTCTTTATCGCGATATAGCCGCACGGGATCTTAACCTCGTTAATATACTTGCGCTTGAGCGCTTCATCATCGCCGGCGCTCATTATCCCGATCTTAACATTTGATGTAGAGGTATCGGAAAGTACGCCGCGTATCCATGCTTCCCATTCTTTTTCTGTCATTCCGTCAAAAATATTCGCAAAAACTATGGAATCCGGATATTTGGCGAGGAGTTTACGCAGCCGGGCATGGTCCTTGACCGTATAAACTTCAAACTCCTGCTGTATAAGTTCTTCTGTTATGCGGTTCTGAACTACAGCGGAAGGGTACAGGAAAAATACTTTTTTACCAAGAATTTCGGAATTTTCTGACATATTCAAATAATAATACCAAAAGTTCCTTTTTTCCAGTACCCGATTTACCTTGAAACTTATTTTTGCCGAACCAAAAAATTACAGCAGTTCACCGTACTTCCGTACAAAAATCTTTTTTACTATGGTCACCAAAAACATATAGGCCAGAATAACCGCTCCCAGATACGGAAAGATCGACAGGGGCGGACGGACCATTTCTACGGTTTCACCGAACAATGTATACGGAATAACCGCGGCCGCGATTATGCCCAGGATTGTCGCCATGGTTACCTTTGAAGAAGCGCGGCTATGGATAAATGGAACTTTTGGCGTACGTATCATATGAATTACCAAAGTCTGTGACCACATGGATTCGATAAACCAGCCGGTATGGAAAAGCATCGCAAAAACAAGCTGTTCCGCTGGTCCCAGGCTTGCGTAACTTCCTCCCAGCGCTCTGGGGCAGATGATAAAAAACAACAGGCCGTAGGTTATAATATCAAAAACCGAACTGACAGGTCCTATAAAAAGCATAAAACGGCTGATGGAAGAAGCGTCCCACTTGCGGGGCTTGCGCAGATAATCAAGATCCACATTATCCCAGGGAACCGCTATACAGCAGATATCGTAGATAAGGTTAAGTATAAGGATCTGGATTGGCAGCATCGGAAGGAAAGGCAAAAAAGCTGAAGCGGCAAGTACGGAGAACATGTTGCCGAAATTTGAACTTGCCGTCATTTTAATATACTTGATTATGTTGGCGTAAATTTTTCTGCCTTCGATTACGCCTTCTTCCAGAACCATAAGGTCTTTTTCCAGCAGTATTATATTGGCCGATTCCTTGGCAATATCCACAGCGGTGTCCACGGAGATCCCGACGTCGGCGACGCGCATTGCAGCGGCGTCATTTATACCGTCACCCATAAAACCGACAATATGGCCGTTGGTCCGCAGGGCAGTGACAATACGCGCTTTTTGGCTGGGGGTCAGCTTGGCGAATACATCGGCGCCCTCAACAGCCTTACCCAGATCAGCGTCACTCATGGATTCCAGTTCCGAGCCAAGAAGAATATGTCCGGCGTCTAGACCGACCGAACGGCAGACGGTCGCGGTAACGCTGTCATTGTCGCCGGTAAGTACCTTGACCCTTACTCCGTATTCGCCCAAAGCTGTAATGGCCCTGCCTGCGCTTTCCTTTGGAGGATCCAGGAAGGCAAGGCAGCCGGCAAAAATCATTTCGCTTTCTTCGGCGGTTGTAATCTGGGCCGCGGGTACGGCCGAATAATCGACCGGTTTTCTGGCCAGACCGAGCACGCGCATGCCTTTTTCGTTAAGGTTAATACAGTTTGCAAGAATCCTGTCCTTAATTTCTTTGGTCATGGGTACTATTTTACCGTCATCATCGGCAAGCGAAGAAATCGACAGCATTTCTTCGACAGCGCCTTTTGTTATCAATTCTGTATTACCGGAACCTTCCACAACAACGCTCATCCGGCGGCGGAAAAAATCAAAAGGAATTTCATCAATTTTTTTATAATCCGCCCACTGATCCGCAAGTTCCGCCCTGCGGGCATATTCAACAATGGAAATATCCATAAGGTTTTTAAGGCCGGTCTGGTAATAACTGTTAAGGAAGGCCTGCCGCAGCACATCGATACTGTCGTTGCCGTTTATATCAAGATGCAGCTCAAGAATTACCTTGTCCTGTGTAATGGTGCCGGTCTTGTCGGTGCACAGCACATCCATGGCTCCAAAGTTCTGAATGGAATTGAGGCTCTTTACGATGACACGCTTTTTGGACATGGAAACCGCGCCTTTTGCAAGATTGGCGGAAACAATCATGGGCAGCATTTCCGGTGTAAGTCCGACAGCAACGGAGAGCGCAAAGAGGAAGGCTTCGAACCAGTCCTGTTTGGTAAAACCGTTAACAAGAAGTACAACCGGAACCATGACCAGCATAAAACGAATTAAAACCCACGAAACCGAATTAATCCCTTTTTCAAAACTTGTGGGCGGAGCTTTGGCCTGGAGCTGCCGGGCAATGGAACCAAGGGAGGTATCATCGCCGACGGCTATAACCAGCGCGGTCGCCGATCCCGATATGACGTTGGTTCCCATAAAGGCAAGGTTGTTCAGCTCAAGCGGGTTTCCGTTAGCCTTTGTAACAATCTGGGCGAATTTTTCCACAGGCTCACTTTCGCCGGTTAACGCTGACTGGCTGATAAAAAGGTCTTTTGCCGCGAGTATGCGGACATCGGCCGGGACCATGTCTCCGGCTGCCAGATAGACGACATCGCCTACAACGATCTCGTCCATCGGAATTTCACGTTTTTCCGAATGGGTTTCGCCGGATTCCTTGTCCCTGAATTTACGGGCGGCGCTGGCGGTAGTTTCTACCATCTCTGACAAATGTTTGGCCGCGTTGGTACTGCGCAGTTCCTGGAAAAAACGCAGCAGGCCGCTTATCATTACCATTGAAATAACAATAATTACAGCCGGATAATCCTCGGTAAACAGCGCGATCAGCGCCAGGGTAAAAAGGATAATGGTAAATGGATTAATAAAAGCACCGGCAAAACGTTTAAGCAGGGTATCTTCGTTAACTTTGGTGATAATGTTTACGCCGTATTCATCCCTCATTTCTTCCACATCATCTTCGTCATAACCTGCGGCGCTGTTGTCATACTGAATCAACAGGGTGTTGCTGTCCCTGACTGCAGCTTTTAAAAGCCTTTTACGGGCCCGCTCTGACCTGGCGGAGGCCGCGCCTGCCGCCGTTAGTTTTTCTTTTTTGGTCATGATTGTACGCAGTCCAATTAACTGGTATCCGGTATACGGCTTTCACTGCTGCACGTTCCAAAGACGTACAGACAGATGAAATGATAACCGGTTGAATGAGAAGCAGAATTACTGTGGTTTTTATGGGTTAGATTGCAGAAGGATCCACAGAACTGTGCTCTATGCAACGGTTATCGGAATTTCTGCTGCTACCGCCATCATCGTCCATGGACTTCCCCCTGTATTGTTTGATTTGAGAGCCTTATCCGCTCCCTTTTATAAAAATAACAGAAATACCAAAAAAAGTTCAAGTAGGTATAATTGGTTTTAATTGGTTTATCAGTAAATTTCTGTTATAATTAATTTCTATGGCAACGAAGAACAATAGTCCTAAAGTAATAGCTCCCATGATCAGTGAAAAACGCTTCTTTACTGATATCATTAAAATCTTAAATGAAGGGCGCAGCAAAGCCAGCATTGCCATAAATTTTACCATGGTTGAAACTTACTGGAACATTGGCAGGCGAATTTTTGAACAGGAACAGCAGGGAAAAGAACGCGCAAATTATGGTGAACAATTAATAGAAAATCTGTCACGACACTTAGGTAATACTTTTGGCAAAGGTTTTTCAGAAGCAAATCTTAAAAATTTCAGACAGTTTTACTTAACCTGGCCAGACAATGAGATTCGCTACACACTGTGTAGCGAATTGAGCTGGTCCCATATCCGTCTGATTATGCGTCTGGACAATGAAAAAAGCCGTGAATACTACCTGAGCGAAACAAGGACTCAAAAGTGGAGCGTCCGTTATCTGCGTGATCTGCGGGGAGATAAAAGAAAAAATTAAAGCCCCAGCCTCAGTTCCGCCCTGAATACAGGATGAGTTCCGCCGTCACCGGTCCTCCTGCCTTCGTAGGCAAAAGCTGCCAGCGGTTTTGCAGGGTAATCTTTTGTGTCCGGGCAGTTTTCTGCGGGAGCGGAAAATAAGTCTATTTTTTCACCAGCTTTTATTTCGCTTATATAATTGATATCCAGACGTATTTGTTCAGCCTGGTTTAATAAATCGGGCGAAGTCATATCCTGGATCCACAGAATATAACTTACATTGTTCATGTGGCCAAAGTTGTCAATATCCGAATAGGCGGCCTGCCTGTAACCGTAGTGAACCAGATCTTCCCTGGCAGCAAGATTTACCGGCCCGGAAGTGAGCGAATCAACGCCGTCATTGTGCGGAAGTCTCTCCATAACATTTTCTACCCGTATGGGCCTGCGTTTTTCCACATCGATAAAAAGCCAGCCGCTTCTGCCCCGGATCTGCGCCTGGCCTGCGGCGTCAAGAATATCGTAATCCCTGACAGCAAAGAGCTTGTCCGACCTCCTGGGCCAGGTCCTGACAGTGACTGTTTCTTCATAACGCGGACGCCGCTCAATAAAAACCGAAATCCGCGACAATACCCATGCATGGCCTTCTTTTAACAGAGCATCTCTGCCTACCCCGAGAGAAGCCGCATGGCTGATGGCCGCTTCCTGGAAATATTCAAAAGCGGCTCCCAGTGTTAACCTGTCTGATTTGTCAATATTGCCGTAACGTACGGTTACCTGTTCCTGCCAAATATTCATGATGTAAATATTCTGAATAATATTGAAGAATTATTCAATATAAAATCGCGGATAAAATTATCGGCTTCCGGTTTGGTAATATACTTTACCGGATAATGCTGTTTATCTTTGTTTATGCCGTACCAGGAAAGCGTCCGCTCGTTCCAGGATTTTATTTCAGCGGCGGACAGTATATCAAGAAAATCAGAACATGCGGCGTTCTGCAATAATTGCCACACTTCGTCTTTCCAGCTGCACTCATCAAAAAGCATCAAATCGATGACATCGGTATCATTGTAATAGGCTGGCCTTTCTTCCTGAACCGGAGACTTGTCCATGCGGTATTTTTCTTTAAATGGATTGTACACGAGTTTTGACCAGTACATGTCCGTCAGTGTATGAGTTCCGTAACCCAGTAAAAAATCATTATTTACGGAATTTTTATTGGCATTGATAAAACCAGTTATATGATCGGTAAATTCCTTTTCGTCAACCGTTCCGAATTTTTGGCCCTCCGGAATCAGATGGGTATTGTTCTTCATGGGCCTGTCCGAATTCGGTCTCATGTGAATCGCGTCAGGCGAGATGGAGCCAAGATAGAACTGCGCAGAATGCTTCATCGGCAATCCCATATCCGCCAATTTTTTGGCTATGTAAAGATGGACCATAGGCAGAGGCATTATTTATTTCTCCGTTTATACATTGATTTCCATTCCATCAAAGGCAAACCGTACATTGCCCATTTTTTTCTCAAGCTCAATGTAGTCGTCATAAGACTTGCCCCAGGTTTCTTCTATATGGGTAATGATAGTCTGCTTAATTCCAAGCCGGTTACTCAATTCAAGAACCTGGTCCAGGCTGTATAATTCATCGCGAAGAGGATGGTCCGCGGCCAGGACTTCACCATTTTTTAATGTATCGCCGATAAAGGTGTTCCCGATTACAAGACAATCAGCGCCGCGCAGTAAATCGTTATCCGGAAACGGCATACAATCGCAGGGCGCGTAAACAAGTTTTTTACCTTCAGATTCAAAAACAAAAACAGAAACTGCCTTGTTTTTTGGTACCGGAAGAAATATTATTTTGACATCGTTTATTACGATGGAATCAGCGGCCGGCTGCCGTCTTATTAAACCCATGTGTTCGTAGTAATCCAGCATTGGGCCGTACTTGCTTCTTATTCCGTTGAGGTCCTTCATCACTTCGGAAGCTGCGTAAACAATAATGGGGCTGGCTGGTTTGACGCCGCTGTAGTATTCCAGCCATTCAAGCCGCAGCTGTTCCATTACCCTCATGCCCATTGTGTGGTCGGGATCCCAGTGGCTGTATAAAATATTATCTACGGCCTTAATATCGGCGCTGTTGAGGGCGATGGCAATGTCCTCCGGCGTATCAACAAGCAGGGCACAGTCCTCCAGATAAAGGCTGCAGCCGCATCTTGCGTACGGCCGGCCTTTCGTTCTGGCCTGTACGCATACCCTACATTGGCACAAAGGTTTTGGCGTACAGACGCAGCCGCCTGAGCCGGTAAATGTAAATTTCATTATGCTTTGACAGGTTCCATAAAATAACTTGCGTTAAATATACATATATTTTATAATTAATCATATAGGAGATTTAACATGAAAATAGCCGCCCAGCTTTATAATTGCCGTGATTATTGTAAAACCCCCCAGGATATCGAAGCGACTCTCCGCAGGGCCAAAACAATCGGTTTTGATGTTATCCAGATTTCCGGTTTCGGGCCGTGTGATCCCGATCTTCTGGCCGGGTGGGTAAAAGAACTTGGCCTGGAAGTCTGTCTTACCCATGTACCCTACCAAAGGCTCGCGGATCAGGCTGAATTAAAAAAAGTAATAGCGGAACATAAAAAATTGGGCTGCCCGATAATCGGCCTGGGATCAAGGCCCGGCGATGTTTTCCCTAACAGTTTTGAGGGCTGGACCAGGTTTATCAAAAAAGCCAGGGAATTGAGCAAACATATAAAAGATGAAGGCCTTAACTTTAGTTACCATAACCACGATTTTGAATTTGAAAAATGGAACGGCGTCACAGCCATGGACCGCCTGATTGAAGAAGTGCCGGACATGCTGTTTACCCTGGATACATTCTGGGTCCAGGCCGGCGGCGCAAACCCGCTGAAGTACATAAAGAAACTGGAAGGCCGCATCAAGGTAATCCATTTTAAGGATTTCAGAATTGCAAACCGCACAAGGCAATTTGCGGAAATCGGCCAGGGGAATCTGGACTGGGACGAAATAATTCCGCTCAGCAAATCAATCGGAGTTACCCACGCCGCGATTGAACAGGACGCTGACTGGTTAGCCGATCCGTTCCAGAGTCTGGCCATGAGCCGGGAATTCCTGCTGGGTAAAGTATAATTCAAAGCTGAAAAAACCGGGGACCAGAATAGCTGGGTAATCCTTGCATCCGGCGCCTGACCGTGCATTCCGCGGCAATCCCCGGTCACAGCCAAATCGCTTCGCTAAGCTGGCTCTGCGCCCTTAGATCTTCAAC
>WQZG01000041.1 GCA_009780855.1 Treponema sp.
AGGAGAATTCCAATGGCTCATGTATTAATAATGCCCAGACAGGGCAATACTGTAGAATCCTGTATTATTGGCGAATGGAAAGTTAAGGAAGGAGATAATGTAACCGCGGAAACTCCTGTCTGCGTGGTAGAAACCGATAAAGCTACTTTTGAAATACCGGCAGGTTCTGCAGGCGCTGTGCTCAAAATCCTGCACCAGGCGGGAGACGACGTACCTGTGCTTAAGCCGATTATGGTTATAGGCGAAAAGGGCGAAACCTTTGAAAATTCGGAATTCGGAATTCGGAATTCTGAATTAAGAGACTCCGGTAAGCAGCATGAGCAGATTACTGACAATAATAAATCAGATATTCTGAATTCTGAATTAAGAGACTCTGGTAAGCAGCAAGAACAGATTACTGACAATAATAAATCAGATATTCCGAATTCCGAATTCCGAATTCCGAATTTTTCCATCTCTCCCCGGGCAAGAAAACTTGCAAACGCCGAGGCGGTCAACCCTGCTGACATCGGCGCGGGCTCCGGACCCGGAGGGCGTATTATTGAACGTGATGTGGCGGACTTTATTTCGAAACGGCCTCCCCTTACAGCATCCGCCAAAGAGGAGCTCCGGACCAGAATTGCGGCCGGGCTGCCGGCCAATATAGACAGTACGGCTGCCGGAACCGGGATTGGCGGAAGAGTTACAGCGGCCGGATTAGGCGGCGCGTTAAAAACCGCAGACAGGACAAGCCGCGGCGCAAACGGCCGCACAGGCATTACCGCCGGCGCAGGTATCGAAGACAAGTTTGAGGATACGCCGATAAAAGGGATTCGCATGATTATTGCCCACCAGATGATGAAGTCCCATACAACTACGGCGCCTTTCACATTAAATGCAGGGACGCCCGCTGTCAAACTCCAGGAACTGCGCTCCGGTTTCAAGAATTCCGATCCTTCGTTCGGCCTGACCAACATTACGATTAATGATTTGATATTATTTGCCGTCTCGCGGACTCTGCCCCTTTTCCCGTACATGAACGCGCAAAAGAACGAAGGCGCAATCAGGACCTGGAAAAATATTCATCTTGGAGTCGCGGTATCAACTGCAAGGGGATTAATGGTGCCGGTTATCCGGAACGCCGATTCCCTGTCACTGGCAGGAATTTCGGCGCGGGCAAGGGAACTGGCCGGCGCCTGCAGAAACGGGACAGTTGCCTCCGAAGATCTGCGCGGTTCAACTTTTACTATAACCAATCTTGGAAACACAGGCATTGAAAGTTTTACTCCGGTTATCAATATTCCGGAAGTTGCCATACTGGGTGTCTGCAGTATTCTGCCAAAACCGGCGGAGACAGCTCCGGGCAAATACGAAATTCTGCCGACCCTGGGTTTTTCGCTGACAGTAGATCACTCGGTTGTTGACGGCGCTCCGGCGGCCGAATTTTTAAAAAAACTCTGCCAGACTGTCCGTGATATTGATATGTGGATAATCAGGGAATCAGTGTAATACCAGATTATGGAGCCAAAAATGTACGATGCAATAATTATAGGCGGAGGCCCGGGCGGTTACCTCGCGGCGGAACGGCTGGGTCACAAGGGCAAAAAAGTCCTGCTGGTTGAGAAGCAATACCTGGGAGGTACCTGCCTCAACGTAGGCTGCATTCCGACCAAGAGCCTGCTGAACTCGGCAAAACTTTTTTTACACGCGAAAGAAGCGGCGCAATTCGGAGTGCATACAACAGACGTTAGTTTTAATCTTGAAGAAATGATGGCATGGAAATCCAAAACTGTGGATACGCTGTGCGCCGGTGTTGCCTCACAGATGAAACGGAACAAGGTTGATGTCATAAACGGCACAGGTGCGCTGGAAATAAACGGTCCGGCAAGACAGGTAAGAATAACCGAAGGCGAACAGGCGGGAACAGTACACCAGGCCGGCGCGGTTCTAATCGCCGCCGGTTCAATACCTTCGATGCCCCCGGTGCCCGGCGCCAAAAACAATCCCAAAGTGCTGGACTCAACAGCGATGCTTTCAATAAAAGAAGTACCGAAAAAACTCTGCGTTATAGGCGGCGGCGTTATCGGAATTGAGTTCGCCAGCCTGTTCAGTATTCTGGGAAGCGAAGTCACAGTCATCGAAATGCTGGACGAGATCATCCCGCCCATGGACAAGGATCACGCGGCCCTTATGCGGCGCGCGCTGAAGACGGTCAATTTTAAACTTGGATCAAAAGTAAACCGCATTGACGGCGGCACGGTTTTTTTTACAGGCAAAGACAGCGCGGCAGCCGGCGCTCCGGCGGCGGCCGCTGCAGGCAGCGAAGAATCCGTAACCGCGGACATTATCCTTATGGCCGCAGGCCGCAGGCCGCTGATCGAAGGCTGGGGCGCAAAAGAAACCGGTATTGACCATAACCCTAAAGGAGTCAAAACCGATGACCGCATGAGGACAAACATAAGCGGAGTATGGGCCTGCGGCGATGTTACAGGACGCAGTATGCTGGCGCATTCGGCGTACAGAATGGCCGAAGTCGCGGTAAATGATATATGCGCTGTTCTGGACGGAACAGAAAGCCGTGATCGAATGCGTTACAGCGCGATACCCTGGGCAGTCTACAGTATTCCCGAGGCGGCAGGCTGCGGTCTCACGGAGCAGGAAGCGTTAAGCGCCGGCCTCGCAATTAAAAAAGCCAGCGTTCCCATGGCTGTATCGGGCCGCTTTATCGCGGAGAACGGAATACGGGCGCCGGGAAATGCAAAAGTCATTGTCAGCGCGGACACAGGCGTAATCCTTGGTATACATATTCTGGGACCTTATGCCTCCGAGATTATCTGGGGCGCCGCGGCACTCATCGAAAATGAAATGCGTATCGCCGATGTAAAAGAAATGATCTTCCCGCACCCATCGGTGAGCGAAGTAATTCGTGAAGCAATCTGGAGTTTATAAGGAGCGTATATGCCAAAATCAATATTTGTGGACCCGGCAGAAGTCCGGAAAAGCCAAATCATTAAAATAAAGGACATTCCGGTAAATCAGTATAAAAACGATATTGCCCAGGAATTAAAAATCTACGGCAAAAACGGTTTGGTAAAAATACTCAAGCACATGCTTATAATCCGTTATTTTGAAGAAATGCTTAACACATTCAAAATACAGGGAACATGGCAGAACATCGAATACAACCACAAGGGACCTGCCCACCTTTCCATGGGCCAGGAAGCTGCCGCGGTCGGCCAGTGCGTCAACCTGGGCCCGGATGATCTCATTTTTGGATCGCACCGCAGCCACGGTGAAATTCTGGCCAAATGCCTTTCCGCTGCCGAGAAACTTGATGACGAAAAACTTCAGACTGTAATGAAAAATTTCCTGGGCGGCGACACATTGCGGATGGCAGAAAAAGTACCGCATTCATCTGTAAAGGATCTGGCGGAAAACTTCATCATCTACGGCGCGCTAGGAGAAATATTCGCGAGGAACGCGGGCTTTAACCGCGGCCTGGGCGGCAGCATGCACGCCTATTTCTTGCCCTTCGGATCAATGCCCAACAACGCCATAGTCGGCGGTTCGGCGGACATCGCGACAGGGGCAGCGCTTTTTAAACTGATCAACCGCAAACCCGGAATCGTGGTTTCCAATGTCGGCGACGCGGCCCTTGGGTGCGGCCCGGTTTGGGAAGGCATCACCATGGGTTCCATGGATCAATACAAGACCCTGTGGCCCAAAGACGGTCCGCACGGAGCGCCGCCCATACTCTACAACTTTTTTAATAATTTCTACGGCATGGGAGGCCAGACCTCCGGTGAAACCATGGGTTACCAGATTTTGGCGAGAGTCGGCGCGGGCGTCAATCCGGACAACATGCACGCCGAACGCGTGGACGGCTACAATCCGCTCGCGGTCGCTGACGCAATCAGACGCAAAAAAGAAATTCTTGCTGGCGGCAACGGACCGGTCCTGCTCGACACACTCACCTACAGGGTCTCCGGCCATTCGCCGTCAGACGCATCAAGTTACCGCACAAAGGAAGAAATCGAAGCCTGGCAGAAGGCGGACGCCATCATTCAATATTCAAATTATCTTACAGGCAACAATGTAATAACAGATTCTGAAATTACAGCCATGCGGGAATCAATTTTAAAAAAATTAACCGAAGTAGTAAAACTCGCGACCAGCGACGCCGAAAGCCCGCGGGCTCCCGCGGCTTTTATTGAATCGGTAATGTTCTCAAATAAAAAGATTGAAAAACTGGAAGACCGCAAACCCGATCTTCTTGACGCCGGCGAAACCAATCCGCGTGTAAAGGCGCTCAAAGACAAAAGCCGCTACGCTTTTGACGCGGATGGAAAACCCATAAGCAAAAATAAACTCTTCCAGCTCCGCGACGGCCTGTTTGAAGCGATGCTTTACCGTTTTAAAATCGATCCCACAATGGCGGCCTGGGGCGAAGAAAACCGCGACTGGGGCGGAGCATTCGCCGTTTACCGCGGCCTCACCGAAGCGCTTCCCTACCACCGCCTGTTCAACAGTCCAATATCGGAGGGCGCGATAGTCGGCTCCGGTGTTGGCTACGCGATGGCCGGCGGCAGGGCCGTAGTTGAATTAATGTACTGTGATTTTATGGGCCGGGCCGGCGACGAAATTTTTAACCAGGCGTCCAAATGGCAGTCAATGTCCGCAGGCCTCCTTAAAATGCCGCTGGTGATCAGGGTGTCGGTGGGCAACAAGTACGGCGCCCAGCACAGCCAGGACTGGTCAGCAATAACGGCCCACATACCCGGCCTCAAGGTAATGTTCCCCGCGACTCCCTACGACGCCAAGGGCATGCTCAACCTGGCCCTGTCCGGCAGCGATCCGGTAATCTTTTTTGAAAGCCAGCTCCTGTATGACCGCGGCGAACAATTTGAAAAAACAGGCGTACCCGAAGGTTACTACGAAATCCCGGAAGGCGAACCCGCGATCAGGCGGCAGGGCAAAGACCTGACCATCGCTACAATCGGGGCAACTTTATACACAGCTTTAAACGCCGCGGACATTCTTAAGGAGAAATACGGCCTTGAAGCTGAAGTAATTGATCTGCGTTTTATAAATCCGCTTAACTACGAAAAAATAATCGATTCAGTAAAGAAAACCGGGAAAATACTTCTGGCAAGCGACGCGGTCGAACGCGGCTCGTTCCTGCATACAGTTGCTTCCAACATCACTTCCTTTGCTTTTGATTACCTGGACGCTCCTCCCGCCATTGTCGGAAGCCGCAACTGGATTACGCCGGCCCCGGAATGCGAACATTATTTCTTCCCGCAGACCGAATGGATAATCGACGCTGTCCACGAAAAAATCCTGCCGCTTAATGGACACTCGTCTTCTACCGCGCAGGGCAATCTGGAATTTATGCGAAGGAACAGGCTGGGAGTATGACAGCAATAACGCCGGGATCTCAAACCGGAGCGCCTTTAATTGGTCCGATTATCAGCGATCCAGTTATCAACGATCCGGTTATCAATGATCCGACAGCCGGCGAAGACTATCGAATTTCAGCATTGTCGGCTTTTATAAAAAAAAATGCTGAAAAGGAAACATCCGCGCTGCCGTCTTTTTGCGGCGAAATAAACAACCACATCCACACCATTTACAGCTTTAGCCCGTATACGCCGGCAATGGCCGCGCTCAGGGCAAGGCTTGCCGGGCTGGAAGCGGCAGGCTCCGTCGACCATGACAGTTACGCGGCGGCAGGCGAAATGCGGCGGGCCTGCGCGGTTTTGGGAATGGGCTGTGTTACAGGTCTTGAAATCAGGGTAAGCCTGCGCCATACCGAATTCGGGAGCCGCAAAATTAACAGTCCGGATTCCGCCGGCATTATCTACATAACAATACAGGGCGTACCAGCGGCAGGGGTTTCGGCAGTCAATGATTTTTTGGCGCCGATAAAAATGGCCCGCGGGAAACGCAACCGCCTCATGGTAGAGAACCTTAACAACATCCTTGCCGGCAGCGGGATCTCCCCGCTGTCCTATCAAAACGACATAGTCCCGCTTTCAATGGAACCTCACGGCGGCAGCGTTACAGAACGGCACATACTGTACGCCCTGTCACTTAAGCTGATTAATGACTGCGGCCGCGGAGAAAATCTGCTGCGTTTCTTAAAAGAAAAATTCAGTCTTGAAGCAACAGGAAAAATCAAAAGCATGCTGGAAGATAAAGACAATCCGTATTACCCCTGGGATCTTCTGGGTCTTTTAAAAAGTTCCTTCAACGACAGAATCTTTATACAGCCTGATGAAGCGGAATGCCCCCAGGCCGAAAAGGCCGCGGCTTTCGCGGCTTCGATTAACGCTGTTCCGTCATACGCCTACCTCGGCGACATTACCGAATCCCCTACCGGCGACAAAAAGGCGGAAAAATTCGAAGACGAATTCCTGGATATACTAATACCGTTTTTAAAAAAACTGGGGTTTCTCGGTATAACCTACATGCCGCCGCGCAACACCGCAGCGCAATTGGAACGCCTGCACAGCCTCTGCGTAAAATATGGTTTTCTCGAAATAAGCGGCGTAGACATCAACAGCCCCCGCCAGACCTTCTCCTGCCCCGAGATCCGCAGGCCCGAGTTCGCGATCCTCTCTGACACAACCTGGGCTCTTGCAGCCCATGAATTGCTGGCAAACAGAACACCGCCGGCAGAAACGCGCGGCCTTTTTAACCCGGCCGATCCGCTGGCGGCCAGACCGCTGGAAGAACGGATAGCAGCGTTCGCCAAAATCGGCAGGGATCTGGCTGCGAAAAAATAATAATATACCGGAAAATATTAGTCCTTACGTTCATTGTTCATATAACCTTTTCATGTTATATTCATATAATAAATATGGGGGAAAATATGACAGATCGCGCTGTTTTAATAAAAGAAATTGATAAACTATCACCAAAATACTACGGAGAAGTGTATGACTTTGTTGGTTATCTGCAAAGAAAAAAACAAATAGACCAGGAAGCTGACACAGCGGCATACAAAGCAATGGCCGCCGACACAGAACGAGAACAGGAAGCTCACGAATGGTGTAATGCATATTTTGGGCCTGTTAGCAAATTATGAAACGGGGTAGTGTCTGGTGGGTTGAGTTTGACCCGTCTGTACCCGGGAGAAGCAGTAGTTAATTTAAACAATCAAAAAAACAAAGCAATGAGCGACCAAATTATGAGTGCGGATAAAAGCCGGTTCAAGAATAAAATGGGTGATTTAACAGATACTGATATGCTGCTTATTGAAACTGCTATGAAAAATTTCTTTGATCTATCTTAATCCAAGGAGAATTAAATGAAACCTGAAGCATTAATCGCCGCAGAAATCCGCGGCGCGATTATTAATAAAACCGGCAAGCCCTGGGTTGTCAGTTATGAAACCGCGGTACAGGATTCTATGGCGGTGCACAATTCTGCGGCAGCGCAGGATTCTGCGACAGTACCGGACTCCGCGGTATTGCGCGTTAAACCGGAAAATGTAAATGACACGCGTATAAAAATTTTGGAAGCGGTAAAAAATTACGGGCCCCAAAAAATACCACTAAAAATAGAAATAGACTGCGGCTGGGACACAGCCAAAGATAAAACATACAGTTACCTTTGCGCCCCGGATTTTGACAGTATCGAAAAAATCCGGGCAGGCACCATAACCGAACCATGGGCTGTAGATATTATTACTGCAGACGCTGCGTGTGCGGACACGCAAACTGCCGCAGCGCGAACTGCTGCCGCACAAACTACCGCCGGCAGACAAGGCGCCGCGGACTTCGGCACGTCAAGATCACTGGTTGTAAAAAACCGGGTCGCTGTAGTTACCGGCGGCGCGCAGGGCTTTGGAGAAGAAATAACCCGCGGCCTGGTCTCCGCGGGAGCGATTGTTTTTATTGCCGACCTCAACTACGCAGGGGCCGCGAAACTCGCCCAGACGCTTAACCGGGATGCCGGCAGGATCATTGCTTTCCCGGCGGAAGTCAATGTAGCCGACGAAGCCTCGGTTGAAAAAATGACAGAGAACATCGCGCTTAAAACCGGAGGACTGGACCTGTGCGTAAGCAACGCCGGAGTTCTGCGCGCTTCTTCAATCCTGGAACAGGACATTACCTCATTCAAATTCGTAACCGATATTAACTACACGGCTTTCGCCATTGTTACCAAACACTGCGGCCTTCTGATGAGCCGCCAGAACCTGAACGCGCCGCTTTGGACTACAGACATAATCCAGATAAATTCCAAATCCGGGCTTGACGGTTCAAACAAAAACGGTTCCTATGCAGGCAGCAAGTTCGGCGGCATAGGCCTGGTGCAGAGTTTCGCAAAAGAACTGGTGGATTACCGCATCAAGGTCAACGCGGTTTGCCCGGGCAACTTCTTTGACGGTCCGCTGTGGGCAGATCCGGAGAAAGGTCTCTTTGTTCAGTATTTAAAAACCGGAAAAGTCCCGGGCGCAAAGAACATAGCAGAAGTCAAGGCTTTCTATGAATCAAAAGTGCCGATGGGACGCGGATGCACGGGCCCAGATGTTATCAGGGCCGTGCTGTATCTGGTAGAACAGGTTTACGAAACCGGACAGGCCCTGCCGGTCACAGGCGGCCAGGTTATGCTGAGTTAATATTCAGAAACCTTAACCGGGCAGTTCTTTTACCTTTTCTGCAATTATTTTTTTTATTGCCTTTTTTCCTTGACCTTTTCTTTCTCCTTGGAAATGTTGGCGATTAATTTATCCATAAGTTTATCTATGGCCGGGTTCAATTCAAAGTCATGTTCGCTCTGGTGAATTGATACGCCCCAGCGGAAATTAACCAATGCCTCCGCGGCAAAATCTTTTTCTTTGGTCAGCGTAAAAAGGAGATCAACAATCATGTTCTCCGCGTTGCGGATCCGGGCAATTTTTTTATCCAGATATTCCCTTGTCTCATTGCCAAGTGTAAAATGTACCGCCTTGACTTCAATGTTCATTTTTGCCTCCAAAAATATAATTTTAAATGCATGTTATTCCGGAACTTAAGTTTCCGGCCAATGCTTTTTTTACGGTAATTTTCAGTTTTTATTTTCATCTGTTATACGAAGAATCAAGATCAAGTTCCCTGCGGTATTTGGCGACTGTACGCCGGGCCAGATTGACCCCGCGCATGGAAAGGATCTTCGTGATATCCTGATCCGAAAAATTGCGTTCCTCGGTGGAGATCAATTCCCGGATCATTTCCTTGACACCTCCTTTGGAATACCTGGATCCCCCGGAACCGATTCCCTTTATTGAATTTGTAAAAAAATGGCGCAGTTCAAAAATACCCCATTCAGTCTGAATGTACTTGCCGTTGGCTGTCCTTGAAACAGTGGTTTCGTGGATGCCCAGTTCGCCGGCAATATCCCGCAGTGTAAGGGGCGCAAGGTATTTGGGACCGTAGGTAAAAAAGGAACGCTGGAATTCAACAATGGCCCTGGATACGCGTAACAGGGTATGGTTCCTCTGATTAATCGCGTCAATAAACCACCTGGCTTCCCTGATATTTTCGCGGGCAAAATCCCTGACAGGTTTTTCTTCCTGCTTGACCGACATCTTCATAAAAAAAGGATTAATGCCCAGCACCGGAATTTCAACATCATTGAGAATTATAACAAACTCCCCTTCCCGCTTTTCAACCTGGATATCCGGTATCACATAACGTACGCTGTCAGACGCAAAGGCGCGTCCGGGGAAAGGATTTAATTCCCTGATTTTATTAAAAATTTCACTGACCTCGCCCGCGGTACAGCCCAGTTTTTTGGCGGCTTCGGCCATCTTGCCGCGTTCAAGCAATTGCAGGTAATCAAGGGCCGTAAGCATCAGATCCATTTTTGGATCATCGCTGTACTTTAAACGTATCTGAACTTCCAGGGATTCCCTGTAACCGGATGTACAGGCGCCGGCAGGTTCAAGGGCCTGAATTATTTTAATCGCTTTTTCCGCAGGGGCCCTGTCCGCTTCCCCGATCAGCTCATCTACCGGTACTATATGGAAACCGTCATCGTTAAGATTCTGAATCAGCAGTTCGCCCGCACGGCGTACATCAGGTTCCAAAGGTTCGAGTTTCAATTGCCAAAGCAGACTGTCCTGCAGGGTTTCGTCACGGGAAAGGGCGCCTTCGATAAAGCGGTGCCGTTCTTCTGCCGCGGCCTCTCCGCCTTTTTTTACAAACCCGGAGTCGGATGTTACTTCAAAATAGTCGTCTTCTTCTTTTTTGGGCAGAATTGACTCATCAAGGGAGACCGTAGTTTTATCTGCCAAAAGTTCAAGCGCGGGATTTTTTTCGATTTCGTCCTGAATTTTTTCCCTCAGTTCCATTACAGGCAATTCCATTACCTTAAGGGACATTAAAAGCTGGGGACTCAGTTTTAGACGCTGTTCCTGGACAAGCACAGGACGCTGAAGCTGCATAAGCCATTATAATACATAGATTGGAACTTGTCTCTCGCTTAATTATAATATACAGATGTACGAAAATAACATTCTGAATTCACGCCTGGCCGCTGTAGGCCTAAAAATCCCGGAAATCCTGCTTCCCGCGCCCGGAATTGATCTCCAAAAATGGGCAGTTATTGCCTGCGACCAGTTTACCCAGGACCGCGGATACTGGGAAAAGGTCAGGGAAATTACCGGGACTGCCCCATCTGCCCTTGATTTTATTTTTCCGGAAGTCTATTTGCTCAACAGCGATGAAAAAGCCCGGGAAGCCAAAAGAGAAGAAATAAAATCAGCAATGGAATCAAGCCTAAAAAACGGAATTTTTGGCAAACCCGGTCACTATGGAGTTTACATAGAACGGAGCGCTCCGGGCCGCTGTGTCAGGAAAGGCCTGGTTATGGCGATCGATCTGGAAAAATATGACTGGAATCCAAAAGAAAAATCCTTAATACGGGCAACAGAAGGCACAGTGCCGGAACGCATTCCGCCCAGAATGCAAATCCGCCAAACAGCCGCCCTTGAGACCACCCATGTTCTGCTTTTAATTGACGACGACGAAGACAAACTAATCTCTGGTTTAGGCGAAATTGCCAAAAAAAATCCCCCGTTATATCAAACCCAGTTAATGCTGAATTCGGGAGCTATCATTGGATGGGCCTGTGAAACAGGCGCCTGCTGTAAAACAGACGAAAATTGTGAAGCACGTGACGCCTGGGAAACATTTGCAAAAGGCCTGGAAAACCTGGCCGCAAAAGCGCAGGGCCGTTACGGCGTACCTTGCGGTGTACAGGAAGAAACTCCGTTTCTATACGCTGTAGGCGACGGCAACCATTCCCTGGCAGCCGCAAAAGCATCCTGGGAAGAATACAAAAAAATCCACGCCGGAGAAGCCGGGTTAGAAAACCACCCGCGCCGCTACGCTCTGGTTGAACTTGAAAATCTTTACGACAGCGGTATTAACTTTGAACCGATTCACCGGATAGTATTTGGAATAACCCCAAAGGCATTGCAAAAGGAGCTGACCAAATCAACGGCTTTTGATATCCACCCTGACAAACACAATACCAACATCCTGCGCCTAATACCGCGCACAGACGAAATTTCCACAGTAAGTCTTGAACCGCTGCTGGATAATTTTTTAAAACAAAACGCAGGCAGCGCATCAATAGATTACATCCACGGCGAAGACGAACTGATCCGTCTTGCCGGCAACCAATCCCGCCCCGCGGTTGGTATACTGCTGCCGCCAATCGAAAAGAACGGCCTCTTTAAAACCATAGCCGTAAACGGCCCCCTCCCAAGGAAAAGTTTCTCCATGGGGGAAAGCCGGGAAAAGAGATTCTATCTGGAATGCAGGAAGTTATAAGAATTTATTGGAAAAAAGTTCTCACGGAGGCACAGAGCTCACAGGGGACACGGAGGAAGAATAAAAAAATGAGAAAGGAAAAATTAGAAATGAGAAAAGTTAAGAGTCGCCACTTACCACTAACTACTCCCTACTAACTACTTACTACTAACTACTCCCCACATTTCTCCTTTCTACTTTCACATTTTTCAAATTATTGCGTCAACATAGGCCAGTTCGTGGTCCATTGCGATACAGGCCGCGCCGATGGCGGCGAGGGTGTTGCCGAATTCGGTTGGTTCCAGAGTAAAGTTTTCCAGCGCTACAAAGATCGCGTTTTCCCTTATTTTGGCGGTAAGACGATCGAATAATGGCGCGCCGATTTTATTAAGTTCAGAGGACAGGATTATTTTTTCGGGGTTAAGGATGTTGAGAAGCTGGGTAAGGGATTCACCCAGATATCCGCAGATTTCATCCAGAAGAAAAACACATTCGGGATCACCGGCCAAAACCTGCTCGATAAAAAGATCGATGTTTATTTTTTTAAAATCCCTGCCGGATTTTTCCCAGAGGTTTGCAAAACGGTTGGCTTTGACGCCTTCGAGAATCCGTTCCCTGATTGCGGTCTCCGATACTTCGCTTTCCAGGCATCCGCTTTTACCGCAGGGACAGTACCGTTTGGAACCGCTTACCCGGATGTGGCCGATTTCGCCGGCCGTGTAATTCTTGCCCTTGTATAAAATGTTGTCAAATACACAGCTCATTTTAATTCCGCTGCGTATGGAAATAATAAGGTAGCACATTCCGCGGTATTGGGGCCGCAGCCATTTATATGCGAGCGCCATACCGTTTGTATTGTGCTCGATGTAAACGGGAATATTTTTTACCAGCGGCGTTAAAAATCCCAGGATATCAATATTTTTCCACCTGGGTATATGGGGATAAAAAATCGAAATTCCGGTATTCTCATCAAGGTACCCCGGCGATCCGACTCCAATACCGATTATCCTGTCCTCACGGCCCTTCATAACATCAAGCATTTTTAAAAGATTTATCTTCAGGCTGTCAAGGACAAATTCCACTGTCAGCCCTGTTACGGGGAAGGGCTGTCTGAAATAATGAATGCTCTCCCCGCAGAAGTTTAAAATGGCCCCGCTGATATCGGCGGCGTTAAAAGTAATGCCTATAAAATAGCCGCCTTCCGCGTTTAGGGAAATATAAACCGGTTTTCTGCCGCTGGAAGTTTTTCCTTTTTCTGCATAGTAAACAAGGTTCTGGTCCAGCAGCCTGTTTACGGTGGAAAGAACAGTAGCCATGCTGTAGCGGGTTTCTTTTTTAAGCTGAATTTTTGAAATCTTGCCGCGCTCCCGTATCAGGGAGAGGATGCGGTTGCGGGTATTGTTTTTGCGGATAAGGCCGGCGCCGGGATTGTTCATTATATTACCTTGCAGGAAAGCCGGTTAAATGTAAGTTACCTTAAGGATATCTCTTTCGCCGGCAGGCATTTGCTTTGACGCGTAACCAACGGCAATTCCAAGCCTGGGTTCCATGCCATCCGGAATTTTGAGATCCGCAGCCAGATTTTTATCGTTCTCAAAAAGTATAGATATCATTCCAAGCATGCAGGACCCCAGTCCCAGCGACTGGGCGGCCAGGCAGATATTCTCGGCGGCTATAGCGCAGCTTGTTTCTCCTCCGGATAAAATAATCAATAACGGCGCATAATAATGTATACTTATGTCAGGATTCCCATTGTTGCGTTCAACCAGCCGCGACCGTACCGGTTCCTGCACATGCTCGCGCGCTGTCTTGTTCATCCTGTCAAACATTGTCTTGTTCCGTATAACTGTAAAATGTCTGTCCTGTTTGTTCATTCCGGTCGGAGCCCAGATCCCGGCGTCAATGATTGCAGATAAATCGGCTTCAGAGACGGGTTCGTTTTTAAAAGCGCGGCAGCTTCGCCGCTGGCGGATATTGCTTAGTGTTTCGTTCATTTTAAGCCCCTATGTTAAAATTTTGCATTATTATATCAATTTTTTTTGGTTAAATCATATACCATAAATTATATACCAATATTCAGTTTATTAATCAATATTACTTGACAAATATATTTTAACATATTATATTACAATAGTAGTTATAAAAAATATTTTAAGGAGATATTTATGGACAGACCTATTGATTCACTGACCGGTTTAGTCTCCGGAGTTGAATTAAACGCCGAAATGGAAAACCTTATGGCCGGCAGCAGCGAATTCGCCTATGCCAAGGTTGATGTTGACATGCTTTTTAATGCAAACCGGGATTTTGGACACGAGGCCGGAGACGCGATCTTTAAGTGCGTCGCAAAACACCTAAAGGAAATTTTTCCGCAGCCATGCGCGGTTTTTAGGGATTCAAGGGATGAATTTGACATTCTGCTGCCGGGAAGCACCAAGGAAGAAGCGTTTCTAAAAGCGGAGCAGGCCCGCAAATTAATAAATTCAGAAAAACTGAATTATAAATCAAAGGACGGGAGACCAATGACCCAGTCGGTCAGCATAGGTATTTCATCCTACCCTTACGACGGAGACAGGCCCGCTGACATAATCCGCCGCGCCGACAGCGCCGTGGCCCGCGCAAAGAAAAACGGCCGCAACCAGGTCTGCCTTGCAAGGGAAGAAAAACTCATCCCCAAAACCAGCCACTACACATCGGCCCAGCTTGAAAAACTAACGCTCATTGCGGAGAAAGAAAAAATCGGGGAAGCGGTTTTATTGCGGGAAGCTTTGGATGATTTGTTAAAAAAGTACGACGAGTAATAATTACTGAAACGGCTGTTCCGCGGGCGCCAGTTACTGCCGCCGGCGCTGCCATACTTTTCGCGGGTAGTCTGTTATACTTTTCGCGGAGAATCTAATATACTTTCTGCGGGCTATCTGCTATACTTTTCGCGGACAATCTAATATACTTTTCGCGGCAGGTAAAATAATGGCAGAAGAAATATTGCGGTGGCAGGTTAGCAATGTCAGGGATGCGTTAAAATTACGCCGGGTAGTAGTCATTTCCGGCGCAAGGCAATCCGGCAAAACCACACTGTCACACCAAATTTTTCCCGGAGATGCTGATTACCGCACCCTTGATGATACAGACATGCTGGATTTCGCCCTCAAGGATCCAAAAGGTTTTATTATTAAAACCGGCAAAACAATGGTCATTGACGAAGTCCAAAAAGCTCCCCGTCTTATTCCCGAGATCAAGCAGGCTGTAGACAGGGATAAAAGCCCAGGGCAATATTTACTCACAGGTTCAGCGAATATACTTACCCTGCCCGCGATTTCAGACAGTCTCGCGGGCCGTGCTAAATACCTGCGTCTGCGGCCGCTTGCCAACGGTGAGATCCTGGATAGAAAGCCGATATTCCTGGAAATGGCTTTTAAAACGGAATTCCCCGATACAATAAAAGGTTTTAATAAAGCCGATATTATAGACCTTGCCTTCCGCGGAGGGTATCCGGAAGCGGCAGTGATTAATAATCTCAGGCACAGAAAAGACTGGCACATGGATTACATCAAAGCGATTATCAGCAGGGATTTAAAAGACATCGCAAATATACGGCGGCAAGATGTACTGGAAAGCCTGTTCGAAATACTGGCTGCCTGGTCTGCCAGATACATGGAAAAGAGCCAAATAACCGCGGCAATGTCCATTAACAAACTTACCCTTGACAGCTACATCAACACTCTTGTTTCAATGTTTATGTTTGAAAAAGTGCCGCCGTGGATAAAGTCGGATTATGAACGTATAGGCAAGCGGCCAAAATTTTTTATGACCGACACAGGTGTAATGACTTCTGTTCTAGGCTGGGATCCAAAAAAAGTTTTTATGAGCAGCGATCAAAGCGGTAAGTTAATTGAAACATTTGTTTTCCAGGAATTAGCCGCCCTGGCGGATTTAGATACCAAATACCGCCTCTGCCAGTACCGCGACAGAAACGGCCAGGAGATAGATTTTTTACTTGAACGCGATGACGAATCCTTGCTTGGCATTGAAGTAAAAGCCGGGCACAATGTTTCAATGGATGATTTTAAGCCCCAGATCTGGTTCAGTGAAAATATCATCAAGAACACAAAACCATATACAGGAATAATACTTTATTCCGGCGACAGGACGATCCGTTTTAGCAAAAATATGACGGCAGTTCCGACTGCAGCGCTGTGGGCCATGTAACGCATTTCAAATTAACGTGCATTTTTTAAAAACATTGGTATTTACAATTTTGATACAGCCAGGTTATACTAAATTAAATCGAAAACGACATAAGAGGGGTACATAAAATGGAAATAATTAAAATCTGTGCAGTAAGCGCGGTTCAGACAAGTTTTTGGGGAAGCAGCCGCAATGAATTTTTTACAGTGCATATGCCCGGTTTAAAAAAACTGGAAGACAAGCTGGGCTTTAAGCTTTTTTGGATTGAAAAACCTGTAACCACACAGGAAGAAGCAGAGGCTGCAGTAACAGAGGCCAAAGAAAAAGGCGCTGACTTTTTATTGGTACAGTCAACGACTTTTGCCGCAGGCGCGGTTATAATTCCTTTTGCCCGGAGCGGGATATTGCTGGGAATTTGGGGAATTCCTGAGATCACAGAAACAGGCGCCATCCCTTATAATTCGTTCTGCGGAATAAACATGTTCGCCAGTATCATAAAACAGTACGCCGGAAAAGAAATACCGTACAAATGGTTTTACGGGAATGTTGACGATGAACTTTTTATGGAACGTTTTAAGGTAACGGTAGGAGCGTTAAGGGCTGTTAAAAAAATCAGGAGCGGAAGCCGGATTGCATTGATCGGCGGAACAGCTCCGGGTTTCTACGACCTGGGTTATGATGAAAGTCTTTTAATGGAAAAACTTGGAGTTCAGATTTTTTATCATGAGTTCGGTGAGGTAAAGGACCTTGCGCTTTCGTATCCGGAATCCGCTGCCAAAAATGAACTGGATAGATTCCGGGGCGGATGTGTATCGGTGGCAAAAGACCTTGCCGGCGAGGGGCTCCTGAACATGGCCAGGGTTTATATGGCCATAAAAGAAATAACCGTAAAAAACAATTATGACTCAATCGCGATTGGCTGCTGGCCAAAATACCGCAAGGAACTGGGTATTGTAGTCTGCGCCGTCATCGGCCGCCTGCTTGAAGACAATATCCTTGCCGCCTGCGAAGGCGATATAGAAAGCGTAATTACAATGATGATAATGCACGAGATTTCCGGCAGCATGCCGATGCTCATGGACATGTCAAAATTTGACGAAAGGGACGGATCTGTCCTTATGTGGCACTGCGGCTCCGCGCCGGGCAGGTACGCGGATTCAGCCGGTGTTTGCCTTGACGGCCATTACAAACCCGGCAGCCGCGTGACCATTGCCGATGATATCCGGGTTGCCGGTGTCTTTGATATGTATTATAAAAGCCAGGGAGCAACAGCCGCGCGGTTAAGCGGCAACGGCAAAAATCTGCTCGCGTTTTCCGGTGATTTTATCGAAAAGACCGATCACAGTTACGCGGGCAGCAGGGGCTGGATCGGCAATCTTTCCATGGACAGCAAAGAACTAAAGGTCAGGGATCTAATCGAGACCATTATGTCCAAAGGCCTGCAGCACCATTACGCAGTCTGCTCCGGCCGCATGGAAAGTGAACTGCGCGAGATGGCCGCCTGGCTTAATATAAATGAAGTTGAGCCGGTTGAATATTCAAATGTTTTTAAAAGGCTGTAATAAAAGGACTATAAGGGCATATAAGCTTTTATAAAAAAAAATTTCAAGAATCGTAAAAAAATTACGAATAAATTTGACATTCAGAAATTTCTGCAATATAATTTTTTAATCGAAAACGATATAATTTATTAAAGGGAGAAGAGTATGAGAAGATTTTTACTGTGTTTATCGGTGATTACCTTAAGTATTTGTCTGGCATTGCCGGTTTTTGCCGGCGGAGGCGCCCAGAGCAATACAGGAAGCGGCAGTGCGTCTACAATGGTTAACGGCAGGGAAATGGTTAACAATACTTTTGTTACAGGTATTCCGATTGTCAATCAGCCGCTGACTCTGACAATTGCGGAAGAGCCGCATTTCCAGGATGAACTGGCAAACAATATGGAAAAGAAACCGTTTGTCATTCCTACGGAAAAAGCCACCGGAATTCATATCAATTGGATCTCAACTACCGCTGCCGCGACTCCCGCTATCCTTGCCAGCGGCGATTTACCCGATGTTTTGCTTGGCCTGGTTAATGACAGACTTTTGGTTCAGAACACCAATCTTTTCCTGCAGCTTGATGATAAAATGGATAAATGGCTGCCAAACGTAAAAGCTTTTTATGAACAATACGTTCCCGACTGGAAAAGGTTCCTTACCCTGGAAGACGGTCACATTTACAGCTTAATGGGTAACTGGGACTTTTCACTCCCGCATTCAATAACCAGCCTGACCTTTTTTAACCGCAACTGGCTTGCGAAAGTCGGAATGCCTGCGCCCAAAACCGTAGTGGAGTTCCGCGATGTACTGCGCGCTTTTAAGGCGCAGGATGTGGGCAATCCCGGCGGCATGGCCAATAAAATACCGTACGGTTTTTCGCCTGCACCCGGAAACGCGTTTATCACAGTACTGCAGGGATCATGGGGTATCTGGAAAGATAATTTCAACCTCAAAGACGGCAAAATAACTCCTGTTTTAAATACCCAGAATTACCGCGACTACCTTGAATTTATGCATAGTCTGGTTGCCGAGGGATTGGTCAATGCAGAAGGCTTCTCAATTAACAGGGAACAATTCACTGCCCTGCTGACTTCCATGAACGTAGGCTCGTTCTCCGGATGGAGTCCCGCCAACTTTATTTCCAAAGAAGAAGACCTGGCTGTCTGGGATTCAGTTGAACCATTTACTGTTCCCGGTAAAGAAAACCTAAGAATTGTTTATGATGGTTCAACGGTAAGAAAAAATTCCAGCCGCACAACATATATCATTTCAAAAACTTCCAAAAATCCTGAAGCGGCGATGCGCTGGTGGGATTACCTGTCCAGGGATCAGGACGCCGCGATGTTCGCGACTCACGGCGATCCGGGAATCGCATATGTAAAACTCGGCGAAAACGATTATCTGCAGAAGACACCGACCCAGGAACAATCGCTCGCCTACGGAATCGTAAGCCTTGGCGATTTCCTCAATTCCATCGGCCTGACCAACCGTTCTCCGCTGGTACTGAACAATCCCCGTACAGATCTCCAGCAGGCGCCCTATAACGAAAACGCGTGGCGCTGGAGAACTTACCCGCTCATGACCGGTTACGAACTTAACGAAGATTTACCGCGTTCAATAGTACCCGCGGCGCAAAGCGATCAGAGGGCGCTTATCGAAGTCGATCTGCTTCCCTTTGCGGCGGAATTCCGCGCGGACGCAATTCTTAACGGCGTTACCGACGCAAAATGGAACGCCTATGTAAACGATCTTCAGAATAAATACCGGTATAATGAATACCTTAAATGGCATCAGGACTGGGTAGACGGGAAATTCTAATCAATAAGACCGGTGCCCGGAAAGTTTAAAACTGCTTCGGGCACCGGCTTTGTCAATATCGGAGACGATCCGGATGAATGTTGATTTTAAAAAAAAATTAAAACTGGCAAAGCAGAATTATGTTCTGTATCTGTTAATCCTGCCGGCTTTTACATATATTGTTTGCTTTCAGTATTTGCCGATTTACGGTGCGCAGATTGCATTCAGAAATTACCGTATACAGGACGGAATTATCGGCAGTCCGTGGGTAGGGCTGCAGTGGTTTAAAACATTTTTTACATCGCCCAGAAACAGAACCATTATCTGGAATACGGTCATTATAAGTATATATAACCTGCTGGCCGGTTTTCCCATACCCATTATATTTGCTTTATTGCTGAACCAGGTAAAAAGTTTACGATACAAAAAACTGGTCCAGACAGTTACCTATATGCCGCATTTTATTTCAATGGTTGTTATCATTGGAATGATCTCGGTATTTTTTTCCCCGACAACCGGGTTCATAAATAAATTAATCGGAATGTTTACGGGCCAAAATGTTTATTATCTTGGCATGCCAAAATATTATTACCATCTGTTTGTCTGGTCCGGTGTCTGGCAGTCATTCGGGTGGGGTTCAATTATATACATGGCTTCGCTGTCGTCGGTCGATACTGAACTTTACGAAGCGGCCATGATAGACGGCGCAAACAGGCTGCAGCAGGTAATATACATTGATATTCCGCATTTAAAACCTACAATGATAATTTTGTTGATTCTGGCAACCGGGAATATAATGAATGTAGGATTTGAAAAATCCTGGCTGATGCAGAACGATTTAAATATAAGCGTATCCGAAGTAATATCTACATATACGTACAGGATCGGAATAATGAATTCGATGTTCAGTTATTCTGCTGCCATTGGATTATTCAACAATGTAGTAAATTTTATTTTTCTTGTTATGGTGAATTTTTTATCCAAAAGGGTATCGGACAATAGCCTATGGTAATCAGCTTTTTGACAGAGGAATCTGATGTCAATGAACAATAAAAAATCATTCTTTTCATGGTTTAAATACTCAAGCGGTGACAGAATATTCACAATTTTTGTTTACTTTATAATAACGGTTTTATTTCTTGTTTCATTTTACCCGGTCTATTATGTGCTTATAGCTTCATTTTCCGATTATGTAGCGGCAAATTCGGGCAACATGCTGCTGATTCCCAGCGGTTTCCATCTTGTCGGATATACGGGGATTTTGCAGCTGCAAAAAATATGGATTGGCTACGGAAACACATTGATATATGTTCTCTTTGGAACAATATTCGGTCTTGCATGTTCGATGATGGCCGGTTACGGCCTTTCAAGGAAAGACCTTCCCGCGCGCAATATAATAATGCTGTTAATGATTTTTACCATGTTTTTCTCCGGAGGAATGATACCTACATATATAACAGTTAAAAATTTCGGACTGTTGAACACAAGACTGGTTCTGATAATAATGGGAAGCGTCTCTGTTTATAACATAATTTTGATCCGGACTTTTTTCTCTGTAAGTATTCCAAATGAATTAAGGGAAGCGACCGTAATTGACGGCTGCGGAAATTTCCGTTTCTTTATACAGTTCGCCCTTCCCCTTTCCACAGCCATTGTAGCGGTAATTACCCTTTATATTGCCATATATCACTGGAACGCGTATTTTAACGCGCTGCTGTATATCACCGATCGCAATAAACTGCCGCTGCAGGTTATATTGCGGGAATTGCTTACTTCCAGATTAAACGAACCTTCCGCAAATACAGAAATGAACGAAGATTCAATGATAATGCTGCAGGTAATCAAGTACAGCGTAATCGTAGTTTCGATAGCGCCGATAATGTGTCTTTATCCGTTCGTCCAAAAATATTTTATAAAAGGCGTAATGATAGGATCGATTAAAGGTTAAAATAAAGGTTAAAATAAAGGTAAGAGGTTAAAAATGAAAATAAAATATTCGGTAAATCTGGACGCGGTCTTTAGCGGAGTTGATCCCGTTACCGCAATCGAAGGGGTAAAGGCCGCTGGGTATGACTGCTTTGAATTCATGCGGTACTTTGGCAAAGATCTGCAGGCAATGAAGTCAAAGGCTGACGCGCTGGGAGTAATATGTGTGTCATTCAGCGGCAAGCCAAAGCCCATTAACCTGACCGATCCAGCGGCGCAGAACGATTTTATCGAGGTGTTAAAGGGCGCTGTTGAGGCAACAAAAATATTCGGGAACAAACGCCTTGTAGTAACGGCCGGAGACGACACCGGAGCGCGCAGGGATTATCAACATAAGGCGCTGGTAAACGCCCTTAAAAAGGCCGTCCCCATCGCGGCAGAAAACAATATTACATTGATGCTTGAACCGCTTAACGGCAGGGTCAATCATATAGGTACATATCTGGAATATTCCGACGAAGGTTTTGAAATTATCAATGAAGTCGGCAGCGCCAATGTGAGGCTGCTGTACGATATTTATCATCAACAGATAACAGAAGGTGATGTGCTGCGCAGGATACTGGCCAATATTAAATTGATCGGGCACATCCACACAGCCGGCAGTTACGGCAGAAAAGAACTCGATCTGGGCGAACTTGACTACCGCAGAATAATCGAAAAAATTATCGAAGCCGGTTATGACGGTTATATTGGATTTGAATATTGGCCAGCGGCGGATAATCTTACCGGACTTAAGCGGATGCGCGAATGTATGCCCAGATAAAATTTGACAGGGAACGGGTTGCGCAGGCAAGAGACCTGCGGCGGCGCTGGTATGACAACGAAAAAATTGAGAGGACTCCTTTTGTCTATACGGCCGGGCCTGCTAAAACAAAATCTTACTGGCGGCCGGGAAATCCCTATACCATAAGTGAAATGATCGCTGATTCTTCCAAAGCAGTTGAAGCCGCGATCCTTATGAATCAGTACCATTTTGATACTTTCCCGGATTGTGATTATCTGCCGGTCATGAGCCTGGGTTATCTTGGAGAAGGCATACTGCCGGCAATGTACGGCGCCAAACAATACATTACAGAAAAAAATCCCCCGTTTACGGAGGGCAGATTATTTAAGGATATTTATGAGGCGCAGAAACTGTCAAACGATCTGGACTTTGAAGATACAGAGTGGGGAAAAATTTTAAAGGAACACATAACCCGTTTTATTGACGCGACCAAAGGAGAAATACCTGTCGCGGTTGCAGATCACCAGTCCCCGTACGGTCTTGCCACCAAACTGGTTCCCAACGAAGAACTGATGTACGCCATGTACGACGCCCCGGAGCTGGTCCATAATTTTCTTGATGTAATAACTGACGGAATTATTAAACTGGTTGAAACCATGGAACGCTGGATAGGTCCGGAAAACCTGGCCATGAATCCCAACAACCCAATACCCGGCAAGGGCGGAATAATAATATGGGATGATTTTATTTCGGTATTAAATCCGGCGCAGCATATTGAATTCTGCGTACCCTGCAATAAAAAACTTTTTAAACGGTTTGGCCGCGGCCATCTGCATACATGCGGCCCCTATTTCCCCGGATTCATAAATGCCTGTATTGCATGCGAGCCGAGGTCCATGGATGTATCGATTATGAGGGGCATGGGCAAAACCCGAGAAGATTTGATTGGTTTTTTACATATTACAAAAGAAAAAAATATCCGTCTCTTTGGCAAACTGGCGATAAATGACTCCTCAATTTTTGAAAAGGGAACCCACAAAGAAGCCGATTATGAGCTGCTGTCCATGTTTGTTAAAAACGGATACCTGCCCGTTAACGAGGGCAGGTATGAGGATGGTATAAAATTTAAAGAGACTGTCGCCAGGATCGATTTGGAACCAAATTGATTTAATATTTACCCGGTAGCCAGTGCTGTACGGAGCGCAATGTTAACTTCCTGCATTTTTACTGCAGAGAGCTGCCCAATGTAATTGGTGAGCAGTGATTTTTGGATACTCATAAGAGCATCGCAGAAGACAGTACTGTCATGTTTAAGCCCTTCATCAGCGCCTACTTCGACCTGGGTCTGGAGACCGCCATAATTGGAATAGATTGGAGCACAAATGACAGTAGAAAAATTTTTATCAATAAGTTCCTGGCGGGAGACAATAAGAAAAACCCGTTGCTTTTTTGGATCATTATCTACATTTTTATTAACCTTATAAAGCTCACCGCGTTTCATTGGTCATCATTCTCCAATGGATTCCAGCATTGATACGAAAGAGCATCCATTGTTTCAGCATTAAGCTCTTCCGCATGAATCCTGAAATACTCCATTTCCTCCGCTTCGGTCATGCGTTTCTTTACAGAAGTTTTATGCATTGGAAATTGGATAATGACACTCGTCCGCCCTGTCGGTACTTCAGGCGGAACTTGTAAAACAATCCGGCGGTCAGCCGGTATTTCAACAATTTGTTCGATGGTCATAAAATAAACCTAACATGAAAAATAGTAATTTTCAATCAAGTTAAAAATCAATGTTTTACATCTACATATTAATAACTCAAACTTTTATAGATTTAAAATTCGTCATATAAGGCTTGTTAAACTCAAGCGCTTCCTCAACCATCTTTTTTATTTCAGAAAGGCTGCAGACCGCCGACGTAAGGGGATCGTAGGCGCAGGCGTAAAAGATTTTTTTTGGATCTCCTTCCAGACAGCCCTGGACAGCCAATTCCTCGCACATGGCCGATGTATTAACCATCGGTGCAAGCTGTGCCGGCAGCGGGCCTGCATGCATGGGCTCAAAACCGCGGCGGGACGCCAGCACCGGTACTTCGACGGCGCAGCCTGTTGGCAGATTGTCGATTAAACCGTAATTGCGGACATTGCCGTTAAATTTAAAAAGAGTGCCGTCGCCGATTACAGCGTTAAAAATTCCTGCGGCGTATTCCCTGCCCCGTTTAAGTTTAGTCTTGTCATTCATGAACGTTGTAAAATCTTCTTTCCAGGTCGCGTTTCGCTTGAGGAAATTTTCAATTCCCTGGTACTGGATTCCCGGATTGTTACCGGGGCCGGTGCAGTATTTTTCCAGCAGATCCGGACGCTTGCGGAACCACGCCAGGTATTCTGAATTATGGCCGCTGGACTCTGTTACATAGTAGCCAAATTTAAGGAAAATTTCGTTGCGCACAATTTCTTCATTATAAATTTCAGGCTTTTTAACGGCTTCTGCGATTAGGGGATAAGCGTCTTTCCCGTTCCAGCGGTAATCAAGATAAAAAGCCTGATGGTTTATGCCCGCGCAAAGAAAGGTAATTTCTTCGATAGGTGCACCAATCCAGCCGGCAAGTTTTTCCGCGGTACCCTGGACACTGTGGCAGAGTCCGGTAATTTTAACCTTGCTTTGTTCCTGCACAGCCCTTATAAGCATGGCCATGGGATTGGTGTAATTTAAAAAAACCGCGTCAGGGCAATAGGTCTCAATGTCTTTGGCAATGTCCAAAAGCACAGGTATGTGACGCAGAGCGCGGAAAACTCCGGAAGGCCCCCTTGTGTCGCCGATACAAATATTCACCCCGTATTTTGCAGGTATTTCCAGATCGGTGCGCCAGACATCAAGATCGCCTGTTTTAATTGTACATACAACGCCGTCGGCGCCGTCCAAAGCTTCCCTGCGGTCCATGGTGGCGATCAGTTTGGCGGGATAATTCCCGGCGGCAATGATTTTTTGCACCGAATCCCTGGCGTAGGAAAGCCGTTCTTCGTTTATATCCATAAGCGCAAGGGTTGCTCCGCTCAAGGCCGGATATGTCAGCAAATCCCTTACCAGATTCCTGGTAAAAACATAACTGCCGGCGCCTATAAACGCTATCTTCATTTCATGCACTCCAGTATGGTCGGCCTGGAATCCAGGATTTCCTTGATTGTCACTGCCCTGCCAAGAACGCCGGATTTTATGGCGGCCATGGAACCTGCCAGACTAAGTATGCCTTCTTCCACCCCGGCCTGAACTTTCCCGCGGCCTTCGATTTCCGCTACAAGATGATCGAATACGCCCAGCTCGGCCTGTATGCAGTCGTGATCATCGGCAGGGTCGGGGCTAAGTGTCATTTCTTTATCGCCGCTCTGAATTTTGACATCAGGATAATTCTGAAGTTCCTTGGGAAGGACAAAACCTTCGGAACCGGTAATCGATGAGAAATGGTAGTTGTTAGCTTTACATGTCGGGAGCGACCAGTTTATGACCATCATAAGCATATCTCCGGATTCAAATTCTGCGGTAATTACCCCGTTATCCGGCGCCTTGGTTTTTATCGCGTTGATAATATTGGGGCGGCCGGCCGCGTCAACCCGCCAAAGGGCGCTGACCGACTTTACATTGGAACTGTAATACCAGCGCATCAAATCGTAATAATGGCAGCCAACATCGTTGAGCGGGCCGCCGTTGCCGAACTCCGCGTCATGCATCGCGATTTTGGGCCGGTTCTCCCTTATGTCAAAAATCGTCATCACAACGTTTTTACCGATAAGCCTTTTGTCCATTATCTGCTTGATGACCCTGTTGACCTTCTGGTTGCGGTACTGCAGGCCGATAGCCAGTGATTTACCTGTCTGTTTTTGCTTTTCTTTTAATTTAAAACATTTTTCCATGGACAAATCAAAAGGTTTCTCGGTAAGTACATGGCAGCCATTATCCATCGCGAAGGACGCGATATCGGTGTGGTAAAACGCTGGAGTGGCGACAACAACAATGTCCGGTTTGGTCTCGGTTATGGCTTTTTTATAATCGGAAAATTTAGCGGCAATACCGAATTCCGCGCTTGCTTTTTCGGTTCTTGCCTCCTGAAGATCGCAAACCCCGCCAAAAACCACATCATTTTGATGATGGTTCTTAAGCATGCCCATGTATGTCCTGCCCCTGTCACCAGCGCCTATTACAGTTACTTTGTATGTTTTTCCCATAAAATTCTCCTTGCTTTTTCTTTTAAGAATATCACCGGAAATGTGGTTTTACAATAGGTCGTTTTCGATTTTTATTTTTTTAAGATACATTATAAATACTTGACGATCCATATAAATATCATTATATCGTATGCATAGGAGACATAATGAGAACAACACTTGATTTGAATGAGACTTTATTAACAGAAGCAATGAAGTGGACAGGCGAAACCACTAAAACCGCAACTATAAATGAAGCCTTAAGACAAGTAATTAATTCTAAAAAAAGAACCAAACTTATTGAATTTGCAGGAAAATTACATTTGGATGTAAATCTGGATATTACGAGGAAAAGAAATGGATTACATAATTGATAGTAATATATGAATAGGTATATTGGATATTGTGATTGCCCAAAATGCCAGGCAAAATAATGCGGGTGTATTTACACAAAACCGGCATATGATTTTATTATGTGACCTAATGGGAGTTGAATACAGGAAATCATAAATTTTTCATCGGTATTGTTATGTAATTTTCCATTCGATGGAATCACCATGCTCTATTATACCGGGACCAAATAATGTTCCTTCTCCGGATTCAGGGTTAATCGGGTTATCAATCTGAAATAAATATCCTGTTTTACCATATCTGCCCAATTTACTTTGATCGTAGTGATCGCTGTCCATACAGATATGCACCGCTTTTAGGGCTACGGTCATGTCCTGACAACCATTGAATAGCTCATGTTCCCATAAAAATTCACATTCTATGTTTAAAAAACATTCCTTTATTCTTGGGGCATTAACTTTTATTGCATTTTCTGCTGTTAAACCTGATGCGGTTATTTCATCAGTATCAAATTGATTATTTCTGATAGTTTTAATGCATTTTTTATATATATCATTTGAAGGAAAATTTAACACACAAACATTGGTTTCTTTAATTGACTGATACATATGTCCCTTTTTGGGTACTTTACCCATAATACAGATAAAATCATCTGTTCCTCCACCGACAAAAGCGGACCAGGATTGCAAGCAAGCGTTTTCCTTTCCGTTTTTTTTCCATCCTGTAACAAGAAATACCAATGAAGGCATAGCTGTCACAAAATCCTGCCATGAAAAACCGCCTGCGTTTTTTAACCATTGTTCGGTGATTTTACCGGGCTTTGTATAAATTTCATTTTTCATAAAATACCTTTGCGTCCTCTGCAAATGATAATAACCTGATTATATTTTCTGCTGCAGATAATTCCAGTTTTTCCCAGCAATATTGAAAAGCAGGAAAATAAAAACACATTTTATATTCTTTTTTATGGGAAACTGTTATATACGTAAATTGTTTTTCCCCCGTTTTATCCATTTGCACACAATAACGGCAGCCATTGCATTTTTTTCCGGTACTTACAATAAAATGTTTTAATTCATCTGACATCATTTCAAAATGTTCAAGCAATATTTTATAATAAGGGATCCGTAAACTGTAAACGGCAGGATTTTCCATTAAACTATCATATTGCGCGGAAATACCCCCATGGGTTCTTTCTCCGAATGGTTCTTTTATCTCATTCATTTTACTGTCATATTCTTTAACATAATCAAGGTTAACCTTGTTATCCCTATTATCAATTCTGGTATAACCATTATTTATTAAAAATGATTCCAATAAATTGAATGCTTCCTGGTTGCCTGATAATTTAGAATAAATATCACTGGCATACGCATAATTTAAATCAAACATACAGCTTATAAAATGTGTTAAGCTGTGACCGGGACTTGTTGAAAGCCATTTCCAGCAATTAACAAGTTCAGGATATTTTTTACTCAGTAATATTAGATGAGAATCATTTTTGGTATATTCCATACCGCATTGTTCCAATATTTCCAGATATCTCGCGGGAAATTTAATTTTATCATCAAATACCAAAGCCCCGTTATTTTGTTTGCCAATTTTTCCAATATTGTACAGAAATTCAAAAAAATCCTGTAACGACTTTATGCATTTTTTCATTCTTGTATATGATAGTTGTTTATTTTCAGAATGTTTATTAAAACGTTTGATAAAATAATCGTCCTGATTTATTTTAGAAAAAAGAAGCAGGGGATTATTATATAATATATGCAATAAAGTATTTATAAATTCATAAAACTGTTTTTGAGATGATTCACTGATACTTTCGTTTTTGCCTGGTTTAAACGGCGGAAATAAATCAATATACATATTGATTATTCGCTGTTCCATGCTGTCAAATTGACTCATAGAATCACTCCGATTTTAAATATATTTATATAATGATGAAATACCGATCTTATTTTGTCAATAACTTGATTAACATAACTTGATTAATGAAGGGTATCAATATAAAATATTAATGGGAGAAAATTATTAAAATGAGTAAATTAATAAATATGAGGGGAATAGAAATAAAAAAATTCAGAGCCGTTTCATCAGGATCAAAAACATTAAACGAGATTTTTGGAAATAATGGATTTTCAAAATGGCTAAATGAACACAGGCACCTATTGAAAGATCATATGTACGAGCCCGCTGAATTCTTATGGCACGAAGGCGCAAAAGAAACATGGGGGCACGGACAAAATATTTTTATTTCCGCTATAAAAGACGAAGTAACGGAAGCGGATGTTGCCCCATATAATATATTTGAATTCCCGGGCGGCTTATTTTTGGTAGCCACAGGAGACGAAAAGGACAGCGCGGATTTAAACGAAACCATTAATTGCATGATGGGCTGGATTAAAAATAACGATATTTTTGAATACGGGGATTTTCCAAAAAGCGGAATGTGCAATATGCCAAACCCGGACGGCGCTTTTGACATCGCTCTTGGTATTGCCCAGCAGCAGATTTATCTTCCGCTTAAATTACGTAAAAAATGAAGGGTATCAATACCGCAGGGCAAGTCCTGCACCCGGCGCTTCCAGCGCCTTCCGCAGCAGAGCGCGAACCTACGGTTCGACGGGGTATTGACCCCTGCTTTGACTGCGCTCGTTCGGCCATGTCCGAGCAAGCTCGGCCACGACACTCACTCCGCTTGTCAATAAATACTCCCGGATAACCTTATGGCTTTGGCTTACATAAAAATTTTTTTAACAAAAAAATCGTTTTCGATTAAATTATGATTAAAAAAACACGGGTATTCTTTTAAGTGATGTATAACATAAGTAAATCTATTAGCAAAAAAATTTTCGCCAAAAGGTTGACAGATCAAAATTCCGCGATTATCATTTTTACAAGGTTATTCGCCGGATAAAAAAGCCAATGACCTGTGTAATGTGACTTACGTCCATTCTATTTTAAATTTTTATGGAGGCATCTAGAATGAAGAACAAAAAATCCATTGGGTTTAGCCTTTTAATTGGATTTCTTGCCTGTTTGAGTATCCTGGCTTTAGTTTCGGCCGGGGGTCAGGATAAAGGCAGCGGAACCAGTACTGCAGCGGGGGGGGGGGGCGAAAACTTTTTAAATGCTCCAGGCCCCTTCCTTGTTGTAAAAACCCTTTAAACGCTTACCCTGGGTTTCCCGTTTACGGAAAAGGTC